>JBPCNZ010000124.1:0-12892 GCA_051000755.1 Acidimicrobiales bacterium | reverse complement strand
CCAACGACGACTTCGAGACATACTGGAAATGGCACCTCGACAAAGAACTACAACGCACCCACCAGTCCCGATACGCAAACGGTGCCCTCCCAATCGCCGCGTAGCTCACTCCTGGAGCGCCGCACCCCTCTCATTCCGCCACCCCGAGAGGAATAGCCCGACCGGACCATCGTCGCCATCCCGTCCCGGGTGGAACCTGGTTCCGAGCGGCTAGTCCCCGGCCCCGCCCGGTAGCCTTCGGGCCGATGCCCGGCCCTCCCTTGTCGTCGGTCGGCGACGAGCCGGGGGCCCGCTGATGGCCATCGGCACCAACACTGGTCTCAGCACCCGCCCCGCTCCCGGTGACCCACCATCGGCGGCGCGCCGGAGGCTCACCCGCCGGTGGGAGCCGCCCATCGAGGTCGTCGTCTTCATCGTCGGATCCGCCAGCCTGGGCACGGAGATCGCCGTGGCCCGGCTCATCGCCCCCTTCTACGGGGCATCCAACCTGGTGTGGGCCAACACCATCGCCGTGGTGCTCGTGGCCCTGTCGATCGGCTACTGGGTCGGGGGGCGCCTAGCCGACCGGTGGCAGACGATGGCCAGCCTGGCCTCGCTCATCACCGTCGCCGCCGTCCTGCTCGGAGTCGTCCCCTTTGCCGCCGAGCCGTTCCTGCGACTCTCCGGCCGGGCTTTCTCCTCGCTGTCGATCGGCATCTTCGCCGGATCGTTGGCCTCCCTGCTGGCCCTCGTCGCCCTCCCCCTGCTCCTCGTCGGCGCCGTCACGCCCTGGGCCCTGCGCCTCAAGTTGGCCGACCTGCGCGACGCCGGGCGCACAGCGGGGCGCCTCTCGGCCATCGGCACGGCCGGAGCCCTGGTAGGGACGTTCGCCGCGTCGTTGGTCCTCGTGCCCTACGCCGGCACCCGTGAGACGTTCCTGATCTTCGCCCTGTCCCTCGGGTTGGTCGCCGCTCCCGCCCTCCCCCGACGCGCCGCCATCGTGGCGGTGGCCCTGGTCGTCGCCCTGCTGCTCCCCCAGGGCCTGATCAAACCGGCGGCGGCCGGGGAACGGGTCCTCTACGAGACCGAGACGCGCTACCAGTACGCCCAGGTGGTGCAGACAGGCGACGGCACCCGGTACCTCGAGCTCAACGAGGGACAGGCCGAGCACTCCGTCTACCGGCCCCACACCGTGCTCACCGGAGGGTACTGGGACTCGCTGCTCACCCTGCCCTTCGCCGCCCTCGGCCACGCCCCCCGGTCCATGGCCGTCCTCGGCAATGCCGCCGGCACCGTCGACCGGGCCTACGCCCACTACTTCCCCGCCACCCCCATCGACGCCGTCGAGATCGATCCGGCCCTGACCCAGATCGGCATCCGCTGGTTCGGCATGCAGCGCCGCCCGCAGCTCCACCTGATCACGGCCGACGCCCGCCCGTTTCTGAGGACCACCGATCACCGCTACGACACGATCGTGGTCGACGCCTACCGCCAGCCCTACATTCCCTTCTACCTCACCACCACCGAATTCTTCGCCCTGGTCCGTGACCACCTCGAGCCTGGGGGTGTGGTCATCGTCAACGTCGGCCAACCCGACGGCCAGCACGCCCTCGAGAAGGTCATGGCCGCCACCATGAGCACCGCCTTCCCGACGGTGCGGCGTGACCCGGTCACCGCCTCCAACACCATGCTCGTCGGCAGCGCCGGGCCCATCACCGCCTCCCGCCTGACCGGCCCCGCCGTCCCTGCGGACCTTCGGGCCCAGAGCGCCACCGAGGCCGCTTCGCTCGGGGCCCCGCTCGGCGGGGGGCAGGTCTACACCGACGACAAGGCCCCGATCGAGCAGCTCATCGACCGTTCCCTGCTCAACTACGCGACGGCGCCCGGCAAGCACTGACGCCCTGGCCCGGGTCCAACGCCCGCCGGTAGTGTCTGACTGTGCGTCAACCATCTGCGGAAGGGGCATGGAGCGACGCCGGCTCGACCCTCGTCAACCCAACCCTCGTCAACCCGACCTTCGCCGGGCCGTACGCCAACGGCGCCCCACCCGACGCCCTGCGCGTCGATGCCCCGTCCCTCACCCGTTTCGGGGCGGCCGAGGTCCGGCGGCTCATCGTCGGGGCGTGGATCCTCGGTACCGCCATCCTCGGCGCCATGGCCACCCGGTGGGTGGCCGTAGCTCTTCGCCGCCCGCGCCAGGGCCGGTTCGTGACCATGGCCGAAGGGGCGGTGGACGGGTTCGAACGCCTCGGCCCGGGCTGGGTCAAGATCGGCCAGATCATCGCCTCATCACCGGGCATGTTCCCCAAGCCCCTCGCCGACGCCTGCCAACGGACCCTCGACGAGGTCCCTCCCTTCGACGCCGCCACCGCCCGCCGGATCGTGACCGAGGATCTGGGCCGTCCGCCCGAGGAGATCTTCACCCGCTTTGACGACCGTCCCCTGTCGGCCGCGTCGGTCGGCCAGGTGCACGCCTGCGTGCTCCCTGATGGCCGCCAGGCGGTCGTGAAGTTGCAACGTCCCGGCATCCACCGGATCATGACCGTCGACCTGCGCATCATGTACCAGCTGGCTCGGGTGCTGGAGCGGTTCGGCTGGCTCAAGATCACCAACCCGGTCGGCATCGTCGAGGACGCCCACGCCCTGACCTTCGCCGAGCTCAACCCGGCGTTGGAGGCCACCCGGCAGGCGGCGTTCCGCCAGAACATCTGGGTGTTCGGCGACAACAAGTGCCTCACCGTCCCCGAGGTCTACTGGAACTTCTGCGGACCCCGGGTGATCTGCATGGAACGGCTGTCGGGCGTCCCCATGGACGAGTTCGACGAGCTGTCCCGCCGCGGTGTCGACGGCGAGCTGGCCATGCGGCGGGGGTCCAAGGTGTGGATCGAATCGGTGATCGTCCACGGCCCCTTCCACGGCGACATGCACGCCGGCAACATCTGGGTCCTCGACGACGGCCGCTCGGCGTTCCTCGACTTCGGGATCATGGGCGAGCTGCCCCCCCTGTTTCGCGACGTGCTCAGCGACCTGCTCTACACCACCATGATCGACGGCGATTTCACCCGGGTGGCGCGGGCCTACCGCAAGGCGGGGGTGTTCCCCGACACCGGCGGCACCGACGAGGAGCTCGGCCTGCAGTTGGGGATGATCATGGGCCCCCTGTTGGCGTCGGGCGTGAAGGGACTCAACCTCGGGGAGCTGATCAAGACGAGCGTCGAGCTGATGGGCAGCTACCAGGCCCAGGCCCCCAAGGAGCTCCTCCTCATCGCCAAGCAGCTGGCCTACATCGAGCGTTACGCCAAGGGGCTGGCCCCCGACTATGCCATCGTCAAGGACCTGTTCCTCGTGCGCAACATCTTCCCCGACGAGGTGGCCCGGCTCGTCGCCGAGCGGGGCATCACCCTCCCCGACTGACGCCGGGCCCTCGAAGCCCTGAGGTGCCTCAGGCCGAGGTGGTGGCGCCGAGGGGCGGAGGGCTCTCACCCGGCACCTGGGCCTGGGGGACGGCGGTGGCGGCAAAACCAGGGCCCGTGGGGACCGCAGGCGCACCGGGTTTGGAGCCGGTGTCGATGCTGTCGAGGCCGAAGAAGCTGAGGCCTTGTTGCACGAGGTTCTGGTCGTTCTTCTTGTGCTGGACCATGGCGTAGTAGATGTAGAGCTGCTGTTGGTGCTGGGCGTCGGCCCAGGCTCGGGCCAGGTCCGCCGCCGACCGGCGCAGGGCCGTGGTGACGTTGCCCGCACCGGTGGCGGCGCTCGTCATGCGCTGGTCGAACTCGCCGGCGAACTTGCCCTGCCATTGATCCGACGCCAGGTGCTTGGACCCCTGCCGGGTGTTCTGCGTCGCCTCGACCTGGTCGGCCAGGGCCTGGTACTGGCGGGCCAGGGCCAGGGCCTGGTCGAAGGGAAAGTTGACCCGCTGCGCGCTGTACGCCACGAGGCGATTCTACGAGCGACGGTGAGCGCTGAAACTGGGGACCCCTTCCCAACGCCGGAGCTGGAAGGCGGCGGGTGGTGGCCGTACGCTCGCTTCCGAGCCCCAGGAGGAGTCGATGGCGGCAACCAGCTCTGCCAAACCGAGCGGCATGGATGCGTTCCTCTCGAACGTCTCGAGTGCCGGTTCGGACCTGACCACCACGGTCAACAGCGCGGGAACAGCGACGAACGCGTTCGATGCGGCTCCGTGCGACCCGCAGTTCCGGGTGGGCGGCCTCGGCGACGGGGTGCAGGGGGCGGCGGCGTGGACCAACCAGATCATCGGCGACGACAACTTCGTGACTGGGGTGCGCAACGCCTTCGTGAAGGCCGACGCCGAGACCCTTCCCGACGCCAACATCGACGCGTCCCTGGCGGCAGCCGGCATCTCGCAGTCCTCCCAGCCCGCCGTCACGGTGAACGACCCGGTCTACAACGGGGCGACCATGATGTCGGGTTGGTCGGACGATCCGGTGTGCACGGCCACCGGTCATTTCTTCGAGGTCGAAGAGGACCTGGTGATGCCCGACCCGTTGCGAGTGCTGGGCTGGGCCCGCTCCTACAGCTCCCGCTTCGTGGTCGACGGCCCCGGCGGGCGGGGCTGGTCGTCGTGGGCGACCACGCGCCTCGAGGTCGTCGATCCGGGCATAGTCCGTTTCTGGGGACCGGACGGCCGGCGGGCCACGGTGGTCATCGCCGTCGACGACCGGCCGGTGCGGGTCGCCGGGGTGGAGGGATCGTTCGTCCGGCGGGCCGGGGCGGGGACCGATCCTCAGGATCCCGGGGCGGCAGGGCGCTACGAGCTGCGGTGGAGGTGGACGTCGGGGTGGCCGGGGATGACCTGGCACTTCGACGCCGAGGGGCGGTTGACCCGGATCGACGACCCCTTCGGCGGGGCCACCGTCTGCACGCGGGGCGGGGATGGGCGGCTGGAAGCCATGATCCACGAGGGCGGCCGTTCGCTGCGCCTGGAGTGGGACGGTCCCCGCGTCAGCGGATTGGATGCCGGCGACGGCCGCCGGGTGCGGTACCTCTACGACGGCCCCGACCTGACCGCGGTGGAGCGGGCGGACGGCGGGCGGCGCTACCGGACCGACGGCGCAGGCCGGATCCTCGAGCTCCTCGACGCCGACGATGTGCGCCTGATGGCCAACACCTACGACGACGAGGGCCGGGTCACCTCCCAGACGGCGCCGACCGGCCGGGTCAGCACCTACCGCTACCTGGCGCCCTACACCGCCACCGTCACCAACGACGCCGGCGGGCCGGCCACCGTGTTCCGCCACGACGCCATCGGCCGCCTGGTCGAGCTGCGCATCGGTGACGGCCGGCGAGAGACCAGGACCTTCGACGATGCCGGCAACCCGGTGCACGTGGTGGGCCTCGACGGCGGAGAGATCGCCCGCACCTTTGATATCAACGGCAACTGCACCTCCGAGAGCGCCGCAGACGGAGCCGTCGACGAGTGGGCCTACGACGCCGCGGGCCGGGTCACCCGCCATCAGGGCCCCGGCGGCGCGGTGCGCACCTTCGCCTACGAAGGGGCCGGGGCGTGGCCGGCGGTGGTCGAGGGCCCCGGCGATGACGTCCGGCGCTTCACCAGCCGCAACGGTCTGCCCCTCAGCGCGGTCGACGCCGACGGGGTTTCGTACCGGGCCGAACGCGATCCCGACGGCTCGATCACCGCCATCGTCGACGGCGAGGGGGGACGCACCACGTTCGGTGTCCACCGCAGCGGGGCCTACGAGTGGACCCAGACGGCCACGGGGGAACGGACCACCTTCGATGTCGATGACACCGGGCGGACGGTGGGCGGTATCACCCCGGGCGGTGAGCGGGCCCAGGTGAGCCGCAGCCGGGCAGGGAGAGTCACCTCCCAACAGGCGCCAGGGCGAGGGCCGAGCGGGGTCCAATGGGACCCGGCCGGCCAGGTGGCGGCGATCACCGATCCGACGGGGGGGACGACTCGCTGGACCCACAACCTTCTCGGTCAGGTCACCAGCGTCGAGTTGCCGGGCGGCGGCCAATGGGGTCTCGGCTACGACCTCGCCGGTCGAGTCTACCTGGTCGAGGAGCCGGCCGGCGGTACGTGGCGGATCAGCGCCGCCGAGGGCAGAAGCGAGATCGAGGACCCTGGTGGTGCCCGGTATAGGTTTGAGACCGACCCGACCAGCCGGGTTACGGCCGCCACCACGCCGGCTGGACGCCGGACCGAGGTTCTCGGCCGACCTGATGGCAGCCTCGAACGCGTCCGGTTGACCTCAGGGCTCGAGGTCGAAGCCGAGCGGGACACCACCGGGCGCGTCCTACGGGCCCGGGCCGGCGACCGCGCCAGCTCGTGGGGATACACGGCCGCCGGCCGGTTGGCCTGGCGCGCCGACAGCGACGGGTCCCGCTGGTCATGGACCTACGACCGAGCCGGAAGGATCCGGACGGTCGTCGGCCTTCGGGGCACGACCACTCTGGAGCGGGATCCGGCGGGCCGGCCGACGGCCGTGACGACACCTGGAGGGGAGCGTCGGACGGTCGAATACGGGCCGGATGGCCAACCGGCAGAGGTCCGCAGCGGTGAGACAACCACCCGCCTCGAGTGGGAGGCAGACGGACGACTCTCGCAGGTGATCCATCCCGACGGAGCCGTCGAAGCGGGAGCATGGGACGACGCCGGACGGCTCGCTTCCACGACGGACCCCCTCGGCGCCATGACGGCGTTCGGCCGCGACGACGACGGCCGGCTCGTCGCCGTGGCCACCGCCATGGGCTCCGAGTGGCACTACGAGCGGGATCAGTCCGGGCGGACGTCGGCAGTCATCGACCCTCTCGGGCGGCGGACCACGCTACGCAGGGATCCCACCGGGCGACTGGCCGAACTGGTCCCTTCGTCCGGGTCCGCCCAGCGCCTCTCTTGGGACGCCGACGGCGATCTCGCCTCAATCAGCGACGATGAAGGCCCGCTCGTCCGTGTTGACCGCAGCCTCGATCGACGGTTGCTCCAGGCCGAGGGTCGCGCCGGTCGCCGGTGCTCGCTCGGGTGGGATGCCCTGGGTCGCCCCACCCTCGCCGACGTCAACCGGCGAAAGATGCGCTTCGCTTGGGACGACACGGCCAACAAACTCGCCGTCACGATGCCTGACGAGACCACCGTGGACTGTCACCGGTCGCCTGACGGCAGGTTAGAGCGCGTCGAACACCCCTTAGCCGGAACCATCAACGTGCGCCGGGATCCCGACGGTCGCTTGCTCCAGATCACGGGTCGGGGTCTCGTGCGGCGCTGGACACGCGACGGGGCCGGTCGTCCCGTCATGTATCAGGAGGAGATCGACGGGCAACGATCGGTCACCGAGCTGGACTGGGACGACCGGGGCCGTCTGGTCCGCGAGCAACAGGACGGCGAGACCCGCAGGTACCGCTACGACCTCGGCGGCCAATTGGTCGGCATGGTCGGCCCGGATGGTGTGTGGTTCTGGTCCTACGACGCCGACGGGCGCCTGAGCAGCGAGATCGGCCCCCTCGGGGAGCGGACCTTCTCCTACGACGAGGCCAGCCAGCTGGCCCAAACTGACGACGGCCTGGTCACCACCCACTTCGACTACGACGCCCTTGGGCGGCGGGTGAACGAGGAGTCGAGCGATGGCAGAACGGCCGCCTACCGATGGGACGGCCTCGGCCACCTGTGCCAGATCGTGCGCCAAGCGCCGGATGGGGCCAGGACCGTAACCGACCTCGACGTCGGTCCCCTCGGCCAGCTCAACGCGGTGAACGACTCCCCTCTCGATTGGTTCCCCCGAGATGTACTCGACGAGGCGGTGGCGTCCATTGGGGGGCGCGACGTGATCAGCGTCGACGGCCACCACCTGGCGACCACGGAAGGCGGCGATGTCCGCTGGATCAGCGCCGACTGGTCGGGGAGCATCGGGCGGGCGACCACGCCGTGGGGACCGGGCCCGTCCGCCGCCCCAGGACCGCGCCTCGGCTGGGCCGGGGAGGTGGAGGTCGACGGCGTGGTCTGGCTCCGCAGTCGCGTCTATGACCCAGCTACCAGGGCATTCCTGTCCCGTGACCCGATCGCCGGGGAACTGACCCGCCCCGGCGGTCTGGCCAACCCATACCAGTACGCCTCCAACGACCCGGTCAACCGGCGGGACCCGTCGGGTCGCAAGCCGGTCACCGCCGCCGGCGCAGACAAACAGATCGCCAGTTGGACCCACCCGCAGTGGGGCAAGATCGCCAGTGCGGCCGAGATGGTGGGCGGGGTCGCTCTGTGCTTCACCCCCTTGGCCCCCATCGGGGCTGGCATTCTGCTCGGGGAGGCGACGAGCGTCGGGTCCGACCTGTTGTTGAACCACGGCAACATCAACTGGGACGGCGTCGCCATATCGGGGGCGATCGGCGGTGTCGGAGGCGGCGCCGGCATGGCCCTGGACGGTCTGACCAGTGCAGGCGGGGCGGAGGTTGAGACGTTGGCCCCAGAAGCCGTGGGAAGGAGCGCCCCTGACTTCGTGGCTGGACCGAGCGGGAGTGCGCCGCCCGTACCCGTAAGTCAAGGCAGAATGGCATCGGGCTTCGACGACGCAGGTCTCCCGAGTACGCCAACCGCTTCACCGGGTACCGAATACACCCTCCCGGACGGCACGAAGGTCCGGCTGATGGAGCCATCGGGCCAGGCCCCCAGACGTGCCTCCTTTACCAATGCTAACGGTGGACCCATCAATCCCTTCACTGGCAAACCTGTACAGCCGCCCGCTCCTGATGGCATGAGCATGAAGGAGTGGGTTCGCACGCTCACTCACATCGAGCAAACTCCATGAGGGCACGAGCCGCTTTCGACAACCTCCTTCCTGTTCGGATCAGTCGAGCCGAGTTCAGCGACCCTACGCTCCTCATCGGAGGTGCGGATTGGTCGATGAGCATCACATGTGAATGGCGCTGGGTGGATCAGAACGGTGCTGTTGTCAGCCCATCCACCACGGGAGCGGACGACGCTGTGTGGAACCTTGTCGGGAACGAAATCGTGTCGACTGCATGGTTCGGCCCCAGCGTCCTCGGATCCGACCCGAGGTTCCAACTGTTATCCGGTGGGGTCCTCGAGGTCTTCAGCGATGCTTCCTTTGATACCTGGGTACTGCACACTCCTTCCCTTGTGCTCGTCGGGCCACTGAGAGACGCCTAGTTGCGACCGGCCCGTCCAGATGGTGACTGACGAACGAGGAGCGCTGACGGATCGTCGAAGCACGAGCGGCTGTCGGCACCAAACCTGATGCCCCAGTTCGCCGACGTCACCCCGTACCGCTATGTCTCCGCCGATGGGGCGCTGAACGTGGGCTGGCTCGGCCCGGCAGGTGATGTCCCCATCGGGCCGGTCCCCGACGAGGTGATGGAGCCCATTCCCCCGCCCGGCTTCGTCGAGGCGGTCATCAACGGTGAGGTGGTGGGACCCCCGCCCCGGCCTGCGCCCTCGCCCCGGGGTCTGAGGAGATGGCTCAGCCCTCGAATCGGTAGCCGACGCCGGCCTCGGTGATGAAATAGCGGGGATGGGAGGGGTCGGGTTCGAGCTTGCGGCGGATCTGGGCCATGAACACCCGCAGGTAGTGGCTCTCCTCGCCGTAGCCGGGACCCCAGACGGCTTGGAGGAGCTGGCGTTGGGTGACCAGCCGGCCCCGATTGCGCACCAGCAGCTCGACCAGCTCCCACTGGGTGGGGGTGAGGCGGATCTCGGCCCGTTCCCCGCCGTCAAGAGCGGGACGGGTGATCCGCTTGGCCATGAGGTCGACAACGAAATCGGCGGTCACGGTCTGGGCCTGCTCCTGGGGCGGAGCGGCGCGGCGCGAACCCGGTCCAGCAGCTCGTTGATCCCGAACGGCTTGGTCACGTAGTCGTCGGCGCCGGCGTCGAGGGCGGCGACCTTGGCCGCCTCCCCGTCCCGCGCGGAGAGCACCACGATGGGCACGGTGGTCCAGGTTCGCAAGGCCTTGACCACGTCGATCCCGTCCACGCCCGGCAGGCCCAGGTCGAGGACGATCAGGTCGGGATGGCGACGGCGCGCCAGCTCGAGGGCCAGCTCCCCGGAATGAGCCAGGTCGACGGCGTAACCCGGTTGGTGTTGGTGACGAACGACACCGCCGTGTTCCAGGCCAGGTTCGGGGTGACCCCGCCCATGTGGCCGGGGTTGAGGGGCAGGTGCCCCTGGAGGCGCAGGATGGCGTAGGTGACCACGATGGCGGCGGCCGAGAAGATGACCACGCCGCCGGCGTAGCTCTTCCACGACTGCTCGGCCTCGGGATCCACGCCGAGGGCCCGGTAGAGGGGCCGCTCGGCCCACGCCAACCACGTCACCCGGCCCTCGTAAGACGGCGCCCATGTAGGACCCGAGGAAGCGCCAGATCACGCCGAGAGCGACAACCAGCACCACGAGGGTGAAGGCGAAGCCCGTCAGAACCTCTCGGCACGGAACAGGGCGTAGCCGAGATAGGCGAAGACGGCGATGGAGATCACCCCGAGGATCACGTCGGTGGCGCTCACACCCGCTCCAGGACCCAGATCAGACCGAACATGGCGGCCACGAAGGCGGCCACTGTTGCCGGCCGCTCGCCAGCTGCTGGCCGCCGCCACTTTTCGGCAACTATCCGTCCAGCTGTTGCAGAAGACCCACCGCCGGGTGTCCCCCGCGGGCGCCACCCGCCTCGCCCGCTCCCTCTGCCGCTGAGCGAACACCGGCGCTACACGAACACCGGCGGCGTTCAACCGATCCGTGAGTCGAAAAAAGGCCAGCAGGGCTCGGGTGAGCTCCTCGGGCGCCTCCTCAGTCAGGTGATGGCCGCTGGGGATGGCGCCGCCGGACAGGTCGGTGGACCATGGCCGCCACACCCCCAAGACGTCGTCGTGGTACAGGTCGGCGAGGTCGTCGGCGGTTCCCCAGAGCACCAGCAGGGGCGCCGTGATCCTGTGCCCGTCTGCCCGATCGGCATCGTCGGCGGCCCGGTCCGGTCCCAACCCGGCGCGGTAGTCCTCACACATGGCGTGCTGCACGAGCGGGTTGGTCACCGCGTCGAAAGCGTCGGCATGGTTCTGGGCACCCATCAGCTCCGGGTCGAGGTGGTACCAGGCCTCGACGTCCGCGCTGATCAGCCGCTCCGCCAACGGGGCGGGCTGGCCCATGAAGAACCAGTGCCACCAGGATTGAGCGAACCGGGCGTCGCAGCGGGCCAGAGCCTCGCCGATGGGCACGTCGCCGAGGACGACCACCGCGGCCACCGAGTCCGGGTGGTCGAGGGCGAGGCGCTGCACCACGTAGCCGCCCCGGTCGTGGCCGACGGCCACGAATCGGTCGTGGCCGAGGATGCCCATCAGGCCCAGGAGGTCGCCCGCCATGGCCCGCTTGCTCGCTTGGGAATGATCGGGCTGGTCGGGAGGGGCGGTGGAATGGCCATACCCCCGCAGATCGGGACACACAACGCAGTAGCCCGCACGGACCAGGGCCGGTGCGACGAGATGCCACGTGGTGTGGGTCCGGGGATGGCCGTGAACCAACAGCACCGCCGGGCCCCGGCCACCGTGACGCACCCGGAGGCGAACCTCGCCGACATCGATTTGATCGAGCTGGAATCCTTCGAACATCGTCGTCCGATGGACCGCGTCGCTCGGGCTCAGAGCTCAGCGTGGTGACCGAGGTGAGACCCCGACCGGGTGTCGACCAGCCAGTCGCACCACTCGGCCATCCCTTCGCCGGTGCGGGCGCTGAGGTGGATGAGGCGCGCCGTGGGGTTGACCGTCGCCACGTTGGCGATGAAGCGATCGAGGTCGAAGTCGAGGTGGGGAAGAAGATCGACCTTGTTGATCACGACCACGTCGCAGGCGTGGAACATCACCGGATACTTGAGCGGCTTCTCCTCGCCCTCGGTCACGGCATAGACCATGGCCCGCACGTGCTGGCCGACATCGAACTCGGCCGGGCAGACCAGGTTGCCGACATTCTCGATGATCAGCAGGTCCAGCTCGTCGAGGGGGAGCCGTCCCAGCCCGGAGCGGACCATGGTTGCATCGAGGTGGCATTCGCCGCCGAACCCGGCGTCGGTGTTGACCAGCGACACCGGCGCGCCCAGGCCGGCGAGCTCGTCGGCGTCGAGGCTGGTGGCGATGTCGCCTTCGAGGATCCCGACGCGGAGGCGTTCGTGGAGTGCGGTGATGGTCCGCTTCAACAGGGTGGTCTTGCCCGCTCCGGGCGACGACATGAGGTTGACGGTGGTGACACCGGCCCGGGCGAAGTCGGCCCGGTTGCGGTCCGCGGTGCGGTCGTTCTCGGCCAGGATGTTCTCCAGCACCGCCACCCGCTCGGTGCCGGTGTCGGTGTAGCCGCTGTGGTCACCGACATCGCGCTGCCCGTCGTGGTCGTGGTCATGCGTGGTGCCGTCGGGGTGACGGTGGAACCTTCCCATCAGCGGGGCTCCCGGACTCGGTCGATGGATGCGATTTGAAACTCCTCACCGCTGACCAGCGTCACGTCGGTGCTGTCACAACTTCGACACAGCATGATCGGCAGGTCCAGCGTCGTCTGCTCCCCGCAGGCCTGGCAGCTGATGACGGCAGGAACGTGATCGATCACCAGCTCGCAGGCTGCCAGGTCCGTGCCCTCGGTGAGCAGCCCCCAGGAGAACTGCAGGGAGTCGGGCACCACCTGACGGAAGTGCCCGATGCGCACCTCGACCCGCTCCACCGCCTGGCCCTCGGCGTGCCCGGTGACGGTGGCGGCGATGGCCTCGCACAGCGCCAGCTCATGCATGCTTCGTCCCCCCTGCTCGTTTTGACCACAGATCAGCCTAGCTTGCGATTAAACCCTGGCTGCTGATTGGGCGGTCTTTTTGACGGCGGGGTAGCGGGTTCTGGGCGGTCTTCGGGTGCCTTTGGGGCGGCCGGGGCCGGCGGTGTGGGATTTTGGTGGACTGGC
>JBPCNZ010000123.1:0-33668 GCA_051000755.1 Acidimicrobiales bacterium | reverse complement strand
GCCGAGCTCTACCAGGAATGGATCGGTAACGACCGGCGCCTACACGCCCTCATCGACGAGCTGCGCACCGTCGCCGAACAAGCCACCAACCTCATCCTCGAAACCGACGCAAGGGTTTAATTGCAAGCTAAGAGGGCGCGCGGATAGGTGCTGACCTGCGGATTCCCGATAAACGTTGCTCCTGGTCATGAGGCCGGAGGGTCGCTCGGGTCTTGCCTATCCGCGCATCCTCTAAGCGTCCAGCTGCTCCCGGAAGGAGACCGATCTGATGGCCCCGGCACCCTGCCCAGGCCGCCGCCGGTCACCGCGGTCACGGCACCTCTGTGCCCAAAAAAGAACCTTGACACTACGCAGCAGCAGGCGTTCAATCAAAAGAGAGCAGTTGATGCAGGAAACCCTGTCGCACGGATCCGGGCCTGACCCGGATAGTCCAGAAAGGGGGGCGCCGTGGAAGCATGGAGCTCGTCCGAGGAGGACGATCCACCCCGCTAGTCGGGGCCCGTAGGTCACCTATCACCCGTGACAGGCGCATCATCGGGTCCTCCGGCTAATCGGCCATTGAACCCCTCCCTCGACCGACCGGCCCAATGCCGGACACTGCTTGTGACCCCGCACGGCCATGAGTCCTGTCCGCGACGAGGCGGTCCCACCCAGAGAGCGGAGCGGTTCGGATGGAACCGAAACGCAGGGACGGCACAGCACTGACCTCCGGGTTCCACGGCTGTGCCGTTCGGCGCGTCTAGCCCAGCGTCTAGGCCCCATCGGAATAGGGCCGGGCGGTGTGGCGGTGGTCGATGCCCGCCGGGCCGTGGCAGCATGACGGGGTGACTCCTCAGTCCCTCGACGCTGCTTCCCGCCCGGGTACGGACGGTAGGCCAGCCCCGCCGGCGTCCCGGCGCCGGAACCGGCGCTGGCTGGTCCTGTTGATGCTGACGCCGGTGATCATGACCATCCTTGCCGTCTTGGCCTTCACCACGAAGGGCCCCCCGGAGCCGTCGGTCAAGCCCCGGTCCGTCCCGGCCGGCTACAAGGCCATCAGCGACGCCTACTTCGGCTACGCCATCCCGTCCGCCTGGAGGGAGAGCCCGGGGTACACCGATGCCAACGGCGACTTCTTCTACCAGGGCCGGAGCGGCTGGATCGGCGAGAACGTACGGATCCGTGCCGCTCGTCCCGTGCCCGGCACCGATGCCCCGCCCCAGCTGGCCACGTTCGGCCAGAGCCGGTCCGTTCCCTACCAGCTGAGCGCGGCCCGCCAGGTGACGGTTCCTGGAGTTGCCGCTGCGTGGGTCTACGACGTGGACCGCCCCAGCGGGTTCCACGCCACCGCCGTCGAGGTGTGGCAGGGGTCGTCGCAGACGGAGATGTGGTTGCTGATCAACGCCGGTCCCGGGATCTCGCCGGTCATCGCCGCCAGCCTGCAGGGCTGAATCCGGGCGGGGCGGGCTGGCGGGGGTCAGCCGGCCCGAATGAAGCCGCGCACTCCGTCGGCGACGAGTTGCACGGCGATGGCCGACAGGAGCAGGCCGAAGATGCAGGTGGCCAGGTGGATGCCGCCCGTGCGCAGGATTCGCACGATGAGCAGCGAGCTGCGCAGGGAGGCGTAGAGCACGATCAGAACCAGGGCCAGAGCGGCGGCGATGGCTGTACCGCCGGCGACACCGTGGGCCTGGCGGGTAAAGACGATGGTGGCGGCGATGGCGCCGGGCCCGGCGATGAGCGGGCGTGCCGAGCGGGACCAGAGCGATACTGACCTCGTCGATCGAGGACGGTTCGTCGCCCTGGTCGGTGAGGAGCTGGAGGGCGACGAGAAGCAGCAGCAGGCCGCCCGATACCTGCAAGGCGGGCACGGTGATGCCCAGATAGTCGAGGATCTGCTGGCCGAACACGGCGAACACCAAGATCACGGCGCCGGCCACGGTGACCGATTGCCAGGCCAGGCGATGCTTGACGTGCGTGCTCTTGCCCTTGGTGAGGGCCAGGAAGATGGGAACGTTGCCCAACGGATCCATGATCACCACGAGGGTGACGAAGACCTGTACGAAGAACCGCCCGTCGAAGTACTTCACCATCAGCCCCCGGAGATCAGATGACTCCAATCCACCCGGCACCAGGAAAAAGCGCCGCAGGACGGGCAACGCATCCAGCGACTCCAGGGGCTGAGGATGGGCACCCACATCGAGGGCAGGAGGCGTCGGACGACGTCGGGGAACGACAACGGGGTGCGAGCCCGACAGGTCCGGCAGGTGACGACCACCGACCGGCCGCTGACCTGAGGGGTGGAGAACAGCGCCCCCCGGCCGCCTCCCTCGCCCAACCGGGCGCTCTCCCCCGTGGCGCCCTCGACGGGCCGGGCCCCGTCGTGGGCGGAGGCGGCACCGTCGGTGACGGCCGGGGCCTCGCTGGACCGGCTGAACAGGGATCGCCGGCCGAGAGGGTCGTCCGGTCCGCTCATGGGCCGGGCTCGATCACCGCCGCCAAGGAACGGTAGGCGTCGGCGCTGGCCGACCTTGGCGCGTGACGCAGCACGGAGCAACCCCGGCCCGGCGCCTCCGCGACGCGGACCGACTTCGGAACCGCCGGCGAGAGGACCTCGAGACCGTAGCTCTCCTGCACCGCTGCCAGGGTTTGTCGGGCCAGACGGGTCCGAGGGTCGAACATGGTAGCGATCACGCCGAGGACCGCCAGTGACGGGTTGGTGAACGAACGCACATCGGCGATGGTCTCCAGCAACTGGCCGACACCGCGATGGCTGAGGGTCTCGCATTGGAGCGGGACCACCACCCGTTGGGCCGCAGTCAGACCGTTGATGGTCAAGATCCCGAGTGACGGTGGGCAATCGATGAGAACCGTGTCGTATCCACCGTTGAGTGTCTCCAACGCTCGCGAGAGGGCATACTCCCGGCCCGGGCGGGTCAACAGGTGCACTTCGGCGCCGGCCAGGTCGATGGTGGCGGGGAGCAGGTCCATTCCGTCTGCGGTGTGAATCAACGCGTCGGCGGCCGGCAGCCGGCCGACCATCACATCGTGGAGGGATACCTCCAGGCCGTCGGGGTCCGTCCCCGTCGAATAGGTGAGGCAGGCCTGGGGGTCGAGATCGACGAGCAGCACCCGCCGGCCCCGCTCAGCCAGAGCCGCGCCGAGCGAGTGCACGGTCGTGGTTTTGGCCACGCCGCCCTTTTGGTTGGCGACAGCCAGCACCGAGGTCACGGCGCCCAAGTTACCGGTACGATCGGCCCCCACGACGCACCACCGAGTGGAGAGCCATCACGTGACGACGGCGGTAGCCGACTACGAGCCGGGCGAGCGCATTCCAGGGTTTCGAGAGGAGGTCTTCGTCACTTCCGCCCCTGCCCGATTGGATCGGCCCGACACCACGGTCGTCGTGCACGTCCTGCGCCCCTTGAGCCCCGACGACTTCCGCCGGGTTCGCCCGATCATCGAGGCCTATGCCGCGGTCCAATCCCCCCACGTCGGTGGTTTGATCGAAGCGGGGTATCAGGCTGACGGCGATCCTCCGTTTGCCTGGTACGTCACCGAGCATCACGGCCGTAGCGACCTGACGGGGGAACACGATCGGCGCCTGGTCCTCCTCGCCATCGCCGCCGCGGCCCGGGGCGTCCACGCCCTGCACGAGGCGGGCCTCACCCACCACGGGGTCTCCCCATCCACCGTGCGACCGACGCCGGATGGAGCGGTGATCGATCCCCCGACGCTTCAGGCTGCGTCCATGCTGCAAGGCCGCATCCTCGACATCGACGATACGGCCATGCTCGACACCGTCGACCCAGCGCTGGCTCGAGGCGGGCAGCCATCTCGGGCCAGCGACCTGTGGTCCCTCGGCGCCACCCTCCATCGGGCCATCACAGGCCACCTGTTGCACCCGGATCTCCCCGGCGACGAACCCATCGTGGCCCTGCAGCGGGCCGCCTTCGAGCCGATCCGTATGGCCGCCGACCTCGACTCGGCGCTGGCGGCCGTCGTGGCGTCCTGCCTGGCCCCCGACCCCGCCGATCGCCCCCCCAGTGCCGCGGCCCTCGCCGACCACCTCGACACCCTGGTATCGCAACGGTGAGTCGCCTGGAGATCGTCGCCGGTCCCGGGACGGCAGCCCGCTTTGGCGATGTCTGCATCTGGGCCGGCCCCAGCGCCTCGCAGCTGCTGGTCACGTTCCTCGTCGAATCCGCTCGCAACGTGGGCGGATCGCCCTTCGGGGGGGCGCGCATCGCCGACCACATCGGCAGCGTGCTGGCGGGCCGGGATCCGGAACCGGGCGTCCCCTTCGCCTGTGTCGGGCCCGGCCAGGCAGGAACCGCCATCCTGCTCCACGGCGCGGTCCAGGCTTGGGACGGGACTCGGTGGCTGGTACCCCAGCCCCAACCGGGATGGCTGCGCACCGAGGTCGTCGGCGCCCCTCCCATCTCCGTGACCGCTCACGGAGCTGTGTCCCTACGAGCGACCCCCGGTTCGGATCTCCGCGGTGGCGTGGTCCCCTCCGCCGGGTTCTCGCTGGTCCCCGAGCCCGACCCTGCCATCGTCACCACCATGATCTCGACCACGGCTCCAGCTCCGGTCGTCTCGGCGACCGCGGAGTCGGGGGGCGGGCCAGCTGCCAGCGGCGGGCCGGGCGTCAGCGGCGGGCCGCCGGCGACGACCGCTCTCCCCGGGACCCCGCCGGCTTCGGACAGTCATCCGGCGTCGGGTGAGGCCTCGGCTACGGGCTCGGGCCCTGAGCCCACCGTCATCGACGCCACCGAGCTGGTCGACGCCCTCCGCCAGATCCGCGAGGGCCGGGCATCGACGGTCACCTCGGACCCGACCGCACTCCCGGACACGACCACAGTCCCGGACACGACCGCAGTCCCGGACACGACCGCAGTCCCGGCCACGACCGCAGTCCCGGCCACCCGGCAGACAGCGCCTGTCACGGAGATTCCGGACCCATCGCCGCCCGCCGCCGGCCCGGCGGCGTCCCCCTTCGGAGGGTCGGGCCCAGCGTCATCCCCTGACCGGCCGCCGGGGACGCTCGACTTGGTCAGGAATGGATCGAGCCCGCTCCCGTCTCTCCCGCCCGTTGGTCAACCCGAGGGGCCCATCCCCGGCCAGCCGGTCGTAGCCGGCGTCCTCTGCCCGGCCGGGCACTTCAACCACCCTGCCGTGCATGCCTGTGTGGTGTGCCGCCGGTCTATAACGGAGGGAGGCGGCCGCGTGAGTGGCTCCCGCCCTCCTCTGGGCGTTCTGGTGGTCGACGACGGCTCCGTTCATCGGCTCGAGCGCAGCTACCTGATCGGTTCGGATCCCTACCGTGATCCCACGGTGACCGGCGGCCGGGTCCGCGCCTTGAGCCTGGGCGCGGCCCCGGCCGTCGCTGCGTCCCACGCCGAGATCCGCCTGACCGGGTGGGGAGTGAGCGTCATCGCCCGGGGCTCCGACGGACTCACCCAGGTCCTGCTGCCTGGGGAGACAACGTGGACCACCCTTCGTCCGTTCGTCTCCCACAGCCTTCGCCCGGGTGCACACATCGCCGTCGGCTCTCGTGTCGTTTCACTCATCTCTCCGTGGCCCATCGACGACCCGGTCACCTGAGCGAACGGCAAATCGTTGCCCGGTCGGTTCGGGGCGCGGCGCCGGGGGCCGCTTCGACCGTGGGGCGGGTGGAGGCGGGTGGGTTACCTGGGGTGGGTGGGGCACGTGTGCTGGCCCCGCCCACTTCGACGTGAACCGTTTGCACCGGTATTTTCGACCTTGTGTACCGCTTGTACCGCCAGACGGAACCAACGGTTCGCAACGCTGCAAGAACCGTCGCTTTCGGTTCATCCCACCCGGGACCATCAACGCCAGAGCAGCGCCGCTGGGTCAGCCGATGCGGTCGGCGTACTGCGGGCAGTACACCGCGGCGGCGGAGGTGATGACCGCGCCGAGGTCGGCACTCGGGAGCCGGCTGGCCCCAGCCGTCGTCCCCAATCGGTCAGCGACGGTCTGGTAACTGGCCCCACTACGCAGGTCGTCGCAGACCGCCTGGCCCAGGCGGGTGAGCTCCACGTCGGTCCGGTAGGAGCTGACGTCGGGAGCGGCCACATGGACCGCGTCGAGGAACTGCTGCTGCCGGGCGGCCGCCTGGGGCGACAGCTTCGAGGCACCACAGCCAGCCACGCTACAGCCAATCGCCAGCGCCCCCAACCAGCAGCCCACCCACCCTGCGGCCCGGCGAGGCTGCGGGGCCCGGCGAGGCTGCAGGCTGCCTCGGTCCGTACTGCGCCACATGGTGCCCCCAGGCTACCTGCGCCGCCTCATGGCCGAGCGGACACCCGACGGGTGGGCCAACCCGGGTCAACCCGGGTCAACCCGGGTGCGCCGCGGGGCGGCGGTGCTCATCGGCGATCCACCGGTCGATGAGACTGCGGGCGATGCTCATCGGCGGCGGTATGGAAGGGAGGGAATCCCTACGAAACCAGCCGGCCTCCAGGATCTCGTTGCCATCGACCGCGATCTCTCCGGCCTCCCACTCGGCCTCGAAACCGATCATCAGGGAGTGCGGGAAGGGCCACGGCTGGCTTCCGACGTAGGTCACCCCGCCGACGGTCACCCCGACCTCTTCGAGGACCTCGCGGCGAACGGCCTCCTCGAGGTTCTCGCCCGGTTCGACGAAGCCGGCCAGAGACGAGAACATCCGGTTCTTGAAGCCGCGTCCCAAGGCCAGCAGCGCTTCATCTTCTCGCCTGATGAGCACGATCACGGCCGGAGCCAGGCGGGGATAGGCCGTCAGCCCGCACGCCGGGCACCGCCGGGCCCGCTCTGCGGATGCATCGATGGTCCCGGCGCCGCAACGTCCACAGAAGCGGTTGGTCCTGACCCATTCGACCAGCTGGACCGCCCGGCCGGCCAACATCCACGGCTCGGTCTCCCACTCCAGGCCCAGCACCCACAGGGCCTGCCACCACAGAGGGTCGGGATCGGATGTTCCCGCGTCCACCCCGACCGCCCAACAGGCCACGTCACCGTCGAGACCGACGAACACCGGCGGATCATCCGGCTCGACACCCAGCTCGGCGGGGCCCGCGGCCACCGGGATGGCGCCCTCGGGGGTGGTCAGCAGTTCGCTCTGGCGGACCACATACCACCGGTTTGGTCCAACGTGGCCCGGCGGCGGTTCGACAAGAGGGAGGAACGAGCTCATCCTTCACTGCTAGCACGCCTCGGGGCCCGGCTGGGACCTGCCGGCGTCACGCCCTGAACAGGGCGGCGCCGACGATCGGTGGGCTCCCCGACGCGCTCCGGCGCCCGAGCGCGGGACCCGGTTGCTCTCTCGTTGCGCCATGCTGGCCCGATGGCCACCCCTCGTACCCTCTACGAGCGTGTCGGCGGCGACGCCTACTTCGAGACCTTGACTCGTCGCTTCTACGACGCGGTCGCAGAGGACCCGGTGCTGGCGCCGGTGTACCCCAGCGACCCCGTCGCCTTCGAGGAGGCCCGGCTGCACTTGCGTGGCTTTCTCATCCAGTTCTTCGGGGGCCCCGGGACCTACTCCGAGCAGCGCGGCGCACCCATGTTGCGCATGCGTCATCAGCCGTTCTCCATCGGGATCGCGGAGCGGGATGCATGGGTCCGCCACATGAGCGCCGCCGTCCGCGAATCGGAGGCCAGGGGCCTGGACGAGAGTCGGATGCTCACCTATTTCGACGCGGCCGGCACCGCCACGATCAATCAGCCCGCCACCCCCGACCAGCCCACCACCTCCGACCAGCCCACCATCCCCGACCAGGGTCCCGGAAAACCCCACCGGGACGGCGGGTAGTCTTCGATGGCATGGTGCCGGCAGGTGTCTCCCGGATCAGTGACGTGGGAGGGACCGGGGACGAAGGCGGCTCGGTGACCGGGGAGGAAGGTGCCCCGACCGTCCGGCCGGCTCTGGCCTTCTCCACCACCGGCACCGGTCCGGCCGTGGTCTGCCTCCACGGCCAGCCCGGCAGCAGCACCGACTGGGTGGCCGTCGCCGAGGCTCTGCGTGCGGACTTCTCGGTGGTGGCCGTCGACCGCCTCGGGTACGGGCGAACTGGGGGCGAGGCCGCCGGTTTCGGGGCCAACGCCGCCGCCGTCATCGCCACCCTCGACGAGCTCGGCGTCGAGCGAGCAATCATGGTCGGCCACAGTTGGGCCGGTGGTGTGGCTCTGGCCCTGGCCGCTGACCATCCGGATCGGGTCGGCGGACTGGTGCTGGTCTCGTCCATCGGACCGGTGTCGGGCCCAGGGTGGGTCGACCGGATCCTGGCCGCCCCGGTCGTCGGTGACGTCATGGTGGCGTCGACGTTCGCCATGGCCCGAACCCTGCTCGGCTCGGCTGCCATCCGGGCAGGGCTGGACCGGGTCCTCCCCGGCGCCAGCCGCACGGCCCTGGCCACGATCAGTAGCCCCGGCGGGGGCCAGACTCCGGCCCTCGACCAGGCGGCCGCCTCCAACGAGTCGCTGTGGCGCAGCTTCATGATCGAGCAGAGGGCCTATGTCGATGAGATCGACGAGCTCGGGCCCGGCCTGGCCGGGATCAGCGCCCCCACGATGGTGGTGGTAGGCATGTCGGACCACGTCGTGACTCCCGACATCGGAGCCCGGCTGGCATCGGCTATCCCCGGCGCCGTCCTTCGCCAGGGGGCCGGCGCCGGCCACCTGCTCCCCTTCGACCATCCCACGGTGGTGGCCGACGCGGTCAGGGCGGTGGCTGCACGCCCGCAGTCCCCGCCAGGGCAGCCGCCAGGTTGCGGGCCGAGTTGATCAGGCCCACATGGGAGAAGGCCTGGGGGAAGTTGCCGACCAGGCGCTGCCGGGCCGTGTCGTACTCCTCGGAGAGCAGCCCGACATCGTTGGTCAGCGCCACCAGCCGCTCGAACAGCTCCCTGGCCTCGTCCACCCGTCCAAGGAATGCCAGGCAGTCGACCAGCCAGAAGCTGCAGGGCAGGAAGGCGCCCTCGCCTCCCGGAAGGCCGTCGACTCCTGAGTCGTTCTGGTAGCGCAGGACGAAGCCATTCACCAAAAGCTCCCGGCGGACAGCGTCCACCGTGGTGATGATCCGTGGGTCGTCGCAGGGGAGGAAGCCGACGGCCGGCAGCAGGAGGATACTGGCATCGAGCCGGTCCGAGCCGTAGTACTGGGTGAAGGCGCCCACCTCGGCGTTGTAGCCCTTGGCGCACACCTCGGCGTGTATGGCGTCTCGAACCTCCCGCCAATCGGCCACGGGACCGTCCAGGCCGTAGCGCTCGACGGCGGCGACAGCCCGGTCCATGGCCACCCACGCCATAACCTTGGAGTGGACGAAGGGGCGCCTCGGGCCTCGCACCTCCCAGATCCCGTCGTCGGGGTCCTGCCAGTGGTCCACGACGAAGTCGATGAGGGACCTTTGCAGGTCCCAGATCACCGGTGAGTCGGTCATACCGTGATGGCGGGCCCGGTCGGTGGCGTCCATCAACTCGCCGTACACGTCGAGTTGGAACTGGTCGGCGGCGGCATTGCCGATCCGGACCGGGGCCGAGCCCTCGTAGCCGGGGAGCCAGTCGACCTCGAACTCGGAGAGGCGCCGCTCCCCCGCCGGGCCGTACATGATCTGCAACTGTTCGGGAGCCCCCGCGGCGGCCCGGACCAGCCACCACAACCAGGCCTCGGCCTCGTCGCGGCGGTCGGCCTCGATGAGGGCATCGAGGGTCAGGGTGGCGTCCCGGACCCAGCAGTACCGGTAGTCCCAGTTGCGGACGCCACCGAGATCCTCGGGAAGCGACGTCGTAGGGGCGGCCACGATCCCCCCGGTCGGGGCGTAGGTGAGGGCCTTGAGGGTGATGAGCGATCGCAGCACCACATCCTCCCAGGGACCATGCACCTGGGTGACCCCCTCGCACCACCCCCGCCACCAGTCGACCGTGTCCCGCACGGCGCCCACCGCGTCGAGGGGGCCGGGGGCCTGCTCGTGGGACACGTACCATGACAGGACGAACGGGACCCGCTCGCCGGCGGCCACGTCGAAGGTGGAGGTCGTCTGCAGGTGATGGCCGCTCAGCTCCACCGGTGTGGTCAGGATGGTGGCGTTGGGCCCGGCGATGGCATGCAGTCCCGTATCGGTACGGCGGACCCAGGGGACGTCGGAGCCGTACTCGAAGCGCAGCACCAGGTCCATGGTCATACCGACGTGCCCGCTCACGCCTTCGACCAGACGCACCACCTTGGGGTGCTGGTCGCCGCGCACCGGCATGAAGTCGACGACCCGCACGGTTCCCGTCTCGGTCACGTGCTCGGTTTCGAGGACGAGGCTGCGATCCCGGTACCGGCGGGTGGTCGTGACCGGGGCGGCCGGAGCCAGGCTCCAGTGACCGTGGGTGTCATCGCCGAGCAGTGCCGCGAAGCAGGCTCCGGAGTCGAAGCGGGGCAGGCACAGCCAATCGATGGACCCGGCCCGGGAGACCAGGGCCGCGGTCTGGGTGTCGCCGATGAGGGCGTAGTCCTCGATCTTCATGGGGAAGCGGTCAGACGACGAGGAAGCGGCGGACGGCGAAGGCCGATCCGACCACGCCCGCGACGGCGCCCAGCGCCAGCACGGCGATGCCCACCACCAGGGCCTCTCCCGAGGTCACGTAGAGCTTCTGGCCTCCGAGGACCGAGTCGCTACTCACGAAGGAGGCGACCGAGTTCCGGAACACGTAGGTGACCCCGAAGGCCAAGAACGCGCCCACCACCCCATGGATGAGGCCTTCGAGCATGAACGGCACCCGGATGAACCAGTTGGTGGCCCCGACCAGCTTCATGACGGCCACCTCCCGTCTTCGGGCGAAGATGGCGAGCTGGATGGTGTTGACGATCAGGGCCAGGGCGCCCAACATGACACCGAGCGCCAGGATCCCCCCGAACCACCGCAGGGTGTTGAACCGGTGGAGCAGGCTGTTGATCTCCTGCTGGGCGTAGGACACACGCAGCACGCCCGGCTGGGACTGGAACTGCTTGCCGAGAGCGGCGACATCCTGGGCCTTTTGGGGCACGACCCGGTAGGACGGCGGCATCTGGCTCTCGTTCAACACGCTCAGGAGGTCCGGTTCGCCCCCGAAGATGGTCTTGAACTCCTGGTAGGCCTGGGCCTGATCGACGAAGCGGACCTTCTTGACGCCCTGGGTCGTGTTGAGCTCGTGGCCAATGGCGGAGCTCTCGTTGTTGGGGATGCCCGGCTGCAGGAAGATGGCCAGCTCGACGCCGCCCCTCCACTGCACCGAGGCCTTGTCGATGGCCTGGCGCATGATCAGCACGCTGCCGAAGGCAGCCAGCGAGACCATCATGGTGATGATGGCCGCCAGGGTCATGACCAGGTTGCGTCGAAGGTTGCCCGCGGTCTCGCGAACGAGGTAACCACCGGATACGGCCATTCAGGCTCCCATTCCGTACACGCCGCGAGCCTGGTCACGGATGACCGTGCCGCGATCGAGCTCGATGACACGACGACGCATGGAGTCGACGATGGCGTTGTCGTGGGTGGCCATCACGACCGTCGTCCCTGTCCGGTTGATCCGGTCCAGCAGGCGCATGATGCCTGCCGAGGTCGAAGGGTCGAGGTTGCCGGTGGGCTCGTCGGCCAGGAGGATCAGAGGCCGGTTGACGAACGCCCGGGCGATGGCGACCCGCTGCTGCTCCCCGCCGGAGAGCTCATGAGGCAGGTTGGTGAGCTTCTTGCCCAACCCGACGAGGTCGAGGATCTGGGGCACCTGGGTCTTGACGACCGAGCGGGGCCGGCCGATGACCTCGAGGGCGAAGGCCACGTTCTCGTAGACCGACTTGGTCGTCAGCAGGCGGAAGTCCTGATACACGCAGCCGATGTTCCGGCGCAGGTACGGCACCTTCCACGGGGACAGGAGGCCGACTTCCTTGCCGGCCACCCAGACCTCACCGGTGTCGGGCCGCTCCTCCTTGGTCACCAGGCGGAGGAAGGTGGACTTCCCGGACCCGGAAGGGCCGACCAGGAAGACGAAGTCCCCTTTTTGGACATCTACGGAGACGTCACGCAGAGCGACCGTCGTGCCCTTGTAGGCCTTGGTGATGTGGTCGAATTTGATCATGGTGAACGAAGGTGCTTCCGCCCGACGCACCCGTGAGGGGAAAGTGTAGTCAGACCGCCACCTCCTAGTGGCGGCACCCCCACGCCGATGCCCGCCCTCACGGGGCTGCCGACCGCCGCCAGCGCAGCCACGCCTCCATGAACCCATCGAGGTCTCCGTCGAGGACCGCTTGGACGTTGCCGGTCTCATGATCGGTCCTCAGGTCCTTGACCTGCTGGTAGGGGGCGAGGACATAGGAGCGGATCTGGGCCCCCCATCCGATCTGGGCCTGGGGGCCGGCCATGGCGGTCAGCTCCGCGGTCCGTTCCTGGCGTTGGCGCTCCGCCAGCTTGGCGGCCAGGATCTGCATGGCCTTGGCCTTGTTCTGGTGCTGGCTGCGCTCGTTCTGCACGGCCACGACCACGCCCGTCGGCAGGTGGGTGATGCGCACCGCAGAGTCGGTCACGTTGACGTGCTGGCCGCCGGCGCCCGACGACCGGTAGGTGTCGATGCGCAGGTCCTTCTCCTCGACATCGACCTCTGCGGAGAGATCGTCGAGGAACGGCACCGCGGTGAAGGACGCGAAGCTGGTCTGGCGCCGGGATTGGGAGTCGAACGGGGAGATCCGCACCAGGCGGTGCACTCCCCGCTCGGCGGAGAGCAGCCCGGTGGCGAAACGACCCCGGATGATGAAGGTGGCGGAGAGGATGCCCGCCTCCTGACCCTCGCTGACCTCGTCGATCTCGATGTCGAAGCCCCGCCGCTCCGCCCACCGCTGGTACATCCGCAGCATCATCTCGGCCCAGTCCTGGGCGTCGGTGCCGCCGTCCTTGGCGTGGATCTCGCAGACGGCGTCGAGGCTGTCGTGCTCACCGGTGAACAGCGAGCGCAGCTCCAGGGCGCCGAGGTCGGCGGCGAGGCCGGCCAGGAGGCCATCGAGCTCGGAGGCGACCGACTCGTCGTCCTCCTCCACGGCCAGGCCGTAGAGGGTCTCGGCATCCGAGAGGCGCGCCGCCAGACCGTCCAGCACGTCGAGATCGCCCTTGACCCCGCTGTACTCGGTGGTCACCTTCTGGCCGACGTCGGTGTCCTCCCACAGGTCCGGGCGCGACAGCTCGACCTCCAGGTCGGTCAGTCGACGGCGGAGACCATCGATGTCGAGGTACTCGGATGCCTCGGCCAGACGGCGGGCCACCGACCTCAGGTCGTCGCTGTAGTCACGCACGGCTACCCCCGCCTCCGTCTATCGCCCGTGACAGAACTTGAACTTCTTGCCACTCCCGCACGGACAGGCATCGTTGCGGCCCACCTGGTCCCACACGGAGTCCTTGACCACCGGCGCCTCGCTGGGCAGGCCGGCGCTGGCTGCGGCCCGCTGCGCGGCCTGACCCTCGGCTCGCTGGGCCGCGGCGCCTTCGCCAGTGGGCAGGACCACGGCCCCACCGGCCCCCGGCACCCCACCAAGGACACCGGCGTTGGCGTGGTCCTCGGCGGCGAAGACCACCTCCTCGCCAGGAGCGGGCCCGGCGGCCAGGGCCCGGACGATGCCCGACTCCCCCTGGACGGGGTCGTCGGCCGCCGCGTAGGTGGCCCCCTGGAGGGCGGCGTCGTCATCGGGCTGCTCCTCGAGGACATGGACCTGGGCGTGCATGACGATCTTGACGTAGTCGTCGTCGATGCCCGATATCAGCTGCCCGAACATGGTGTAGCCCTCACGCTGCCACGCCACCAGGGGATCCTGCTGGCCCATGGCCCGCAGCCCGATGCCCTCCCGGAGGTAGTCCATCTCGGAGAGGTGCTCCCGCCACTTCTGGTCGACGAGCTGCAGCATGACTTCGCGCTCGAGGGCCCGCATGGTGTCGACCCCGGCCGGCATCTGCTCCTCGCGGGTCTCGTAATAGGCGATGGCCTCGGCGGCCAGCGCCTCGTAGATCTCGTCGCTGCTCGTGGCCTCGCCCAGGGACTCGACGTCGGTTGTCGTCGGGAAGTACTGGCGGGCCTCGGTGAGCAGGCCGTCGAGGTTCCAGTCCTCGGCGTAGTCGGTGCCGCAGTGGGCGGCCACGATCGAGTCGAGGGCCGACGAGAGCACCTCGATGGTCCGGGCGCGGAGGTCCTCGCCCTCGAGGATCTGCATGCGCCGGGCGTAGATCACCTTGCGCTGCTCGTTCATCACCTCGTCGTACTTGAGGACGTCCTTGCGGACCTCGGCGTTGCGGCCCTCGACGGTGTTCTGGGCCCGCTCGATGGCCTTGCTCACCATGCGGGAGTCGATGGGGACGTCATCGGGGAGGGCCCGGCCCATCACCCAGTTCATGGCCCCCGTGGCGAACAGGCGCATGAGCTCGTCCTCGAGGGAGAGGAAGAAGCGGCTCTCACCCCGATCTCCCTGGCGGCCTGATCGACCCCGGAGCTGGTTGTCGATGCGGCGCGACTCGTGGCGCTCAGATCCGAGCACGTACAGGCCGCCGGCCTCACGCACCTTGGCCGCCTCGTCCTCGCACACCTCGGTGTATTTGGCCACCAGCTCGGTGTAGCGGGCCCGGCCGTCGTCGGAGTCGAGATCCAATCCGCTGGCCACCACGTCTTGGACGGCCAGGTTGTCGGGGTTGCCCCCGAGGACGATGTCCACACCTCGACCGGCCATGTTGGTGGCGATGGTGACCCCACCCAGACGGCCGGCCTGAGCCACGACCTGGGCCTCCTGGGCATGCTGCTTGGCATTCAGCACGTGGTGGGGGATGCCGCGGTCGCCCAGCAGCGCACCGAGCACCTCGGACTTGGCCACCGAGGCCGTGCCCACCAGGATGGGTTGACCGGTCTCGTGACGCTCCTCGATGTCGTCGACGACCGCGTTGAACTTGGCTGCTTCGGTCTTGTAGATCAGGTCCTGCTCGTCGGCCCGGATCATCTGCTGGTTGGTGGGGATGGGCACGACCGGCAGGCTGTAGGTGTTGGCGAACTCCGAGGCTTCGGTCTCGGCCGTCCCGGTCATGCCCGCCAGCTTCTTGTACAGGCGGAAGTAGTTCTGGAGGGTCACCGTCGCCCAGGTGTGGTTCTCCTCTTTGATCTGGACCCGTTCCTTTGCCTCCACCGCCTGGTGCAGTCCCTCGGACCAGCGCCGCCCGTCGAGGATCCGACCGGTGAACTCGTCGACGATCTTGACCTCGCCTTCGGCCACGATGTAGTCCTTGTCCCGGCGGTACAGCTCCTTGGCCTGGAGGGCCTTGGTCAGCTGGTGGACGTAGTTGGACGACACCAGGTCGTAGAGGTTGTCGATGCCGAGGGCCCGCTCCACCTTCTCGATGCCGTCTTCAGTGGGAGCGACGGTCCGCTTCTCCTCGTCGACCTCGTAGTCCACGTCGCGCACGAGGGACCGGGCCACGCCGGCGAACTGGTAGTAGAGGCGGGCCGAGTCCGATGACGGTCCGGAGATGATCAGCGGCGTCCTGGCCTCGTCGATGAGGATCGAGTCGACCTCGTCGACGATGGCGTAGTGGTGACTGCGCTGCACCATGTGCTCGAGGGAGCGAGCCATGTTGTCGCGCAGGTAGTCGAACCCGAACTCGGTGTTGGTCCCGTAGGTGACGTCGCAGCCGTACGCCGCCTTCTTGGCGTCCCAGTCGTCGACGTCCGGCGTGACCCGCCCCACGCTGATGCCGAGCGACCGGTGGACGGCGCCCATCCACTCGGCGTCGCGCCGGGCCAGATAGTCGTTGGTGGTCACGACGTGCATGCCCGAGCCGGTGAGGCCGTTCAGGTACACGGGCAGGGTGGACACGAGGGTCTTGCCCTCGCCCGTCTTCATCTCGGCGATCCAGCCGAAGTGCAGGGCCGCCCCGCCCATGAGCTGGACGTCGAAGTGGCGTTGGCCGATGGTCCGCCGGGCCGCCTCACGCACGGTGGCGAAGGCCTCGATCAGCAGATCGTTGAGCTCCTCGCCGTTCTCGATGCGCTGACGGAACTCGACCGTGCGGTGCGCCAGTGCCTCGTCGCTCAGCTTCTCGACGTCGGGCTCGAGAGCGTTGATGTCCGGCACCAGGGCCTGGAGGGCCCGGACCTTCTTGCCTTCACCGGCGCGCAGAATCTTGGTGAAGATGCTCATGGCGGCCCCCATGCTACCGGTCTGGGCCAGGACTCACTCGCCGGGGTCGGACGCCGCTCGACGGGGCGGCCGAGGCCTGCGGAGAGCAGCGTCAGTCGTCGGCGCCGTGGGGGTCGACGATGCGCTGGCGCACGGCGTACATGGCGGCCTCCATCCGGGTGTGGAGGTGCAGCTTCTCCAGGATGGAGCGCACGTGGTTCTTCACCGTGTTCTCCGAGATGAACAGGCTGTCGCCCACCTCCCGATTGCTCATCCCCCGGGCCACCAGCTTCAGCACGTCGAGCTCGCGTGCGGTGAGGGGCGGGGCCGGGGCCTCCTGGCGCTGATCGGCCCGGTCGGCCAGGGCCTTGAACTCGGTGAGCAGCTTGGACGCCATGTTGGGGGAGATGCGGCTCTCTCCCCTGGTCACGGCCCTGATGGCTTCGGGGACCTCCTCGATGGAGACCTCCTTGAGCAGATAGCCGTTGGCGCCGGCCCGGATCGCCTCGTAGAGGTCATCCTCGTCGTCGCTCACCGTGAGCATGAGGATCTGGACCGTCGGCACCAGCTCACGGATCTTGTGGGTGGCCTCGATGCCGCTCAGGTGGGGCATCCGGACGTCCATGAGGACCACGTCGGGACGGAGCTCAGCGGCCAGGGCCACCGCCTCGGCGCCATCGCCCGCCTCGGCCACGACCTCGATGTCGTCCTCGTCGTCGAGCACCACATACAGGCCCTTGCGAAACACCGCCTGGTCGTCGGCCACCAGGACCCGGACGCGAGACGCGCCTGGCTTGTCTAGCCTGGTCATGGGCTGCACGGTAGCCCGCTCGGACCAGGGAGGCGACGGGGACGTAGTCCGATCGGGCTAGGACCAGGACCGGACCGCCGTCGGTCTCGGCGCCCGCGGACCTCAGCGGCTGACCTGGTCTTTGACCCCACACTCGCCTGCTGCGACCTTGTTCGGGCCGGGAGAGGCGGGAAATCCCCAACCCTCCCGATGATCCCGCGTCGTGTCGTCTCCTCCCTCGCGGCGCCATTCGCCACGAGGGCGGGCAGGTCTTACCCCTAAGCCGCACCATGCTCAGCAACCAAGAGTTGCCTTACGTGGGTCGTTTCGCCTGCGACTGGCATCGACTTGCAACCACAGACCCGCTGAGGTCCGACCCGAGGGGAACTCAGGCGCCGAGCGGTTCCTTGAGCTCGACCGGGACGGGCGTGGGGCCGGGGTCGACCCCGCCCCGGGCGGCCATCCACAACGAGGTGTAGTCGCCGAAGAGGATGAGGTCGAAGAGCTGGGCCAGATCCCCGTCGCCTTCGGCGCGAACCTCGATGACGTCGGCCAGCACCTCCCGCTCGATCTCGGCGATCAGGTCGAAGCGGCGCCCGACCTGGGGATGCTCGTTGTCGTGGCGCAGCGCCACGGCGGAGAGAACCTGACGGGTCACGTCGCCGTGCTGGCCCCAACCGCACACCTCGTTGTGGCACAGCTCGGGCTGGGACGACCAGAACGCTGGGGCCTTGGCGTTCTCGTTGATCTGGGTCTTCCAGCGCATGGCGGCCACCGATCCCACCCCTTCGCTGCCGCTGATCAGGGGCAGGGTCCTCCCGATCCGGCGGGCCACCTCGGCGGCGGGGGAGGTGTCGCCGGCGACGACGAAGGCGTCCCGGCGGCGGGCCAGCTGATCGACGGCTGCGTCGATCCAGTAATCGCTGGTCAACAGGAGGCCCATGTTCTCGAGGACCACCAGCGGTGGGAACGCCATGGACCCGATGGCCGCCCGGGGTTGGGGGATCTCACGAGGTACCGACACCACCGGAGCGGCCCAGCTCTCCGCCAGGTGGGCCAGCTCGCCTCCGCCGGTGACGACCACCATCTTCGCTCCGGCCAGGGCCGCGTCGGAGGCGGATTGGATGGTCTCCTCGGTGTTGCCGGAGGCGGAGATGGCGAAGACCAGGGATCCCTCGCCAACGAAGGCGGGCAGCTCGTAGGACTTGACCGTCACCACCGGGACCGGCAGGAGGGGCGCGGCGATGGCTTGGAGGATGTCACCGGCCACCCCGCTCCCGCCCATGCCCAGCACCACGACGGACTCGATCGTCTCGGGATCGGTCACCGAACCCAGAAGCCGGGTTCTGATGACGGCGTCGGCGACCTGTTCGGGCAGGGCCTCGGCCAGATCGAACATGCCCACGGTGTCGAGTACGGCCACGCGTGTCCCTCCCTGTCGTTCGGACGTACGGTTGTCCAGCTTCGGCGCCGACGAGGCGACCGCTGGCGGGGTGGTCACCGCTCAGGCGGTGAAGGTGGGGGCGATGCCCTCGGCGTCGGCCCGGGCCCGCAGGCGCTGGTCCTCGGCGTCGTCGACCGTCTCGGCCTCGTCGATGAGCATGATCGGGATGTCGTCAGTGATCGTGTAGCGCCGCTTCAGCCTGGGGTTGTAGAGCGAATCCTCGTCGGGGAAGTACAACAGGGGCCCCTTGTCCTCGGGGCAGGCCAGGATCTCCAGAAGCTTCGGGTCGAGAGCCACTAGGCGAGCTCCTTGATGAGGGCCACGACCTCATCGACGCGGGCCGCGCATTCGGGGGCGCGAGCCGCTTCGAGATTCAGCCGGAGCAGGGGTTCGGTGTTGGAGGGGCGCAGGTTGAACCACCAGCTCCCGAAATCGACGGTGAGGCCGTCCATCCGGGATTGCTCGGCGGTCGCTGAAGCCTCGGCGTAGGCCGCCGCCACCGCGTCGATGACCGCTCGCGGGTTGGCCACCTCCGTGTTGATCTCGCCGGAGTCGGCATATCGCTCGAAGTCCTTGCGGACCTCCGAGAGGGGCCGGCCGGCGGCCGAGAGCAACTCGGTCACCACGAGGGCGGCGATGCAACCGGAGTCGGCCCGGTAGTTGTCCCGGAAGTAGTAGTGGCCCGAGTGCTCGCCTCCGAACACCGCGTCGGTGGTGGCCATGACCCCTTTGATGTAAGAGTGCCCGACCCGTGTCACCACCGGCGTTCCACCGCGCTCCCTGATGATCTCCGGGACCGCCTTGGAGCAGATGAGGTTGTGGAGAATGGTCGCCCCGGGGTACTTCTCGAGCATGGCCGCGGCGACCATCGCGGTGGTTGTCGACCCGGGAACGGGCTCGCCGGCGTCGTCCACCAAGAAGCAACGGTCGGCGTCGCCGTCGAAGGCCAGACCCAGGTCGGCGCCCGTCTCGACGATCCGTTGACGGAGATCGACGAGGTTGGCGGCCTGGATGGGATCGGCCGGGTGGTTGGGGAACGAACCGTCGAGCTCGGCGAAGAGGATCTCGAGATCGAAGCCCAGACCCTCGAAGACGGCGGGAACGACCAGACCGCCCATCCCGTTGGCCGTATCCGCCACCACCTTGAAGGGCGACAGGGAGCTGATGTCGACGAACGAGCGGACCTTGGCCGCGTAGCCGTCGAGAACGTCGCGCTGGGTGATGGAGCCGACCGGACCCGGCCCGGCCGGCGTCGAGCCGTCCGTGACGGCCGCCTTGATCTCGGCCAACCCCGACTCCTCCCCGACCGGGCGGGCTCCGGAGAGGCACAGCTTGATCCCGTTGTAGCGGGCCGGGTTGTGCGAAGCGGTGAACATGGCCCCCGGGGCGTCGAGGTAGCCGGAAGCGAAATACAGTTCGTCGGTCGACGTCAGTCCCAGGTCGACGATGTCGGCTCCGTGAGCCGTGGCGCCCTCGGCGAACGCCCGGGACAGCTCGACCCCTGACGCCCGCATGTCGCGTCCCACCACGATGGTGGGGGCGGCGGCGAAAGCGGCGAAGGCGGTACCGATGGAGCGGGCCAGATCGGCATCGAACTGGTCCGGGACGGTCCCTCGAATGTCATAGGCCTTGAAAACCTCGTCGGGAACGCTCATGCCGGGCGCAACCTTACTCAGCGACCCCCTCATCCGCGTTCGGGGTCGGGGGTTCGGGCGGGGCCGGCTCCGCCCCGGTCGACCGGCCCTGCCAGCCGGTGGCGTAGTACCGGGCCAGATCGAGGCCACCGGGGTGGCCGAGCCACAGATCGAGGTCGCCGTTGGGACCCCGACCTCCCGCCGGGAGGGCGTCGGCGAGGGCCGAGCCGAGCCGCCGGTAGGGCTCGCTCATGCCGGCTGAGCTGTCGTCGACCGGGGCGGGCTCGACGGCGGTGGGCGGGCCCGGTGCCTGGGTCGGGCGCCGGAGGGCGTAACGGACGGGCTTCAGGCGGATCAGGGCGACGAAGCCGGCGATCCCCGCCAGGGTCACCAGGAACCCGAACCAGTCGATGGGGGTGTAGCCGTAGTGCAGACGGACATGCTTGGAGGTGGGAACCACGACCATCAAGTTGGGCGTGACCCGGTAGACGGCCTTGGCCCCGGAGACCTTCCAGTTGGGGAAGTACGACACCTTGACGAGCACGGGAACTCCGGTGCGGTCGACGTTGAAGTTGACGGTGTCATCGCCGATCTTGACGTTGCTCACGTTGACCGGCGGGAGTGGGGTGCGCGGCGGCGACGTGTCCGCCGCGGAGACCCGGGCCCAGCCGCTCGGCCCTGAGGCAGCCTCGAACACGTCCGAACGGGACGGGTCGAGGTACCACGACTCCGAGGCATTGAGCCACGCGTTGCCGCCCGAGGACGTCCCCTTCATCACCACGGGCTGGTTGGTGAGGGGCATGACCTTGCCGGAGTTGGCCACCTTGTAGATCTTCCAGGTCCGCTGGACGACCGACGTCGACCCGTTGGTGGTGTAGCTGACCGGGTACGGTCCCACGGAACCGACCTGGTTGAGATCGGGGTTGGCGTCCGCTTGGACCTGGGTCTCGGGGGTGAGGGCCATGTAGTACTTGACCCCGAGCATCTGCAGGTGGGCGACACCGGCGGCCACATCGGGCGTCGAGCTGCCCGAGGGGGTGACCAGGGTGGTCTTGGGGTAGTTGAGGCCCCGCTCCGGGTCGGCGGGGTGCAGCGACAGCTCCGAGGCGTCGAGGAAGTGATACGGGGTGGTGGCGGACGACTCGTAGTAGAGGCCCTCCATCGACCCGATGCAGCCCTTGGTCCAGTACGGCAGGAGCATCAGGGCGTCAGGGGTCCCCATCTGGTCGAGCTCGGGCTCGTACTCCCAGTCGGCCTGGCCGCACCCGTCGGCGGGGTTCTGGCCGAGCGCCTTCATCTCGTTGACCAGGGCGAAGTACTCGGCGCTGCGCGCCTTCGACGTCGATTGGTAGCCGCTGAAGTTCCACCGGACCCAGTCGGGCACGTAGGACGTGTCGGCGCTGGTGATGCCCAGCCAGCTGTACTTGCCGGTGCGGTTGTCGACGTGGCCGAACGGCAGGATCCGCAGCGGGAAGCCGACCCACAGCAGCCCGATGATGAGGGCGACGACGGGGACCGGCAGCATCGACGGGCGGGCCCGCAGGGGGTCGCGCGTGGCGGCCTCGGCGATCAGGGCGCCGATCTCGGCCAGGGCCACCCCCGCCAGCAGGTACAACAGCAGGAACCAGAACGGCAGGACGCGCGCGTTCCAAAGGCGGGCCTGGGGGGCCACGCAGAAGACGATGGCGCACAGCACGGTCATGATGGACAGGAACGTCCCGGTCCGTCGCCGTCGGGCCAGGGACAGCACGATGCCGGCGGTGGCCAGCACGAACAGCCACAGGTCCTTGGTGGGGAAGAGCGAGCTGATGTAGGTGGTGAGCTTCTCGTAGCCCATGTTGGTGGCGTAGGGAAGGCGGTACTCGAAGGGGAAGGCCCAGAAGGCGGTCAGGGCTCCTCCAACCACCAGGACCGGGATGAGCCAGCGGTACCGGCGGCGCTCGAGGCGCATCACGGTCATGACGATCGCCCCGCCGACCGCGAAGAACATGGGAAGGATGTGGGAGAGGGCGCAACAGCACAGCACCGCGGCGGCGAGAGCCCGACCGCGACCGGTGCGAAGACCCCGCGCCACCAGCCCCAGGAACAGCAGGGCCAGGGACAGACTGATGGAGAAAGAGAACTCCCCAGCCATGGTCGAGGCGATGTTGCCCCCGTAGATCGTGAAGTCCCGGGAGAAGAGGTAGGCGACGGAGGCGACGGCCAGGCACGCCGGACCGGGGAAGCGCATGCGGGCCATGCGGCCGAAGGCCCAGGCGCAGATGGGCAGGCTCACCAGGCCCACGATGGTGACCATCTTGAAGGCGATGTTGTAGGGGATGACGTAGCTGAGGAAGGCGATGGCCCACATCGGCAACGGGAAGTAGTAGGTCAGGGCCGGGAAGCCGTCGTACCAGTCCTGGGTCCAACCGGTGGCCCGCAGATGGCCGAGAAGATGGTCCTTCAAGAAGGCCGGGAGCCAGACGTGGGCGCCCATGTCCCCGCCCGCCGGCGTCGTGTTGGCGAAGATCTTCGACGGCTGGAGCTCGACGAAGGTGAAGATGACGCACACGGCGACGACGGCCAGGGTGATCAGCGACTCGGGCTGGACCAACCGGGCGAGCAGCGGCCCCCACCAGGGGGGCCGGGGCGGAGGGGAAGGGGGGGATCCCTCGCCGTCGGGAGGGGTGGGTTCGCCGGACTCGCCCGGATCGGCCCTGGGTTTGCTCCGGCGCTCCAGGACCTCGGTGAAGCTCACGGGTGCATCAGGCCGGTAGGAGTGGCGAAGGCGACAGCGGTGGCGTGCGGCACGGAGGACGACATCGGTTCCCTATGTTGCCTGCCCGTCGGTTGGTTGGCGGGTCAGGAGGCCAGCGGAGCAAAGGGAGAGGCGGGGACGTAGCGGGTTGGCGCCCGCCCGAGACGACGGTCGATCAGGGTCCATCCCCGCGGTGAGCTCAGTCTCCCGGCGTGGGCACTGCACAACCCCCACTGGTCGCCATCCTCGAGTCCCGGTTCGCCGTCGAGCCAGACCCGCTGACCGCCGTAGTCGTAGGTGAGCCAGGCGGTCGCCTCGCCCTGGCAGCCCGGACGGGCGCAAACGGTCGCTCTGCTCATGCCGTCGAATCGTATCGGTCACCGGTGCTGACCAGGCGCATACCTGCAACGGCTACGGAGCGGGGGCGCCTACCATGAGAGGATGAGTCGCCAGCCCGGAGACCTTCGCCCTGGTCGGGGGGACCGCCAGGGGGGACAACCGTCCTCCGGATCGTCCAGCAGCGGCAACTGGCGGTGGATCGCGATCGTGCTGGTCACGTTGCTGATCCTGGCGATCGTCATCGGCCAGGTGTTGCACACCAGCACGGCATCCAAGCAGAGCTACAGCCAGTTCTACGGGGCCTTGAACAATGGCCAGGTGCAGAAGGCGACCGTCAACAAGGCCAGCGGCACCCTGACCTACACCAACAAGGACGGCCAGCAGTTCATGGTGACCGGGCCCAGCCTGGACCAGAACAGTGCCGCTCTCCAGCTCTACCAGAAGGACATCCCGGATCTGCAGCTGACGACGGGCGCACCGAGCCTGTGGGCCAGCCTCCTCCCCTACCTGATCTTCGGCGGCCTGATCATCGGCGTGTTCCTCCTCGTGACCCGGCGGGCCCAGGGCCAGATGAACGGGGTGATGTCGATCGGTCGGTCCAAGGCCAAGGTGTACACCACGGAACGACCGAAGACGACCTTCAACGACGTCGCCGGTTACGAGGGCGTCAAGATGGAGATCCGGGAGGTCGTCGACTTCCTCCGCTCCGCCAACCGCTTCCAGGAGATCGGGGCCAAGATCCCCAAGGGCGTCCTCCTCGTCGGTCCGCCCGGGACGGGCAAGACCCTCTTGGCCCGAGCCGTCGCCGGGGAGGCGGGGGTGCCGTTCCTCTCCGTCACCGGATCCGACTTCATGGAGATGTTCGTCGGCGTGGGAGCCTCCCGGGTCCGGGATCTGTTCCAGACGGCCCGCAAGCAGGCGCCGGCGATCATCTTCATCGACGAGATCGACTCGATCGGTCGCAAGCGCGGCGCCGGCCTCGGCGGCGGCCACGACGAGCGGGAGCAGACCCTCAACCAGATGCTGGCGGAGATGGACGGTTTCGAGGCGACGGAGGGCGTGGTGATGATGGCGGCCACCAACCGGCCCGACATCCTCGACTCGGCCCTGCTGCGCCCGGGCCGGTTCGACCGTCAGGTCGTGGTCCCCCTCCCCGACCTCGAGGAGCGCCTGCCCATCCTCGGGGTTCACTCCAAGAACAAGCGCATGGCCCCCGACGTGGACCTCTCCGTCGTCGCCCGGGGCACGCCGGGGATGAGCGGGGCCGATCTGGCCAACCTGGTCAACGAGGCCGCCCTCCATGCTGTGCGCCGCGGCGCGCTCTCCATCGAGATGATCGATTTCGATGCGGCACGCGACCGGGTGCTGATGGGCCAACGGCGGGAGTCCACGGTCCTGTCCGACAAGGAGAAGGAGGCCACGGCCTTCCACGAGGGCGGCCACGCCGTCCTGGCCTACGTCCTGCCCGATGCCGACCCTGTCCACAAGGTGACGATCCTTCCTACCGGCATGGCGCTGGGCGTCACCCAGCAGCTGCCGATCGAGGAGCGCCACACCTACTGGCGTGAGTACATCGAGGACGCCGTCTGCGTGATGATGGGTGGTCGCTGCGCCGAGGCCCTGGTCCTCTCCAGCCTGTCGAGCGGCGCCTCCAACGACCTGCAGCGGGCGACGGAGCTGGCCCGCAAGATGGTCAAGGAGTTCGGCATGAGCGACCGCGTCGGGCCCATGGCGTGGGGGGAGAACAACGAGGTGTTCCTCGGCGACGACCTGATGCACAGCGGCCGGGAGTACAGCGACGTGACCTCCAGGGTCATCGACGAGGAGGTCGAGCGGATCCTGCGCGAGCAGGAGGCCCGGGCCACCCGCCTGCTGACCGAGCACCGCCGGGGCCTCACCGCGGTGGCCGGAGCGCTGCTGGAGAAGGAGACGATCGGCGGTGCCGAGGTCGGCCGACTGGTGGACGAGGCGTTTGGGAGGCCCATCCACGACGATGCGTCGGTGGTCCCCGCCTTCGGTCAGCCCGCCCCCAACGGCCACCCCGATCCTGGGGCCACCCCGGCCGTCCCTGCGGCCGGACCGGCAGGCGTGCCCACCGGGTCGTGGCAGCGCCAGCGGCCACCTTCGTAGCCTGCGGCCCGCTGCGAGGCGGCGGTCACGGCGGCCCGGCGCCATGCGGGCGGGCCGGGGCGCTCAGGGGAGGAGCGGCACTCCGGTGCTCATGTCGTAGCCGTTCTGCCTGGACGACCCGTAGAGGTCACGCTCCACGAAGAGGGGTGCGGACGCCTGCACGGTGAGGGCGGCGTCGAGGGTGGCGGCGTGGTCGTTGATCCGGACCGCAGCCCGGGCCTTGGGGGCCACGACCACCGCGTTCAAGCCGGGGATGGGCGTCGATGACCCGCCGGCCAGACCGGCGATGGCGGCGGTGACGGGGCGGCTCCCGGGGTTGTACAGGATCAGCCACTCGTCGGACTTGGCGCTGGCGCCACCACCGGGGAACAGCCAGGACTTCGAAGCCAGCCGCTCGCCGGCCAGGTCCCCGAGGCCGGTGCGCGAGGACGGCGAGGCGCCGGCCACGGTCCGCTCCGCCACCACGGGGACGCCGTTGAGGCTGCGGAGGACGGCCGAGTGGGTGACCCCTGCTGGGACGCGCGCCTGCTGGTCGGACACCACCGTGGAGACCTCGTTCGCCCCGATGGTGAGGGAGAACGGGGTGGCGCTGCCCTGGTCCAGGTTGAGGGCCAACTGGACCTGGGCCGTGCCCGGGCCCGGGTTGAAGATCACGTACTGCTCGTCGATGCCGTTGCCTGCCACCCCGTCGGGCCAGGTCCACGACGTGGCGGCCGACGAAGATCCCAGGCTCAAGACCACGCCCGGGACCGGCGAGGCCGGGTCGATGGCATCGGGCGGAGGCCCGTTGGGCCCGATGACGGGCGTGCCCGACGGCACCGGGGTCACCACCTCGGTCTGCCAGGCCACCACCCGCCCGGTCCGGGCGGTCACGACCGTGGCGATCCGGGTCCGGCGGCGCAGGTGGGCACCGAGGTCGACGCTGACCATGCCCGACGCCGGCACGACGAGGGCCTGGAACTCCCCGGGGGCCTCGAGCCCCTGGTCGGTGGTGAACGACAGGTCCACGACGGACTCGGTCGGGTAGGGGTTGAGCAGGGTGATCTCGTCACTGGCGTTGATCGCGGTGCGTCCGTTGGCGAAGTACCAGGTGCGCTCGCCGGAGGTGGCGCAAGGGGTGGACGAGGTGCCGAGCGAACCATTGACCTCCTGTTCGACGGCCGCCGCCCCCCCGCTGAGGGTCACGTCGGCGCCCTCCCAGTGGGGCGCGCCAGGCAGGTTCTCGGGCACCGAGACCCGGCTGTTGGCGCCGACGGTGACCGTCGAGGTGGCACCCGGGCCCTCGTCGGCGACCACCGAGACGGTAGCGGTCAGGGGCCGGCCGGCGGTGTTGGCGATGACGACCGAGCCCGGCGCCGGGCCGCTGGGGCTGGTGGCGCCGGCACAGAACCACGATGACGACAGGGCCCCGGCGGGGGCGGCGACCGGAACCTGGGCCAGGGAGGCAGCGGCGGCGCGGCCACCATGGGAGGCGCCGCTGCGGTCCACGAGGCCGCCGAGGACGAGGAGGGCGGCGATGGCGACGATGACCGGCACCCGCCGGACGCCACCGATGAGCTCGGCCCGCGGTGGGCGGGCCTGGGCTGCGCTGCGAGTGGTCCGTCCCGCCGGGCGGCGCGCCGCTGTCGGCCGCGGCCCCTCGGGGGGTCGGGGATCAGTCATCGACCCACACCTCGTCGGCGTCGTAGTCGGCGTCACCAGAAGACAACCCTGAGCGTGACCCCGACGTCCAGGCATCGATCCGGCGGGCCTGGCTGACAGGGGTGAACCACTGGGGCTGGACCGCCTCGACGACCCGGCTGACCGCCCGGCGGCGACGGTCGAGGATCACGATGGCGATGGCGGCGCCCCACAGGACCACGTCGAGGATCTCGACCAGGCGGTGAATCGAGGAGGCGTGCAGCGCCGGGGGCGGTCCCGCCGGCTTCCATGCTGCGTTCAGGTACACCGAGTAGGACGTGTCCGGCGACACCGGGAGAAGATCCGTCTGGAGGCTCAACCCGGCCAGGAGGGTGCCGGGCACCGGCACCGCCTCCCCGCCGGAGCCGGCTGGCCCCGTCTGGTTGGGGATGACGATGTAGCGAACCGACAGCGGGGCCAGGAGGTGGCCGAGCGTCGTCGTCCGCCGTTGGCCGGAGAGGACCAGATCGTCGGCCAGGCGGTGCGTCGAACCGACCTGGGCGGAGCTCCACAGGTAGGTCACGTCTGGTGTCCCACCGAAGGACGTGGCATAGGCCACCCCGGTGCTCAGCTCCCGGGAGCCGAGGGGTAGCGCCCGGGGGGCGCCGACCCACAGCACCCGGTAGTTGCCCTGGTTCTGCCCCGAGAGGAAGGAGAGGGCGGTGGTGGCGTCGGAGGTGGGGATCTTCCAATGCCCGCCTCCCGACACGATGACCATGGGGATGGCGGCAACCACCACGGCCGCCGCCGCCAGCCCCGACGCGGCCTGGCGCCAGCCGAACCGGTAGCCGGGAAGGTCGAGCTCGAAGGCCACCGCGCCGAGGGCCACGGCGCTGGCCAAGGCGGCCGCAGCGGGGGCCAGGACCACTTCGGGATCGGGGATGGGGATCCAACCCCGCAGGCCGGCCCAGGCCAGCGCGAAGCAGGCCAGGGCGACGATCCACAGACGGGCGGCCCACGCCAGGCGCCAGGACCGGCCGATCACCAGGGGCAGGGCTGCGGCCACCAAGAAGCCCCAGCCCAGGGCGCCGGCGCCGACCGGACCGGTGTGGAACCGCAGGATCTCCCCCAGACCCAGACGGACGGTCGGGCCGGGGAAGACGCCGAAGGTGTCGGTGCCGTTGCCCAGGACGCGCAGCGACCACGGGGCCAGCAGGATCAGGGCGATCAGGCTGCCGGCCACCGGTACGGCCACGAGTCGGACGGCGGCGGCGGCCGGCGACACCAGGAGCGACCCGAGGAACAGAGCCACGCCGATGACAGGAACCACGTACAGCCAGGAGGGGGCGAAGGCGCCGACCAGGGCGGTGAGCAGGCCCAGACCCACCAGCCGTCCCGTGAGGCGGGGGGTCTCCGTCGGCGGGAACGGCATGAGCGAGGACAGACGCCCGATCACACCGATGGTCCACGGCGCGGCGGCGAAGGCGAGCAGACCCGCCCAGCGGCCGCCGGCCAGGGCATTGAACGGCAGGGGGACGATGGCGTAGACGACCATGGCCGCCACCCGGCCCCGGAGCGACCCCCACCACCGCGCCGCCCGGTAGGCGCCCAGCGGCCCGATCACGAGCGGGGCGAGGACGAGGACGTGCTGGAGGATGCCGACGGCGCCGAGGAGGATCGAGCCGCCCAGGCCCAGAAGGGCCAGACCGGGCGCGGCGAGAAGCGCGCCTCCGAGGCCACCCCGTGAGGTGTTGGACCACCAGGCATGCCACCACCCGCCTGGGCCGCCGGCGGTGGTGGGGAACTGCCCGATGGCCGGCAGATCGTGGCCCAGGAGCGAGCGTGACCCGAAGATGAGGATGACCAGCAGGACCACGCCGAAGCCGACCGGCAGCCGCCAGCTGCCGCGGCCGATCGACGAGGTGACCGACGCCGCCGTCTCCGGGGACAGGTCACGACCCGAGCCGCTGACCTGATCGGCGGGGGTGAGGGCCATGGCCTCGGCCTCGTCGTCGCCGAGAGCGACGGGGATGCCCGGCAGGGGCCCATCGGAGAAGAAGGAGCGGATGAATCCCCGCAGTCGGACGTTGCCCCGCGTCTGGAGGTGGGCCAACTCGGCGTCGCGCACCCGCCGGTGACGCTGGTTGGCTCGGCGGGTGACGCGCAGGAGGGTGGGGTTGGCCAGGGCCCGACCGGCGGCCCGCAGGACGGCGCCGGCCTCGCCGGCGTGGCCCCGGACCAGGGCCCAGAGGGATTCACCGGCCAGATAGATCACCAGGAGCGGGAGGGTACGGACGAGGCGGACCCGCCCGTAACAGGTCAGGACCGTGCGCAGGCGGTGCTGCTCGGCCAGTTCGGCCGCCCGCCGGCGGTCCAGGGGAGCGGTCCAGCCCCGCCGTTGGCCGCTCTTCTCGACCTCCAGGTGCCGGACCCGGGCCCCGGGGGCGGCGACGATGCGGGCACCGGCCAACTGGACCCGCCAGCTCAGGTCGAGATCCTCACCGAACTGGGCGATGTCGGCGGCGAAGCCTCCGATGCTGGCGAACAGATCGGCCCGGACGAGGGTGGCGCCACTCGGGGCCACGAACACGTCCCGTACGGCGTCGTGTTGCTCCTGGTCGAGCTCGCCGGGCTCGACCATGGGATGGACGATCCCCTGGCGGTCGGCCCCGGCCCCGACAGCCAGCAGGCGCTCGGGTCGGTCCCACTCGACCACCTTGGGGGTGATGACGCCGGCGTTGGAACGGAAGGCCTCCTCGACCATGATCGTCACCGCGTTGCGCTCCAGCGCGACGTCGTCGTGACAGAGGAGGAAGAACGATGCTCCCTCCACCACCTCGAGGGCCTCGTTGGCGGCCACGCCGTAGTCGACCCGGGTGGTGAGGCGCTGCACGAAGGCATTCGGCAGGGCGGCCGCCACCCGGGGGCTGGGATCGACGGCGCTGGCCGAGTCGACCACGAGGACGGACAGGTTGGCGTAGTCCTGGTGGCCCAGGGAGGTGAGGGCCTCGTCAAACCAGGGCCCGGGATCGCAGGTGACGACGACCGCCACTACAGGCGGTGCCGTGGGTTGGGATTCCATCCGGGCGAGCGAGCCTAGCGGCCGGCCACCCCCGCCACGGGTCATGGTCCGTCACCGGGCTCGGGTGCCTGGTCGGACAATTTCTTCGCCGATGGTTGCCGGAGTGCTTGCAATTGTTATACACTGCATAACCAACAGCAAGCACTCTAGGAGGCCTACGATGCCCGACTTCACGATCGACGACATCAACAAGGTTGTCAAGGATTCCGCCTACGCCGCCGTCGGCTTCGGCGTTCTCAGCTTCCAGCGAGCCCAGGTTCGCCGCCGTGAGCTGACCGAGCAGTTGCAGAACAACAGTGGCGTGGTCGGCTCCCAGGTGGCCGCCGCCCGCGAGCAGCTGGTCGAGGTGGCCAAGCTGGTCGACGAGCAGGTCGCCCCGGTCCGCCGGCAGCTCGATGAGCGCTTCGACGAGCTGGAAGGCCGCCTCCCGGCCTCCACCCGCAACGTGTTCGCCACCATCCGCTCCGGTGCCCAGGCTCAGGAGTCCTACCTCCGCAGCGCCGTCGGCCTGCAGCACTGATCCTCAGGCGTCACTGATCCTCAGGCGTCACTGGCAGTTCAGGGCGTGGGAGCCGCCAGTGACGCCAACACGTCGGCCAGGGTCCGGTCGAGGTCGATCTCGGGTTGCCATCCGGTGGCGTCGTGGAGGCGGCCCGGATCCCCTCTGAGGTCGGGGATGTCGACGGGGCGGAGGCGTTCGGGGTCGACGACGAAGGGCAGATCGACCTGGGCCAGGGCGGCGAGACGACGCCCGACCTCGGCGATCTCGGTCGATTGCCCCCGGCACACGTTGTAGGCCTGGCCGGGCGTTCCCGCGCTGAGCAGCAGGCGGTAGGCCCGCACGACGTCACGCACGTCGGTCAGGTCGCGCCGCACCGAGATGTCCCCTACGGCGATGGCGGTGGCGCCGGTGCGCTCACTGTCGACGATCTGGCGGGCCAGGGACGGAATGACGAAGCCGGGGGCCTGACCCGGTCCGGTGTGGTTGAAAGGGCGGGCGCTGAGAACCTCCAGACCTCGTCCCAGCCACGCCTGCCGGCCGATCAGCTCGGCGGTGGCCTTGGTCAGGGCGTAGGGGCTTACGGGCGCCAGGGGCCGGTCCTCCCGGAGTGGCAGGTCCTCGGGCCCGACGACGCCATAGACCTCGGCCGAGCCGACCAGGAGCACCCGGGGCGGGTGAGAACACGCCAGCGCCGCCTCGGTCAGGTGCAGGGTCCCCGTGGCGTTGACCGCGAACGTGGCCAGGGGCTGCTCCCACGACTGGGCCACACTGGCCTGGGCGGCCAGGTGGATGATGGCGTCGGGGGCCACAGCCATCACCGCCACGCGCAGAGCGGGGGCGTCGGTCACGTCCACCGCCGGGTCCAGACCGATGGCGTCGTCTCCCGATGCCGCCAGGTGGCGCATCAGCCACCGACCGACGAAGCCATCGCTCCCCGTCACCAGCACGCGCACACCTCGACGGTATCCGCCAGGGGTCATCACGGCCCAACCCTCGGCCTGGCGTCAGCCTGACCCGGCCACCTCGGCGTAGACGGCCCGGGTGCCGGCCATGCTGGCGGCCACACCGAAGCGGCAGGCCCATGCCTGCCCAGCGGCGCCGGCGACGCGGAGCTCGCCGGGGTCGGCGAGGAGGCCACCGATCACCTCGGCCCAGGCCCCGGCGTCGGTCGGGGCCACGTAGCGGGCGGCGGCGCCACCGACCTCGCGAAGGACGGCGATGTCGGAGCAGACGACGGGGGTGGCCTGGGTCATGGCCTCGAGGACGGGATACCCGAACCCCTCGTGCAGGCTCGGGAACCCGAGCAGGGCGGCACCGGCGTACAGGGCCCACAGGTCGTTCTCGGCCAGCACCCCGAGCTGCACCAGGTCGTGGCCCAGGATGGCCCGATCAGCGGGGTCGATCAGATCGTCGCTCAGCCAGCCCGGGTATCCCGCCAGGACGAGGCGGGGCCGGCCGGGGACGCCATTCCCCAACTGCCGAGCCAGCATCGCCATGGCGGTGACGAGGGTGCGCACGTTCTTGCGCGGCTCGAGGCTTCCCACCCACAGCACGTACGGGCGATCCGCCACCCCGAGCCGGGTGCGGGCGGCAGCGGCGGCCCCGGGATCGAGCGCCACCGGATCGACGCCGTTGGCCACCACCCGGATCCGCTCGGCGGGGATGGCGCTGTGGTCGACGATCTCGGCGGCGGCGGCCTGGCTCACCGTGATCACCAGGTCGGCCCGGCGGGCGGCGGCGGCCATCCCCAGGCGATGGAAGTGCAGGCCGCGCCGGGGGAAGGTTTCGGGGAAGAGCGCCGCTGCCGCGTCATGGACCGTGACGACCAGCGGTGTCGCCCGCCGCGGCGGGACCGCCACGGACGGGGCGTGGATCACGTCGACCTCCCCGACGTCCACCGCTGGTCGCCCGAAGCGGTGCCAGGCCTCGTAGAGGACGGGCCGGGGCAGGCTCAGGATCGCCGGCGGGGGCCCGGGTACGCCGAAGCGGTCCATGGCCGCAGTCACCTCCGTTCGGCCATGGCGAGCGGTGAAGGCGACCACCTCGGCGCCGGCTCCGGTCACCGGCAGTAGGGTGGCCAGTTGGGCCGTGTACCGGCCCACGCCCCCCGGTGAGCGGTACAGGAGCTGTTCAACGTTGAGCGCAACCCGCACCAAGCGTCTCCTCACGGTCCAGGTGGTCAGGGACGGGGGTGGCTCCGAGACGGCACTGATCCGGATGATCCGCCAGCTGGTGGCCGACGGTTGGGAGTGCCATGTGGCCATCTCGGGGCCGGCCCGCCTGGCCGCCGAGTATGCCGCCGCCGGTGCGGTCCTGCACATCGTGGCCCTCGAGCGCATCACCACCTCGGGACCCTCGAGCCGGTGGTTGCGCTTCGTGGCCGGGTGGCCGGTCTCGGTGCTGCGCCTGGTCTGGCTGGCCCGCCGCCTCGACGCCGACGTGATCCACACCAACGCCATCCACTCCCTCTACGGGTGGGCCGTCGCCCTGATCGTGCGCCGCCCCCACGTGTGGCACGCCCGGGAGATCGTGGTGCAGTCGAGCGTGGCGCTGCGGCTGGAGCGGTGGTTGGCCCGCCACTTCGCCACCGTGGTCATCGCCATCTCCGCCGCGGTCGCCGCCCAGCTGGACCCGGCCAACGTGATCGAGGTCACCGACGAACCCGACCCCCACGAGTTCGCCCCCGGCCGGGCCGGCCACTTCCGCCTCCGGGAGGGCATCGCCGACTCCGTGGCCCTGGTCGGGGCGGCCACCCGCATCGACACCTGGAAGGGGGTCGACGTCCTTCTCGACGCCGTCCCCCTCCTCCGCCGGTCCCGGCCCGCCATCGAGGTGGTCGTGGCCGGTGGCCCGGTGGCCGGCAAGGAGGCGTACGCCGAGGGGCTGGGGCGACGGGCGGGAGAGCTCGGCGTTCGCTGGCTGGGGGCACGCCAGGACGTTCCCGAGCTGATGGCCGATCTCGACGTCTTCGTGCAGGCCTCCACCGAGCCCGAGCCGTTCGGACTGGGCCTGGTCGAGGCCCTGACCTCCGGGACGCCGGTCGTGGCCACCGCCGCGGGAGGGCCCCTGGAGATCCTGGCCGCGGCCCCCGCCGGCGCCGGTCGCCTCGTTCCCCTCCGCGATGCCGCGGCCCTGGCCGACGGCGTGCTCGCGCTGTTGGCCGCGTCGGGGTCGACCACAGCGTCGCGGCGGGCCTGGGGGCGGATGCGCGCGTTGGGGTGCGGGGAGGTTCTCGCTGTCTTTGGAGCAATGC
>JBPCNZ010000122.1:0-7166 GCA_051000755.1 Acidimicrobiales bacterium | reverse complement strand
CGCTGAGACATGCCCCCACGATCGCGGCCCACGACGCTCAGGTGGTGAATTTCATGACGACCAAGATGACGAGACCAATCAGGACCAACACCCAACCGAGCACCCGATGCCGGTCAGGGCACTAGGTCGCCCGGCGTCATTGCCTTCACCCACTCGGCGATCTCATCAGATTCGGTCACTTCAGTCTCCCTGTCTCCCGTGCCCACGCCTCGATGTCCTCCCGCTTCCAGATCCGGCCGCCCTGCAGCACGGCCTCTGGCTGCGGGAAGCCAGTCTGGCGGGCCAGCTGGTCGGCTCGTTGGCGGCTGACACCGAACAGGTCGGCGATCTCGGCCAGTCCCACAAGGTCCACCCCTAGAGTTTCCCCCTTGACAGGTACCTAGGTCAAGGGTATTGATGGGAAGCGACAGCAAAGGTTGGCCCCGGCGGTGCGCCTAACACCCCGGGGCCCGGACACAGGAGAACGGTTCCCATGCCAGACAAGACAGTACCAACGCGCTCAGCCGACCCCCTGGCGGGCCGAGTCGACCGGCTCGAGGCCATGGTCGTCGAAGCCGCCGACCGAGTGGACAAGGTCATTGCCCGCCAGCAGAACGCCAAGGCACTGTTGCGGACCGCCATCCGGACCCTCGACGGCGAGCAGGACGCGTCGTGACCGACCTCGAAGCGTTGCGCCAGGAGATCGCCGACCTACGCGCCCTGGTCGACGACCACCTCGAGGTGTGCCCGGGCTGCGGGCCCGATCGCCCGCTGGAAGGCGAGCAGCGACCCAGGTTGACTCATGGGTAATGGCTCCGACGGGCTATTTACGCCGGGATCGCCGACATTTACCTTCCATCATGACCAGGGGGAATCATGTGTGGCGAGAAGATGCGACCGTTTGCAGCGGAGGTCCTACGGCAGAACGGATCCGTCCTGGTCCGCCTGGTAGGCGACCTTGATCTTGCGACGGTGCCGGACCTGCACCTGACCGTTGCCTGCCTTTTCGGCGAGCCCTTGGCCAGCTTGACCGTCGACCTGACCGATTTGGCTTTCGTGGACCTCACCGGACTTCGAGCACTGGCCATCGTCGGCGACACGGTCTCGGAGGGTGGCGTCGAGTTCCATCTGGTCGGCGTCAACGACTACGTGTCAAGGCTCATCCGGCTCGCCGACCTCGACGGGCTGCAACGAGCGTGCGGCATGACCCTTGCCCTCCGGGATCCGTCAGGAGGGGGAGTAAGCCGTGCGTAGGATCCTGCCGGCGCTTCTGGTTGTCTGGTTCATCATCGGCGCCATAGCCGCCGGCCAGCGGCATTACTACGCAGGCCGACCGAACTGCGGTGGGGCAGGCACCATTGCCGTGACGATCCTGGCCGGACCTCTCAACTACGTAGGCGTCAACCCGAAGGTCTCCTCGTGCAACATCCCGCAACCGAGCAAGTGAGAAACCCATGAGCTACTTCCGACCGGATGACCATGCGATGGGTTTGGAGCTGCAGCTTGAGGAGCTCACCGAGCAACGGGAACGGGCACGAGTCCAGCATCGCTATGAGGAGTTACGCCGCTTGGACGCCGAGATCGTCGTTCTGCAGACCGATTTGGTGGAGACGGCGGAACGTCTCGCCTTTCGGGGGGTCCCGCCCGAGCCTGAGCCGATCCTCCACAACGCGGAGGAACTGGGCGCAGAAGGCTGACGCTCTCTCAATCAGCCATGCGGCGATGACTGGGCGCCCGGCGATATCCATCCCAAGCAAGCCTTAAGGCCCCAACGGGATGGGAGCACGCACAAGGCGATCTCCGCCCGGTTCGTGTCGAAACTGATCGGCCCGCTCATGCGCTCCGCCGGTGTCGCCGAGTCCGCCCACGCTCTGCGCCACACCGCCCTCTCCGACGTCCTCAAGGGCGGCGCCCACCTCCGCGACGTGCAGGCCATGGCCGGCCACGCCAGCCTTCGGACCACGCAGATCTACATGCCGCTCCTCGTCGGCGACCTTCGTGAGGCGATGGCCGGCCGGGACTACCTGGCCGCCAATCAGGGAAGCGGACCCGGGCGACCACGGCTCCATCCTGTTCCTGAAAAGACCTCGATAGCGACGAGGTCTTTTCTGAGAACTACCTCGATAGCGACGAGGTAGTTACTGAGCCCACCAAACCGACGACCCTCGCTGATGCTGGTATCAGCTACGACCAGGCTGCCGAGGCCCTCGCTGCCCCGATTGCTTCGTGGGGCGACATGGAATCCGCATCGTGTAGTCCATGGCGTTCGCCAGCCGGTCGAGCTCGGCGGCGAGAGCCTTTTCACGTCCGGGGCCGGGCGTACTCTCACCCATGGACATGCTCACCGAATCCAACATCCTCACCCAGTCAAAGAAGGCGCGGGAAGAGACGAACGAGAGGACGCTCTGATCGCCGCTCAGAACCGCACCAACGTCCTCCTCGAGCAGCTGGTCGCACAGACCGGTGCAGCGCCGGCTCAGCCCGGCGACTCGAGCTGACCGAGAAGACTCCGCAGCTGGGCCACAACGTGGCGGTTCTCGTGCTGGAGGCGTTGCAGCTCGGCGAGCAGCGCCATGACCGCCGCGACCCGGTCGATCGTGGCCGCCTGGCCCGGCCTCAGCATGGCGATCGACCGGCGCAACGACTCCACCGAGTGCGGCTCGATCGGGTCGTCGAACAATGCCACAACTTGGACTGTACCGAAATGTGTTCGGGGCGCTAGAGGGCCACGGCGGGCGGAGACATCCCTGGGGCAGGGACGTCTCAACACCCGACCATGACGTCGACAGTTTCTAGTCGAGACGGGGCGTCACACGCTCGACTCGCCGGCCGACCCGTCTGGGCGGTCCCACGCTTCGCCGCTGCCAGCGGCTTCCGCCGCGCTCGCGAGTTCCACGAGGATGGCGGCGAGGCGGCGGGCGTTGGCCGGGGAGAACGTGCCGGCGTAGTCGACGCACACCTCCACAGGGCGGGTGTTGAACCCGCGCTCATCGACCACGACGTGCTGGGATCGGTACACCTGGGCGGTGACCGGCTGGAGGTTCGTTGTCTCGTCCTCGGTGAGCACCTCGTGGACGGTGCCCTTGTGCCAGAAGTGGTCGGTGCGGCGCGCCAGACGTTCGGCGAGGTGATGGTCGAGGCTCTCGCACCACCCGGGGCACGGACGGTCATCGCCCCAGCCGTAGTCCTCGAGCGAGGTCACGAGACCGCGATAACCCGGCCCCGGCCGGCCGGTCCCTTAGTGGCGCGGCTCTTGGCGGCGGCGTCGAGACGGGCCGTCCACGCCAACGTCGCGGCAACCGCACAGTCAATCTTTCGGGGCGAGTCTGGGTACTCCTTGGCGATCAGAAGCCCCGCTCGAGGCGTCGGGTTACGGCGGGCGTTGAGAACGTGCTCGGTCAGCCGGTAGGACCCGTCGTGGGTGAGGTCGCCGTTCTCGACCGCCTCGGAGAACGCGGCGAACGCCCGCACCATCAGACCGGTCCGGTTCGCCCAAAACTGCGTCGGATGGTCGGCGCTCGCCTTCAACCCCGGAGGCGCCGAGAGAACGTCTGCTCCCACGTGCCGAGCTGGGATTGCCAGCCGGCCGGATCGGCATAGAAACCGACGACCCGGAACCGCTTGAACGCATCGCGGACAGCAGCGTCGACCAGACCATCCGGCGCCTGCCAGTCATCCTCACCCTCCCGCGCCTGCCAGCACCCGACGAGCTCCACATGGCCGTCGGCGACCCGGACCGCCACCAGGGCGGTCGCGTCAGCGTTCCCCCGGGCCCGACCCCGCGAGCCGTCGAAACCGAGCGTGACCGTGTCACCATCCTCCAACGGCCTGCCCCGGTCCAGGCAGCTGTGCCACTGGTCGGCCAAGATCCACGCATCATCGGCAGAGGCGGGTTGGTTCAGGTAATACCGCCGGGCGTCGGATGGGTGGGTGCCGGCGTCGAGGACCTCGGCGGCCAGGCGGTCTATGTCGATCCACGGGCTGTCGGCGTAAAGACCGGCCAGCGCCGACCGCAACTCCACCGGGTCGGCCAGATCGTCACAGACCGCGACCGGATGCCAGACCAGCACCCCGTCACCGCGGAACGTCCCCGCCCGGACCGCCTCCGCGTACTCCGACGTCCGCTGCGCCACCGAATCCTGCCCGGTCGACCACATGTTCGTGGTCTCCAACGACCTCGACCCCGTCTTCGCGACACCTCGCCGCAACGTCTCGGCCAGCCGATGCCCGCCATTCGCCGCGACCCACAGATGGGCCTCGTCGAGGATCACAGCAGTCGGGCGCAAACCTTCCTTCGACGGCGCCCGGGCCGTCGACGACGACAGCTTGCCGTTCCGGGTCCGAACCCTCGTCAGTCCGGCATCCAAGCCTGGAATCACCAGCCGGCCGCCCGGATGGTCAAGCATGCTGATCGCCAGGCCCATCGTGGCGTCCTCGGCCTGGTCCTGGGAGAGCGCCGACAGCTTCACGTCCGGGCTCGGGTGGGGTCTCATGACCGGCTGCCCGTCATCTGCCCATCCGGCGAAGCGGACCGGGCCGGCCAACTCCACGCACGCCAACGCGGCGGCCATCGGGGACTTCCCGGCGCCCTTCGGCAGCACGATCTGACCTCGCCGCCACAAGTAGACGCCGTCGTCGTCCATCGCATACCACCACGCCACATAGCGGGCCTGGGATTGACGCCACCGCCACGGCTCGCCCGCACCATCGCCGTCCGGCTGCACCAACGTCGTCTCCGACCAGGTGAGCACCTCGAGCCCCGCGGTCGCCACGCCCTGAACGGACGGCCAGCCCGACGGCAGACCATCCTCGTCCCACTCCAGACCGGCCAGGATGGCCCCTGCGGTCCTCACGACGCCGACCTGGACCAACGGGCCCGAGCGAGAGCCGTGGCCGCCTCACGCCGCCCCAACGCCGCGTCCGCCTCCGACCCGTCACTCTTGTCGAGACTCAACGCCCGGACAAGCGAGTTCAGCACCGACCGGTGCATCCTGATCTCCGACAGCAACGGGTTCGCGACCGTCTGCCCCGCCGAACCCTGCACCGTCCGAGGCGCCCCCTTCAACGCCTCATGCAGATCGTCGACCATGTCGCACGTCCTGGCCGCATCCTCGAGGATCCGCAACTCATCCGGCCTCAACCGGTGCCCCTTCGTGACACCACGCCACAACGCGCGGCCGCCCTCGGCGAGCCCACGGGGTGCCGGAACGCTCTTAGCGGTCATTCGTCAGCCTCCCGCCCGGTGGGGTGAATCCCAGGATCGATGCGCATGCGGTCCGAGCACGTATAGCAGGCGGTGCGCGTACTGGGGCCAGGGGGGGTCAACGGGGGGGTGGCAGTCCCGGTGTCGGATGAGGCCGGGGTCGCTCGATCGTGGACGGCTCATGACACCAGCCCCGGGTGCCGCTCGGCTCGACGCCGACGTGGGATGCGCCCTGCCACCGCCTCGGCTCGTGACTTGGTCTGGTGGCAGCGGCGCCCGCAGGTCGGGCACGGTTGGTCGTGTGCGGGTGCGAGGTTGGTGGGGTCGTCGGTTCCGCCTTGGCTGCGGGGCACGACGTGGTCGACCTGCTCGGCGCCGGGGTGACCACACAGGTGGCAGACGCCGTCGTGGGCGGCGAGGGTCGCGGCGCGACGTCGTCGCCAGTCGCCGGCCATACCTTTCGTGGTCCAGGTCATGTCGTCGCCTCACTGGTGGCCGGCGGGGCGCTGGTCGTCGTGGGGCGCAGGAGTGACGCCTGGACGACCATCGCTCGATCGGCGCCCTGGTGAGGTCGCACGGCTCGGGCGTTGACGCCCCGCCGGTCGATCAGCACAGGGCGCGCCACCCGCCGTCGCCGGTCGGCGCGCCGAGGCCGTAGAACAGGCGGGCTAAGGCGTCGGCCGGGTGCGGCTGCGGCGGGGTTGCCATGCCGGACGAGCCCTGCGACAGGTTGGGTGCGGGCAGCCGGGGCGTGGGCGGCACGGGCGGCACGTCAGGTTCGGAAGTCGGTGGTCTGCCAGCGAGTCGGGTCGTGAGCAAGGCAGCGAACTCGGCGGCGGGATCGGGGGGCATTCAGCTGGCCGCGAGGGCGGCGATCTGGTATTCGGGGAGTGAGCCCAACTCGGGCGGGATCGGCAAGATGAATGCGAACATGTCGCGGATGTTGGCGGAGCCACCTTGCAAGCTGGCCAGCACGGCGACCGCCGCTGACGCCTTGGGCCGGCTGGCGAGGAACGTGGCCAGGACATCACCCCAACCGGAGCCGCCGAGCTGGCCGCCCATGGTCCATGCCCGGAGGCCGGCCGCTCGGGCCAGTAGCTCGTCTCCGGTGTCGTTCGCCCGATCGAGGAGTCGGGCACCTTCGGTGTAGTCGTCTAGCTGGTCGAGGCGGTCCAGGCTCTCACGGTAGGACATGCTCACCATGGCCTTCTCGCCTGGGTTCGATGCCAGGTCGGCGACACCGAAGGCGGCGGTCACGGCCTGCTGCCATGAACGCTGGTAGTTGCCGCTGGCTGACTCCTCGAGGGTGGCCATCGTGGCTTTGGCGGCCATGTAGATGACGGCGAGGCGTTGTCGGATGGCGGCGTCGTTCAGCTCGCGCATCGCCCTCACCCGCTGGTAGCTGTTGTCGGCGTCCTCTCTGATGCGGTCGGCGCCGTCAATGACGCCTTGGCTGACGGGTGCGGTCATGCTCATTCAGTGGTCCTTTCGTTGGGTGATGAAGCCGTCAAGGGCTTCGGGTGTGACCAGCCATCGACCGCGGACCTTCCGGCCCGCGAGATGCCCTCGGGCGCATAGGTCCGTGACGTTGCGGTCGGTGCAGCCAAGCTGGAGAGCCACGGCGGCGACGTCAAGATCCTCATGGCTCAAGGATGCCTGACTGTCAATCTGCGGAAGGTCTTTACTGCCGTTGCCGGAAGTCGCTCGGTGCCCGACCCACTCGAGCCCGGCCTCGTGCAGCGCAGCGAGGGCGGCGTCGAGCTCCGTGTCCATGCCACGAACACGCCGGCGGTAGTCGTCGAGGATCGCTCGGTCGAGCAGGCGTGAGATTCGTGCCGGCACGACCACAGATCGGGGCGTGCCGCCGAGGAGGTAGCGGCTCGGGTCGTGGATGCTCATGGTCTGGCTCGGCCGTTGGCTGCGGTGTCGATGTCACGGGCACGGACCGCCCACGCCGCGAGATCGTCGGGGTCGGCCAGTTCTG
>JBPCNZ010000121.1:0-2783 GCA_051000755.1 Acidimicrobiales bacterium | reverse complement strand
GGCCGGGGCCGGCCCTGGGTCGGGGGGCGGGGCGACGGTGACCACCCCCCGGCGTTCCACGGCTCCGACGAGCGACGGCGATCGACCCTCTACGCCAGCCCGGGCCCGATCGGCGGGTGCGGGTTCTCGAGCTCCTGGCGGGTCTCAGGCGACGGTGAGCGCCCGGCCTGCGGCGGCTGCAGGTACTGCCGGTATGCGGGCGCCTCTGGAGGCGGATCGACCGGCGCGGGCCCGCACCGTGGTTCACGAGGAGGCACCGCCTCGTCCGGCTCGCCGGACCCGGGTCGTCCCCGCCGTCCCCCGCCGGCGCCTGGACCCCGACGGCCGGGCCCTGCCCGCCTCCCGGACCTCACCGCCCGAGCCCGAACCGAGGCCGGCGGCGTTTCTGAGGGAGACCATCCGGACCCGGCAGGTGGTGCGCCACGTCGAGACGTGGTCGGTGCTGCGGGTGTCGTTCCTGTTCTACTTCCTCGGCATGGCTGTGACCCTCCTGGCCGGCGTGGCCCTGTGGAACGTGGCCAGCGCCCTGGGCACCATCACCAGCATCGACAAGTCGATCAAGACGCTGTTCGACCTGAAGACCTTCACCCTGCGGCCGGCGCCCGTCCTCGCCTACAGCGTGGCGGCAGGGGTGATCCTCGTGGTGGTCGGCACCCTGGTCAACGTGATGATCGCCGTGGTGTTCAACCTGATCTCGGACGTGACCGGCGGGATCGCGGTGCGCGTCGTCTCCCGCCCCGACGACGACTGAGCAGCGGGCCGCATTTGCGGCTGCGGTTGCTTCCGCTAGCCTCAATGCCGGCGATGGAGCTCGCCTCCCGACCGCCTCCGAGTAGCCCCAATCGGATGAGCTGATGGCCCCTACCTTCGACCCGAAGGAGGAGTCCGCCCCGGTGAGCCCACGATCTTCCCGCCGCTCCGCGCACCCGCCCTGGCGCAGCGTCGCCCTGGTCGCGGCCGGTGGCGTGCTCGGCACCCCCGCCCGGTATGCCATCGCCGAGGCGTTGCCGAACTCGGGTCATGGGTTCCCGACCGCCACCTTCATCACCAACCTGACTGGTTCGCTCATCCTCGGCGCTCTCCTCGAGGGGTTGGCCCGCGGCGGCCCGGACGAGGGCAGGCGGCACTCGGCCCGGTTGCTGGTCGGGACGGGAATCTGCGGGGCCTACACGACCTACAGCACCTTCGCCGTGGACAGCGACCAGCTCCTTCGGGCCCACCGGATCGGGTTGGCCATCGCCTACGCCCTGGGCACCGTGATGCTCGGCCTGGTCGCCACCGGGCTGGGGATAGCACTCGCCGCCGGCTATCACCGGGGCCGGGGGTTCCCGGCGATCCTGGGCATGGACCCTGACCTGGACGTGTCCTACTTGCCTTCGTCGCCTGGCTCGCCTTCCTCGCCTGGGGAGTCACCCTCGCGTGGCGCACCGTCGGCGGGGTTGTTGGCTGGGCCGGGGGCATCTCTGGAGAGGCCGGGGTCGTCCGGGTCGTCGGGGCCGGGGCCGGGGGGACTGGGGGGGCCGGGGTCTGTCGGGTCGTCGGTGTCGTCGGAGGGCCCGGCGGCGGGGGGGCCGGGCGGGCTGGGGGCGTCTCCTGGCCGGGCGGATGGGTCTGCGGGTGTGGCGGGTGCTCCGGCGGAGCCCGGCGCGTCAGGTGATCGGGACGGGCGGGGGACCGATGAACCCGGTTGACTACCTGTGGGTCGGGCTGGCCGGCAGTGCCGGCGCGGTGGCCCGTTTCTTGCTCGACGACGCGGTGAGGAGCCGCTACTCGGGCAGGCTGCCCCTCGGCACCATGGTCATCAACGTAACGGGGGCCCTGGTGCTCGGGCTCCTCGTCGGTCTGGTCGCCTTCGACGGTGTCTCCGACCTGTGGGCGACGGTGGCCGGGACCGGGTTCTGCGGGGGTTACACGACCTTCTCCACGGCCAGCTTCGAGACCGTCCGTTTAGTACAGGCGCGGTCCTATCGGGTGGCCGTGGTCAGCGGAGGAGGAACCCTGATGCTCGGCGTCGGGGCCGCCGCCGTAGGCATGGCCTTGAGCCAGCTGTAGGTGGGGTATGCGGTGCGGCCGAATGCGCCTTGGGCCGAGCCGGAGGCTCGCGGCGGCGGACCGCTTGCGCTGGTGGGGGATTCGTAGCGGGGATCCGAGCCGGCTGGACGCCTAGTTGCCGAAAATCGCCAACAACCGTCCAACTGTCTTGTGAACATGGTCGACGAGCCCGAAGATGGACCCGGCCGTCACGAGCGGGCGCGTCGGGGTGCTGTCGTGTACTTTGATCGTTCGCATCTGCGGGGCTATAGCTCAGCTGGTTAGAGCGCAGCACTGATAATGCTGAGGTCCCTGGTTCGATTCCAGGTAGCCCCACCGCAAAAGCCCAGCTCAGAAGGTGTATGGGAGGTTGGGGGTGCGCAACGGTTCTAGATTCCTACGGCTGTCAAGGCGGCGAAGGTGCAGTACTCCCCATCGAGCGGCATCGGCGGCAACACGGGCGAGTGGCTCGTACCGTAAGCCGTAACGGAGGGAGTCCTCGCCCACCCGTCCAGATCTTCCGTCGCCGGGGTAGTTTAGCGAATTAACCCGCCGGACGGGATGTGGCGGCCCTTCATCATGCGACGGATCGACGACCTAGCGCCGCGGTGCCCTGGTGTTCGGTGGCGTGGAGGCGGTTGTTGCCGGGGCCGTCGTTGCCGGAGCCGTCGTTGCCGTCGTCGGTGCGGTCGTTAGAGGAGCGGGAGCCTTGGTTGACGACGCCGGCCCTCGGGTGGGGGGGACAGGCGCAG
>JBPCNZ010000120.1:0-80156 GCA_051000755.1 Acidimicrobiales bacterium | reverse complement strand
CCTGGCGGGGACGTCGCCCATGGGCGAAAATGGGGGTGGGCCTGCCCGCCGACGCCGTCGTTCCCTTGGCCTTTTGAGGCCGTCGCTAGTCTGGCGTTGGGGCCCCTTGTTGAAGGGTCGCGCATTGGTGGTCACCATCAACGGTCGCCGACGGATCCCCCGCCGGGCCGTGGAGCGACTCTTGGACGGGGAAGTCTCCGGGCAGGGATCTACCCCCAGCCGCAGGTCCCTCTCCACCCTCCATGCCGCCTTGTAGGTCAGCCGAGCAGCGTTGCCATGTGCTCGGCCGCTCGCCGTTTCTCACCAGACACCATTCCGGTGTAATGGCGGGCCATGTGCACCGTGGCCCACCCCAGACGAGCCTGCTTCTGCGACTACTGATCACCCGGTCCAGCTCGGTTGACTGGAAGTGCTGCAACGAATGCAGATACACATCGGCAGGGACTCCCGCTCGGCGCCGCACCGCCGAGAAGGCATGACTCAACGTTTCCGGATAGGGAGGGATACGGGACCCCGGCTCATAGGAGAACACGAAAGAGTCCTCAACGACCTCGTCTTCGGCCAGGTTGGCAAAGCTCTTCTGGTGATCGTGGAGCAGGTGGAGCACGGTAAGGGTGCCCTTGTCGATAGCCACAGCACGGACGCTGGCCCTCGTCTTCGGTCCGCGGACCCGGACCCGGCCTCCGTCGGTTACAAGTGCCTCGTCGACAGTTACTGCTGAGCCATCCCAGTCGACATCGGACCAGCGCAGGGCGCACGCCTCGCCCCTTCGCATTCCGGTAGCGGCGACCAACCGAACGAAGGCCAGAACTCTGGCGTCCCGGTCGCCTTGCGCCGCCGAGAGGAGGCGCCGGACCTCCTCCGCAGTGGGAGAGCGCACGGCCGGGCCGGACTCGGTGACGGACCAGTCATGCGCTCAACATCCAGGAAGCTCGGTGTTTGTGACCGGGTTGGGGAGGGTGTTGCTGCTCCACTTGCGGGCCAGGCGGCAGGCACGATGGAGCATGGCACGGGTCTGGCGGACCGAGGCCTCCGAGAGACCGGCGTCCTTCAAGGCCCGGAAGTAGCGTTCCACGTCGTAGGGCCCAAGGCTGACGAGCCGCCGTCGTCCGTTCGAGTTCCTGACGTGGACCCTCCAGATGCCCTCGTACCGGCGCACCGTGGTGTGGGGACAGGTCCGCCCACCCGTTGGCCTTCCAGCCTTCGATGGCGTCGTTGATGGTGGTGGTCGGACCCACCGGTCGGGCCGCCTCGTCGGGAACCACGGCGGGGGCCCGATCCTGCTCTGCGACAAGGCGGGCAACTCCCTCTCAGCAGCGCGCTTGGACCCACGAAACAACACGCTGCGCTGACGGACCCGGCCAACCGGGTCCCGGCCCAGGTACACCCGGAACTCCCAGGCATCCGCTCCTCGATCCCGCCGTTGCCGAAGGCTCCCTGCCATCCTGCGTCCCTCCTCGCTCAACAACGCGCCGTTGGACATCCGTTGGGACGAGAACACTTGGAAGATGAGATAGCGGCGAGCGCAAGCCGGCTAGCAGGAACTTTGTGCGTGCGCCCCCTGGGATTCGAACCCAGAACCTGCGGATTAAGAGTCCGTTGCTCTGCCATTGAGCTAGAGGCGCCAGCCGGTACGTCACCTCACGGTCGTTGCTTCTCGGGCTCGACCGTGACCATTCCGTCACCTGGGTACGGATACCGTACCAGCCGTGCGGGAAACGACCGTTGGCCCCGTGATCCATCCTCCCCACTTCCGGCGCGGCCTGATCGACCCTCAGCGAGCCTGATCGTCCCTCAGCCGCGAGCCTGATCGTCGCCGTGGCATGGCCCTGCAGAGCGGAATTCCGCCCTGGCGCTCGGCCAGGGCGGTGGGGTGACCGAGGGGACTTGAACCCCCGACCTCCAGGGCCACAACCTGGCGCTCTAACCGGACTGAGCTACGGCCACCAAGGGAAACCAGTGTTGCACAAGGGGCCGGGGGCCACGAACCGGACGCCGGATGTGGGTGACGTGTCGAGTAGGCCGTGGGGGGGTACGAAGGAGGGCGACGCCGCCAAGGGGACGACATGGCACAAAAAAGGTTGGAAGCAGGGGACCAGGATCTGGTCAGGCTTTACCTGGACGGAGTAGGTCAATACCCTCTCCTGACCAAGGAGGACGAGGTCCGCTTGGCGAAGTTGATCGAGGGAGGTCGGCTCGCGGCCGAGACTCTGGCCGCCGGGACCTCGACAACCGCCGAACGGCGAACTCTGCGCCGCCGAGCGAAGGCGGGGGAGACGGCGGTTGAGGCGTTCATCAACGCCAACCTCCGCTTGGTGGTCTCCATCGCCAAGAAGTATCAGTCGGCGGACATGCCCCTGCTTGACCTGGTCCAGGAGGGCAACCTTGGCCTTATCCACGCGGTCGAGAAGTTCGACTGGCGCAAGGGCTTCAAGTTCTCGACCTACGCCACTTGGTGGATCCGCCAGGCCATCGGCCGGGGCATCGACAACACTTCGAGGACGATTCGTCTGCCGGTCCACGCAGGCGACCAGATCCGCCGCCTCTTGCGGGTCCGGGGCCAGATGGAGGGCGAGCTTGGTCGCACCCCGTCACCGGCCGAGTTGGCCACCGTCATGGCCATGCCCGAAGAGCAGGTCAGCCAGTTGCTTCAGTACGGCGTCGACCCGGTCAGCCTGGAAACCCCGATCGGCAACGAGGGAGACACGGAGTTGGCCGACGTGGTAGCCGATACAACCGCGCCGACCCCCTATGACCTGGTCGCCGAGGCCATGATGGGACGCGAGGTGGAGAAGCTGCTGGCTCCCCTCGACGAGCGGGAGCGTGAGATCCTGCGTCTGCGCTACGGGTTGGACCGGGGTGAGCCTCGAACCTTGGAGGAAGTGGGCACCGTCCTCGGGCTCACCCGGGAACGCATCCGCCAGATCGAGCGGACCGCCCTGTCCAAGTTGCGCCACCCATCCTCCGATACCGGGGCTCATGACCTGCTGGCCAGCTGACCCACGGTCGAGGGGTCGTCAGCAGACTGCGCGCTGGTCATACTTCTGAGCACCTCGGTGTCACGGACGTTACGATCCGATACGTCCCGGGCATGTCGGTCCGGTGCGGCCGCATCGGAGCGGTCCAAGTCGGGAGGAACTGTGATCCAGTCTCATCGAAAGCTGAAGCGGCGGATGGTCATCGCTGCGTTGGGGGCGACCAGCACCGCTCTGGCGGGTGTCGTCGGGGTGGCGCCTGCCCTGGCCGGTCCGACGGCCACCGCTGCGCCCTTCCTGCGCATGCTGAGCCACCGGCCCATGGCCGCTCCACCGACCACCGCCCAGTGCGAGGCCGCCATCGGCATCGCCTGCTACCAGCCCTCGCAGTACCAGGCGGCCTACGACCTCGGGCCCCTCTATGCCAACAAGACCGAGGGCCAGGGTCAGACCATCGCCGTGGTCGACTCGTTCGGTTCCCCCGACATCGCCTCACAGCTGCGGATCTTCGACACCGCCTTCGGCCTGCCTGCCCCGCCCAGCCTGAAGATCATCCAGCCGGCCGGGGTTGTGCCGCCCTTCGACCCGCTCAACTCGGTGATGGTGGGCTGGTCACAGGAGACTTCGCTCGACGTCGAGTACGCCCACACCATCGCCCCCAAGGCCAACATCCTGCTGGTCGAAACACCGGTTGCGGAGACCGAGGGCGTCGTCGGCTTCCCTGAGATCGTGGCTGCAGAGAACTACGTGGTCAACAATCACCTGGCTCAGGTCATCACCCAGAGCTTCGGAGCCACGGAGGAGACCTTCCCCAACGCCCAGTCCCTCCTGTCCCTGCGCAGCGCCTTCGTGAATGCAGCCAACAACGGAGTCACCGTCTTGGGAGCCTCCGGTGACGGGGGCGCCACCGACAACCAGGCCAACGGCACCTCCTTCTATCTCCGCCCGGTCAACTCCTGGCCCTCGGCCGATCCCCTGGTGACCAGCGTCGGGGGCACGCAGATGCACCTGACGGCCACCGGAACCCACACCCAGCCAGACACCGTGTGGAACGACACCAACCTCCTCAGCTCGCCGGCCGCCGGCGGGGGCAACCCATCGAGCATCTTCGCCCGCCCGGCGTACCAGAACAGCGTGGCGTCGGTGGTCGGAGCCAGCCGAGGTACCCCTGACATCTCCATGAGCGCAGCCGTCGACGGCGGAGCCCTCGTGTACCTGGGGGCCAACGAGTCAGGTGGCAGCGGAGCCGGCTACTACGTGATCGGCGGGACCAGCGAGGCCTCCCCGCTGTTCTCGGGAATCGTCGCCCTGTCCGCCCAGACCGCCGGGCACGGCCTCGGCCTGATCAATCCGGCCCTCTACAAGCTCCAGACCCGACACGCGGCTGGGGTCGTCGACGTCACGGCCGGGACCAACACGGTGACCTTCACCCAGGGCGGCGGCCTCCACACCGTCAACGGCCATGACGCCGTGGCCGGCTACGACCTGGCCAGCGGGATGGGCACGGTCGATGGGGCCGCGTTCGTACCGGAGCTGGCGGCCGCCACCGGCTGACCACCAGTAGGGCCCGACACCGGGGGTCCCGGATCCGAGCGCCATGCTCGGCTCGGGGTCCCCGGAGCCGCGATGCTGGCACCAACGCCGACCTCCACCTCCTTGTCTGGCGGCCGCCTTCGCCTGGGGCGATCGCCGTTGCCACATCGGAGATGAATGGGAAGGTGGTCACGTCTGCGACCCGGGCTTCTCGCCCCAGCCGTGCATGTGGTCGTACATAGTGCGGCCGCGGACGACGGCACCGCAGGCGCCGAGCACCTCGTCGGCATCGACGGATGCCGCCAGGCCTGGGTGTGTCACCGTCCGTGCCCAGTGGGTTGTCCTCACCGACCTTGGGGCCGGTGAAGAATCCGTCGAGCGACATCGAGGTGTTGGGGGGACCAGGTTGTGCAGGTCGCGTACGCTGACCTGCGTGTCGGTGGTCCCGGCCACATTGTCCCAAGCCTCCGTAGCTCAGTCGGATAGAGCGGCCGCCTTCTAAGCGGCGGGTCGCAGGTTCGAGTCCTGCCGGGGGCACCAGCTGACCTGGGTTTTTGTATCTCCGTAGCCCATCCGGTCCTGTTCACGGCTCGCGATGGTGCAGTTTTGGTGCAGTTGGCGGACGGCCATGGACTCAGAGGCTCCCGGGACGGCCGAACATGGTGGCCTCGATGCGGGCGGCGGCCACCGACTTCCGGTCAGCCAGCACATGCGAATAACGAGCAGTAAGAGCGACCTGGGAGTGTCCAAGCACCTGGCCGGCAGTTCGAAGATCCAGATCGGTAGCGAGCATCATCGTGGCCGCAGAGTGGCGAAGGTCATGAAGTCGTTTGACCGGAAGCCTCGCTGCACGGCACAGCTCCTTGAACGCCGCCAGGTCGGCCCGGGGATCCAACGGATGACCGATCCCATCGGTGAACACCCACCCCCCGCCAGGCCCGGCGGTCCACAGCTCGCTGCTTAGCTGCTTAGCTGCCTGCTCGGCGCGATGAGCCCGCAGCTCGGTCGTTACCGTCGCCGGCAGGGCCAGGGTCCGACGACCGGCGTCGGACTTCACCGGTCGGGTAACGATGCCACCGCCCCAGCGTTGCGGACAGTCGGCGCCCCGCTTGGCTGGGATACCCGCCTTGGTGAGGCAATTCGTCCGGTCGGGACAACCGTGGACCCACCCGAGACGCTGGAGCTGACGGCGGATGGTCAAAGTGCCCTCGTCCAGGTCGAGATCCGACCACTGGAGGCCGAGCACCTCACCCTGGCGCAACCCCAGGACGGTAGCCAGGGTCCATCGGGGGGCGTTCAGGGCGTCTCGAGCGGCCCGCAAGAGACGGGCCATCTCTTCAACCCCGTAGGGCTCGATCTCGGTCGTCTCCGTGCGCGGCGTGTTGGCCAACTTGACCGGGTTGCGGACGAGCATGCCCCGGTGGACGGCCTCGTTGAAGGCCGCCATTAAGGTACGGCGGCAATGGGGAATGGACCCGGAACGGCCCGCATCCACCATTGACTGCCACAGATGCTCAACGTGTGCCGGCCGGAGCCGGTCAAGTCTCACGGAGCCGATGGCAGCAACGACGTGATGCTGATCCACCCGGTACCCGTCGAGGGTTCGGCGTCGTACCGACCCCAGTGCCTCCCTCCGATCAATCCACTCGGACATCCAGGTCGCCACCGTGGTCCTGCCCGTCGATGAGACGGCCCCCGCGTCACGTTGACGTTCGAGGTCGCGAACGCGGTTAGTCACTTCAGTCTGGCTGCCGCCCGAAACATGGCGACGGGAGAGCTTCCCGTCAAGCCCTGTGCCCATCGACACGACGCCATGCCACCGGCCCTGGCCGTCCTGGTAGATCGAAGAACGGCCGTTCGCCGCACGAGTTGCCATGTCGTAGGTTCTAGCCCGCCTCAGCCCTCGGCGGGGCGCCGAGGAACTCGTCAATCGCAGCGGTGGGAACCAGCCGCCGGCTACCGACCTTGACCGAGCGGATTCGGCCGACCTCAAGCAGGTCGTAGAGCGAGCTGCGACCAAGGCCGAGGAGCTGGGCCGCATCATCGACCGACACCGCCTTGGGTTGCACGACCGGGCGTTCGACGAGCTCGGTCACCTCGCCCGCCAGGCGGCGGACCTCATCAGCCAACTCGTGTGCAGCCCGCTCCGCCGCCGCGCACCGACGACGAAGTGAGGCCAGCTGGTCGTCCGCGCCTCCGAGGACGATGGCAAACGAACGACCGGAAGCAGTCATAGGGCGACAGGCCCCAGGTCGTAGTCAGCCGAGCAGCCGAACTCAGTTCCGCCCCCCGCCTGGTTGTACTCCTTCACCTCGATGGCAGCATGCAGCTTGCGTTCCAGCCATCCAGCAGCACCGACATCCCGGGCCTCGAGAGCGTCGGCGGCGTGCCGTGCGAACGTCTGGCGGGCGGGGACCCTGGTTGCCCAGGCAGCGACGGTTTCGACCACCTGGTCGACGTTGCCGTAGGAGTCGTTAGAGATGTCGATGGCCAGGTCGACGACGATCGGGGCGAGCGCCGGGGCCGCAGCTTGCCTGTAGCGTTCGGCTCCGGCGGCAGTGAGCTTGGATGCGTGCAGGTTTACGCCATCGACCAGCCGGGTCAGGGCGGCGGTCTGCGTCCCGTCCCGGGCACTGGGGATGGTGGCGGCTTCGGCTTGGGTGATGAGCTCGCCGACGTGGTGGGGCCGTACCTGAGCGGGTGGCGATTCGAGGCAGCCCTTGCGGGTGACGGCGACGAGACCGCCCTCGCCGTGAGCGGCGAGCCAGGAGGCCGGGTCTGTCCCGTCTGGCCAGTCGACGATCACCGACTCCCGGCCGGCGGCGAGCATGGCGGTTGCCCACTTGAGGTTGGCTCGCTCGCGGCCCGCCGTATCGCCGTCGCCGGCGATGACGGGCGGGGCATGGTGGATGGCGAGCACCGCTCGTACCTGGGAGGGAGACAGGCCGAGCCCGGAGGTGCACACGGACGCGTAGAGGTGGCTGACGTGCGCCGTGGCGGCCTGGGAGGCGACGGCGAGAGCGTCGAGGACGCCTTCGACGACGACAACGTTGGCATGTTTGGTCAATTCCGGGTGCGACGGCCGGTAGATGGCAACGGACTTGTCGTAGGTGTGGGTACGGCGCATGTTGAGGTACTTGGGCGCCTTGTCGTCGTTGTCGCCGGTGTAGCGGCCGATCAGGGCGATGACCCGGTCCGCCTCGTCGGTTACCGGGACGATGGCCCGCTGGCGGAAGACGTCGATGGTCCGCCCGTCGGGGTAGCGGGCAGCCAGACCTGCATCGACCAGCTCGTCGACGCTGAAGCCTCTGGCTACCATGCGGTCGACCAGAGCCGCTTGCCTGGCACCGGCCCGCCGGCCAGGGGTGTGCCCAATCACCTTGCGGCCGATCTCGGCCTCGAGGGCAGCCACGTCGATGTTGCGGCCGGCGAGGTAGGCGACGCCACGGTCGTGGAGGTTTCTGTAGGTGTAGTAGGCCCAGGCGGCCTCGACCGCAGCGAAAACCCGATCGGGTGAGGTCCGTCCCAGGTCAGGTTGTTCGGTAGTCGGCCGGGCAGGCGTGACTCGCACGGCGTTCCGGGAGCCGTCATGGCTGACTGCGTCGATGGTCTGGCCGGAGTCGAGGACCCTGATCGCCTCGGTGACGGTTGTTCCTTGGAGGTCGCGGACCAGCTGGATCACGTCGCCCGAGGCTTCACAGCCGAAGCAGTGGTAGCGGTCAGTATCGAGGTGGAGGACCATGGAGGGCGTGGAGTCATCGTGGGCAGCCAGGACGCAGCACACGGTCACGTCGCCGGCGTCGGGGACGTCCAGTCCGCAACGGCGGACCACGGATGCAAGGGAGTGCCGAGCCCGGACTGCCTCCCAGTCGATCCTGCCCATCAGCGCAGCTCCGTCCCCGCCGCAGGCCAGCGCTCAGCTGCTGGGAGCGCTGGTGCCGTCTCCAGCCGCTGGTGGTTTGGAGCGGAGTTCCAAACTGCGAAGGCGGCCTGGCGGGGTGACCAGCCTGATTCGTATCGTTCCTGCCAGGGCCCGGTCTCGACGTCCGTGATGACCCCCTGACCGCCGGGCAGCGTGTCGAGGTGCATCCGAGTGAGGCGAATCCACAGCCCATAGCGGTCGGCGTCGCCGCCAGCAGCGTCGACCAGTTCGGGCGGCAACGTGTCGAACCAGGTGCCCATGGGTCACATCTCCGATTGATTTCCGCTGCCCGCCTATCGGTGCGGGGTCGGCCCAGGCCCTTCCTTGGCACCCCATGGCGACCGGTGGGCCGAGCGGTGCCCCTCAGCCGGTTTCGACGGCGTGGTGGAGCGTTTCGTCCTCCCTGCGGGCCACGTCGGCGTCCAGAAAGAGGTTCCACTCGGCGTCAGCGACGGGGGATCGGCAAGTCAGCCGTGGTTCGTGCTGAGCCCCACAGGACAGCTGGGCGGTCCATTCCCGCAGACGGGCCTCGATGTCACGGAAGGCCCGGTGCCAGTCCACCCCGGCGGTCCCGGGGGCGGTGTCGGCGTAGGAGACCCTTTCGTGGTCCCGGAGGGCTTGGAGGGCTTCGACGTGACCGTTGTGGCGCCACCAGCACAGCGGGATGACGTGATGGTCGAGGTGAGAGAACCGCCCGACGAGACGTTCGACCCAGCCTCGAAGTTCGGCCCATTCGCCTCGTGCGTCGGTTGCGGGCAGCGTCGGCCAATAGACCGGGCAGGCAACGTCGCCCAGATCCGGTGGTCCGTCGGTCCCGAACAAAGCTGCGAGGGCACTCAGCCGGGCGTCGGGGTCGCCGCCTTGGCCAGTCGCTGGTGCCGTCTCCCTCGGGCCCTCGGGTTCATGTGGATTGCCGCCGTTTCGATGACCGTCGTCGTCAGGGTGACCGCTCATGTGGGTCCTCTTCGTTGCAGGTGCCGGTTGCGAAGGACGCCGACGATCAGGTCGGTTGCTTGAGGTCGCCCGAGACGGCGCCAGGCGGGCGACGACTCCAAGATGCGGTGGAGTTCGGCGTGGCAGCGCCGGCACATGGGGATCATGTCGGCCGGTGTTTCGTGACCGAGCCTGCTGTAGCTGCGGTGGTGAAGATCCCCGGACCGAAGGTGCCATGCGCCACCGCACGCCGTGCACACAGGAGGGCGTCCATGGGCGTCAACCCATTGGGCCGCCCACGCTTGACGAACCTGCCACCACCGCGGCGAGGCCATGTAGGCGGCGTAGCCGACCCGTCGAACCAGGCGACCTGTCGACCAGGCGATGCCAGGGCGAGGGTCACGCAACGTTCCCCCAGTCGTCCTGTGCCGCGCTGCGAAGACTGGTCTCGACGCCGGCCCGCTCGTTGCCCAGCCTCGCCGCATCGGCCCGGGCGGTCCAGGGGCGAAGGGTCAGCATGATCGGACGGGCGGAGCGCAACAGGAGTAGCCCGTGTCCGGGGCCGATGGCTCGGAGGGCGGCGGGGTCGAGGATGGCCCGGTCCCGGTTGGATTCAGAGATCGACTTGCCTCCGCCGGCCTGGCTGGTCTCGGTGTAGTCGCGCACCGAGCGTTCCCCGATGAGCCGAGAGATATCTGCGAGGTCGTCGGCGTTGGACCCACCGCCGAGGATGACCTTGGCGATAGCGGCGTCCCAGATGGCTTGGCCCATCTCCGTGCCCCACTTGTCTCGTGCTTGGGCGAGCGATTGCAGCACGGCGATGGTAGTGATCCCGCTGCCGCCACCTTCGGACATGAGCGACCCGAGGCTGGGGAGGGGGTAGTTGGCGGCCTCGTCGAGGATTAACCCGAGTGGCGGGTCGAGGCGGGCCCCGGCTGAGGCTCCGGCCATGCGTCGGGCTACGTCGACGACGTCTTCGACGAGGGCGGCGACGAGGCTGGCGGTGGCCGACGCCCCGGTGGCGGTGCCCAACAGGAACAGCGTTCCCTTGGCTCGCAGGAACCCGGCCGGGTCGAACACCTCACCCTCGCGGGGGGTGACGGCGGCGAGTACCTGGGGGTCGCCGAGACAGGCGAAGGCGTTGGCGACCATCGCCCAGATCGAGTCGCGTTGGCGGGCCTCGGCGGAGATGATCGCATCGAGGGCCTTCTCCCACGCCGGGGCGGCAGTGTCCCCGGAGCGGAGGAGGATGTCCACGGCGTCTTTGGCGGCGGGGGCGGACAGCGACCAGCGGTAGAGGTCGGCGGGTGGGCGCTCGCCGAGGGCGGCGGCGTGGAGGAGGCATCGCACGGCGGTGATGGTCTGTTGCCGCCAGAAGTTCCCGTTCTCGGTGCCCGCCCCGGTGTCCGCGCACAGGGCGTGCGCCCGGATCATGGCGGTCTGCGGCCGCTGGCAACCTCGCACCGGTGACCATCGCAGCGTGGATGGGACCCCTGCAGCGAGGCCCTGGGGGTCGAAAACGGCGACCGGGCCGACCTTGGCGCGAGCAGTGATGGTGGTGGTCAGGTTGTCGGCTCGTGTTCCCGTGGTGATCACCGCTCCTGGGGCGTCGAGGATCGACGGGATCACCAGGTGGTAGCCCTTGCCGGAGCGGGGCGGGCCGAGGACCACGATCGAGTCCTCCACCGAAGCCCAACAGCCGACACCCCTGCTGGTCCCCAAGCAGTAGCCGACATCGACCGGGCGGGGATGCGACAGCGACGGTCGCAGGATCGGGGCCCGGGCCAGAAGGATCTTTGGGCCAGCAGCGGTGACGATGTGGTGACGGTCGGCCAGCCCCTCGACCCGGGTCGGATCATCTTCCTCCCAGCGGTGAGCCCGCCGCAGGAGCCGCCACCCGAGACAGCCGGCAACGACGAGGACCGCCAGAATGGTGAACGTCACCGCCCAATACAGAACGGGCGGGCCGACAGGTGCACCCCACCCGGCCGAAGGGTTGGCGAAGTCACCGAATGCCGCCAGTTCCCCCAGCGGACGATGACGAGGGACCGGATGGCCTGCGAGGCGAGCTGCCGCCGCCCCCGCCAGCCACAGGATACCGACCACCACGGCACCGGCTGCGATGGCATACAGCGCCAGGTCCTTGGTTCGTTCCGGGGAAGATGTCGCAGCGGACCGGTCCATCACGCCACCTCCGGAGTCGAGCCGGTCAGGCCGGCCTCCAGGTCTTCCCGGCGGTGGCCTGCCTCGACGTAAGCCTGGCGGGCTGCGGCCACAGCCTGGACGCCTCCCGGCGGCTTACCCCCGAGCTGGTGGTCGGCGGGGGACACGCCGATGATGGCGGTGGCGGCCTGACTGACCCGAGCCTGGGTGGCGGTCACGGCTCTCGCTGCGCTGTCGCCAGCCCAGCAGGCGACGTAGGGGAATGAGTAGCTGTCGGTCGCCATCCCGTGCACCTGAGCGACGACGTAGGCGACGGACTCGGCCTCCACCTCTTTGAGCGGGCGGGGAAGGAAGAATCCCGGTGGTTTCTCGTGCAACAGTACGTGGGCGGCCTCATGGATGAGGGTCTTGACCATGGCGGCGTCGTCCATGTCTGAGCGGATCAGCACCGTCTTGGCCCCCCAGTTGGTTTGGCCATTCGCCCCGTTGATGCTCGTGGCGTCGGCCACGGTGTCGACGCTGAAACCTCTCGACTCGATCAGCCCCATGACCGCCACCCCCAACCCCGGTGGGGCGTCGCCGGCGATCAGCTCGGGGCGAGGCGGGTCGGGCAGGGGTTCGCCGGTGGTCTGACTGACATCGAAGACGTGCTCGATCCTGAACCCGCGCAGCACCTGGCGGGCTGACTCGGTCTCATCGACGGTCGCCGACTCGTCCGGTTTGAGGAACCGAGGCTTCCCGTCCGCGCCGACGGCTGCCCGTTGCTGGTAGCGGACCGGGGCCAGGACCATGTAGCCGTGCTGGCCCCGCTCCACGCTGCGGCCAAGCGCTTTCCACGTCCCGAACCCGGCAATGAACGTCGGCTCCGCCGCCGGGACCCTGCCGTCGGCAAACGCCTGAGCGTGCTGGGAGCGGACCAGCATGATGTTGTTCGGGCTGTAGGCGTGCAACCTGGCCGCCAAGTCGAGGTAGCCCCGCCAGTCGTCACCGGTCACCAACGCCTCAACTTCGCCGGCTAGCACGGCCTGGGCAGCATCAACCTTCTCCGCCACCCGCCTGGCGTGCTCCTCCCTGCTCAATCTCGCCACGACTTCCTTCCCCGAGCGCGGATCGCCCGTCCCCCCTTGGCGACCCAAGCGCCGAGCCTCGGTCCGCCGGTCGCCAAGAGGTGATGGCTCACGGAGCCAAAAAGTCAGGAGGACAGAAAGTGACCGCAGCCCAGTTGGCCCGCCTCGCCGAACAAGCGGCGTTCGCCAGCGACTTCTACGTCAAGGACAACCCCTCGGCGGCACGAGCCTTCGCCCAAGCAGCCCTCACCGCCGACCGACTCTCAGCTGACCTGGCTCGAGCCGAGGAGCACGCCCGCATAGCCACCCGCGTGGCCGAGATTCGCGCCGAGCTCGAGTCCCGAAACTTGGCGATCTGACGATCAATCGCCGCACGCCGAGCGCCGGTCCTGCCACGAGGTACGCGAGCATCCGCCTCCTCCCGAGCTCGTGAGATCTGTATTCCGGCAAAATGCACCCTTCTGTTGTCGTCCCCGGTGCAACGCCGAGCACAGGCTCAGGCACGCGCTCAGGTACCTGAAACTCGTGCGATCCGTAGAGGCCGAACTGCCTGAAGTGGTCCAGTGGCTTCTCCTGCAACTCTTCGAGAGATCCCACGGCACGGCGGACTCAACTCGTGTCGGCACGGTCCACGATGGCGATGTCCTCGATGGCGATGTCCACGCCGGGCACGGCCCCGGCCAGACCCGCATCCCGCCAAACGACTCGGCGGACAGTTGACGCCTAGTGGGGATCCATCCCGGGCCCAAGGCGGCACGCTAGCGGCCGAGAGATGGTTCCCACCGGCGCTCATGTTTGCCGACTACGGCGAGTCAAGCGCCGATCTCGGCCTCATGAGGCCGAGCTGGCGAGGGGGTGAAGGGTTGTTCCGGGTCGTACGATTGGGCTGTGGCTCGTGTCGCCCTGTTCGGAGATCTGAGCGGTCATACCGTGCCGCTGTATCCAGCGCTCGAGGCGCTCGGCGTCGACTTGGCCGCCGACAGGATCCCGGAGGACCTGGTGGTCGTGCAGGTCGGCGCCTTAGTCCATAAGGGCCCTGACGGCGATGAGGCGGTCGCTCTCGTCGACCGGATGATGCTGGCGAACCCTGGGCGATGGGTGCAACTCATCGGGAACCATGAGGCGCAGCATCTCGCAGGGCCCGGTTTCGGGACGTGTGACTGCGATCCGTCGAGCGTCGACACGTTGCGACGGTGGACCAGGAGTGGGGCGATGCACATGGCGGTGGCGGTGGAGGACGCCGAGCATGGCACCCTTCTCGTAACTCATGCTGGGTTGAGTTGGCCATGGTGGCGACGGCTCGGCCGGCCGGCGACGCCTCGGGCGGCGGCAGCTGAGCTCAACGCTCGTTTCGCCGACGCTGAGCGGCGTCTGGCGTTGTTTGAGCCTGGTTGGATGCTCGCATGGGAGAACGGTGTGGCGGGGGTCGTGTGGGCGGAGGCAAGCCGAGAGCTCTACGGGTCATGGCTCGGTCACCGGCCACCGTTCGGTCAGGTCCACGGGCATACCAGCGCCTATAGGTGGGACAGTTCCCAATGGTGGGCCTCGATGCCCGAGTGGGTCCGCGACGCTGCGACGATCGACCCGGATACGCGCCAGTCGGTCGTGCCGCTCTCTGGCCGTCCGTTCTTCGGGATCGACCCCGGGTTCGGGGAGAAGGCGCCGCACCGTCAAATCGCCCCTTTGATGCTGGATGGGACCATCTACCTCGGCTGCTAACCGGCGGTGTGACAGGCGATGGATGACACGTTGGTTTCAGACACGGCTCTTGAGACGGCCGGCAGGGCCGGTTCTGATCGGGCTGGCCGGGGTCTCAACAACGGTCGTTTCTGACACGGCCAGGCGGAGGCGAGGAGCACTACGAGGCTCCGCTCCCGTATGCGAAGACAGACTTCAAGTAAGGCAACGTCGACGGGGGTCTCCTGGATGGGGGCTGTTAGCGCAGCGCGTGTAGCAGCACCGAGATGGCCTCGATCAGCCCGCCTATCGCCAGGACCACGCTGGTGGTCACAACGGTGAGCTTCCTGATCGAGACGCCGAGCTCGCTGAGCTCGTCGATGCTGTAGCGGATGCGCGCTACCCGGGATCGACGTGAACCCATGGCGCCTCCTTGGAAGAGCCGGACCAACCAGCTGCCGGCCCGGCGCGACTGCGCCGCCTCACATCGAGGCGGCGCAATAGGGGTTGCGGCTGACCGTCCCGGCCGCAACGGGGTCGCTCTGAGCGACAGCGCCGCGCCTAGCTAGGCGGCGTCGGAGGGTGGTGGCCCGCAGGTCCCACACGTGGGCGCCGGGGCCGGTGGTGCCTTAGAGGCTGGCTACCTGGCGCGAAAGCGCCGCCTACAAGAAAGAGGCGGCGGTCGGGAGGGAAGTACCGGACGGACAAAGAACCTGCCCGATTCGCTCTCCTACTAGTAGGACTTTCTGGAAAACCCCTAGTCAGAAGCCGGCTACTCGGCGCTTAGCCTTGTTGATCAGACGCAGCGGCCTCTCTTGGCCACGGTGGGTCCGTTGGTATTCGATACACGGGCCACAGCGGCCCTTGGCCTTGATCAATCCCTCGCAGCCGGACGGGTTGCCGCATGTGGCAATGAGGGGCGTAACCCGGTTGGGTGTGGCCTCCGCTGTAGGTTTGGTCCGGACCAGGCGAGAGCGTTGATGGACGGCGGGCGGTTCTTGGTTTTCAAGATCCTGCTGCCATAGCGGCCGGTCGTCGTCGTCATCGCGTTCTCCGTAGCGGTACGCCAGTTCCTCGTAGCGGTCCTCCGGGTGGTCCGAGTCGGACAGGCACGTGTGCCAGAGATGCTCCTCGGCCTCAACGTCGTCGTGCGTGAGGATCGACTCGTCGACACCGCCGTCCAGCTCCCACGGGGCGAACCAACGCTGTTCCCCCCATTCATCAAACCCAAGCACCCATCCGGACTCTCCGCCGGGGGAGCGCCGCCGAAGTGGCACCGCCACCTGATCTGGTCGAATCCCAGCCGGCGGAGCGACCGGCTCGGGGTAGTCCTCCTTGCTCCATGTCGCTTGCACTGAATGGGCTTTCCCGGCCCGGCCTCTCACCGTCACCTTCTGGCCCGAGCGCCACTCATGTTCCCTGCGCCTCAGCTCCGGCCTGGCGTGCGCCTCGGCCAACCTCACCGCCTCCGGCCCGACGCCCTCATCGTCATCCAGTTGCCCCGACACCTGGCGGGACGGACGCCTTGGCTCAATCGGTGGCAGATAATCGTCGTCGGGCTGCTTCTTGCGAACCCACACCGCTGCTGGGTCCTGTTGCTCACGACCGGTCACGACTCTAAGATTACGTCGTTGTAAGTCGTTTGGGTCGGAGCGGTCCAGTCGACTTAAGGGGGGCCGCCCCCCAGGGTGAGCGGAGAGCGTGAGCTTCGGGAGCCCCCCCCCCCCGGCCGTTCACTGCATGCTTTTGACGGCAGGGAATGGAGACACCGTCATCATCTCGTCGATGTTGGCCACGGAGAAGACCCGGCCGTCGCAGTCGCGTACGACGGGTCCGAGGGTGTCGTTGACCCGAGTCCAGCCGAGGCTGCCGGAGGACGGCCAGTAGTGGGATGCCAGCGTGGCGTACCGACTCGTTGTGGAGGAGCCCGAAGCGGGGCGCTTTGTCTCGGGTCAGGTCACCTGCATGCGCGACATAGCCGCTTATAGGCATTCCCCCCACGATCGATGCCTTTCGAACCCAGGGCAGAGCTATAGGCAGGTGCGTTCAAGACTAGCAAGAACGGCCACGACGCGTTGCGCCGCTTCCACAAGCAACGGACCTTCTCCTCGACGACCTAGCAAAGCCCCATCCCTTTTGCCGTTGACCCGATCATTGCGAAGGGACCGACAATGGCTAGCAAAAAGACTTGGCTGGTGTAAACCAGACGTAGCCGGTGTTACTGGTCGTTCATGGTCGCCGAGATACCGATGGCGATGTGCGGCTGGGCGGACGGAGCCATCCATCCCAGCACGGCGTCCAGTTCCCCCGACGGCAAGGCCACGCACCCAGCAGTATCACCGGCGGTGGTGTAATCGTGGAGGAAGATCCCGGCGGAGTTCTGCGGGGGATTCGGGGTGCGGATGTCCGCAAAGTGGACGTAGGCGACGGTCTCCGTCCACAGGGCTTCGGCGCTGTAAGCGAAGGCGGGAGTCACTCCGCAGGGGTATTGCTGGAACAAGTCGTATGTGGGGCTCCCGGGAGCCTCGTCCCACCAGCTGCCGCAGGTGAGCGGCTGGTACCGATAGGCGGTGTTAGGCGAGTACCCCGACACCCCGTACATAGTGGCCCCGAAGCCAAAGATCCCCTGTGGCGTCGCTCCGTCGTTCTCGACACGATCGGCGACCGGCACGATCCCGCCGTAGCCGGTCTCAGCGTTGAATGGCTGCGAGGGCTGACCGGGGAAGGCATGGGGAACCCAGCACCCGCCTGGTCGCTTGTCCCATGCGGTGAGCGCACCGGCAACGGCCGAGCTGTACGGATCGGTGACGGTGACCAGCTGCGAACCCCCACCGGTGTTGGCCATGAGATTCGGATCGACGCCGTAGTACCACGCGTTGTTGAGGGCGCAGCCCACCTCCAAGGTCGTGGCGCCACTTGCCTCGCTCCAAGCGATGGCCCCATGTTGAAAGCTGCTTTGCCGCCCGCTCGGAATGGCATATTCGTCACTGATCGGATAGCCGAGTGAGCTGCGCTCCCAGCCCAGGGACGCCCACCGGCTCAAGATGACACCCTGCACCGACCAGGCACCGGTAGCCGGCGTCCAGTAGATGGAGGCACCCTTCGAAAAGTAGTTGTACCTTCCGACCTTGTCCGGGGTGCCGGTCTCGTCGGTTGTCGGGTACCCCATAGGCCCCTGCTCCCAGCCCAGATATGCCCAATGGCCCCGGATCGAGCCCGCAACCGACCATGCCCCGGTGGTCGGCGTCCAATAGATCGAGGCACCGCCGCTCCCCGAGAAATGGTTGAAGCGCCCGACGCCGTCGGGAGTGCCAGACTCGTCCGTGACGGGATAACCGATGATGCCGGCAGCGCCACCGAGAGCCAGATAGTGCAGAAGGATTGCCCCACCGACGGACCAGGCGCCGGTCGACGGCGACCAGTACAGCCTCCCGTTGGCGAACGAGTTGTACCGCCCGACCGTATCGCTGGCGACGGTCTCGTCGCTGGTGGGATAGCCGAGAACACTTCGTTCCCAGCCCATCGACGCCCAATGATCACGGATGGCTCCATGGATGGACCATGCCCCGGTGGTCGCCGTCCAATAGATGGAGCCGGCATGGGCGAAGTGGTTGTACCGCCCGACGCCATCCGGCGTGACGGACTCGTCGGTCATCGGGTACCCGAGAATCCCCGTAGGTCCGCCCAACGTGAGGTAATGACGAAGAATGGCTCCCTGAACTACATGAGCCAGCGTCTTGGCCGACCAGAAGATGGAGCCGTGGTCGAAGTCCTCAGCCTCACCGCCCACGATCTGGTGGACCGCGTCCTTGGCCGCGCCGAGATAGGAGGCACTACCTCCGAGCCGCTCGTAGTAGGCGGTGACGGGATCCGACGGCGGGTTGGTGAGCGGAACATTTGACGTGCTCGCAACAACGCCAGGGTATAGAGAATCGACGGCGGGCGAAGAAGTCGTTACCGATGTGTGCTCGGCACCCTCGAACGCGGCGGCACCTGCCGACCGGGCGGGTCCGACGAAAGCCATCATCGCTACTCCCATAGAAGCTGCGACAGCTCCACGTACGATTGCGCTGCCTCTTGCCGTGTGCCCTCCCATCACGCCCCCCCCACCTTGTCGAAATAGTATCCAGGTGTTGCCCCGGGCATCGCCAGTGATCGACGAGTCGCAACGTTAGCCTCGATCCTCGGCCTGGGGCGACTTGTGGTTGGTGGGCACGAGGGCAATCGACGGCGTGACGCTGAGCGACTCTTCGGGCGAACCCGACGTCCGTCGAGTCGAGGGTCGGCACGGCGGCGCTTCCTGCAAGAAGGTCGCCTGAACCCCAGGAGCGATCCATGATCGCGACGGATATGCGTCTCAAGTAGACCAGAAACGACCTCATACCACGCCACCCGCGGACGACGGGTCCGAGGGGTGTTGACCGGGTCCAGCCAAGGCCGCCGAGCACGGCGAGGAGTGGAATGCCTCCGAGGCGTACCGACTCGTTGTGGAGAAGCCCGAAGAAGGCGGGCGGGTGAAGAACAGATCGGCCTCACCCCGAGGAAGGCGGGGAAGCCACGCCTCGGCATCACCGAGAACGACCCCCTCCGCATACGACTGGCGCCACGTGTGCTTGCCACACGTCTTCGTGGGCTGAGCCACCTTGGGTCAACATGAGCACCCCGACGTGGGTCTCGGTGCTGTCGGCCCGGACCACGGGCCCGGTCCTGCGGCCCCAGCCTTGGGGGCGCTTGACGCGCAGGAGGTCCGCGAGGCGCTCGTCGGTCCCCTGGTCCAGGCCCTCGGGGTGAGTCAGGATCTCCGACGGCCAGCCAAGGCCACCGTGCCGGTACCTACCGGCCGAAGATCGAGCCGGTGGGTGCGGGCGTGTACCCGGCTGGGGCGGTGGCTGGGTCGAGGGTCTTGTACCAAGATCCGCCCCGGACCATGAGGATGCCGGGAGCTCCAGTGTTCTCACACGTGCGGATCGACTCACCCTCGGCTCGGGCGACGAGCTTGTCCATCTCTCGCTTGCGGTCAGCGTCGACGGCGGTTGCGTAGTAGAAGCGCAAAGCGGCGAACTTCTCTTTGACCTGGCGGACCTCGTAGTCAGCGTCGATGGCAGCGAGGGCCTGGTCGAGGCGGACCACGATTCGATACCAGCCGGGCCCGACCCAGATGTTCCGCGCGCAGGGGTCAGGTACGCGACGCAGGACCTGGCGTAGGCCATCCGCCCATTCGCCAGCGTCATGAGGCACGGTGATAGCCGCCCGCACTCGGTCCCAGTCGAGCTGCCGGTACAGGTCGACTCCCCGGGCGTGATCCCCGCCCGGGCCCGACTCGGCCATCATCTGGTCGTAGACGGCCACCTCCGCTGGGGTCAGGACGGGGGCGTGGTCGTCGGGTAGCTCGCCGAACGATCCCATCGGGTCAGCCGCCCATGGCGAAGCGGTCGAGGGCGTTGTCGAGAAGGACGTCACAGAATCTCAGCATGTTCTCTAGGGGGGCCACGGTGTCGGCCAGCTCGTCGGTGGGGGCAGCGAGGATCAACACGCGATCAGCCTACGGTCGGGGTGTGACGGCCTCCCACCCAACTACGTAAGTCCTTCATCAATACGTAAAACAGCGCTGAGGTGCCCGCCGAGGTCCTCCGGCCCACTGGGTCCAGGCGAATCATGGGACGGCCTTGGCTGTACCGCTGCGACCCCTTGCGTTGACGGTTGGCACCTCTGCAAGCAATCACCGCGAGCCTCGGCCGCCTGCTCGGCGCCGGCACCTGACGCGCCATCCCCCTCGGTCGCACCACAGGCGTAACGTCGATCTTGAGTATCTCGACTGGGCATCCAGCCGGGTCTGCTGATTTCGACGGAATCAACCACGAAGCAGGGAGGCTCAGGGGGGCGAACCAGCCCTGTTCACCCGCACTCCACGACCCCGCAGGGCTACACCGCTATCGCCGGCGATGCTGCCGCTCCCACCCCGTCGACTCTGCCGGCACCGCATTCCCCGACCCGAACGGCAAGCGGCCCGACCCGACTGGCCCAGAGTGCTCAACGGCACGAATACCGCTTCCACCCCCTACCAGGAGGCCGGTTCCGGTGACCACCGGAAGTTCCTGTCTTGGGCCCGGGCTCGGGGTGATGGCTTGGGTCTCAGGCTGCCACGCCGACGCGGCGGGGCAACCCCCGCCGGTTCAAGCCTCCGCTACGACACGTCTCCGCTCCGGGTTTCCCTCCGGGGTCGGCACACGTGCCTTGCCCCGCCCCTTCCCGGCGATGGCTTGCCGGACCCAGCACCACCCGAACCGAACCAAGAATGGAACCCTGAGATGGCAACCGGAAACAACGTGACCCTGGCAGGCAACCTCACCCGTGACCCCGAGCTTCGCTTCACCCCCTCGGGCCAAGCGACCACCACCTTCGGCCTGGCGGTCAACCGGCGCTGGCGGAACCGACAGACCTCCGAGTGGGAAGAGGCCACCAGCTTCTTCGACATCGTGTGCTGGGCCCAGCTCGCCGAGTACGCTCAGAGCCGTCAGAGCCGTCAGAGCCGTCAGAGCCGTCAGAGCCGTCAGAGCCGTCAGAGCCGTCAGAGCCGTCAGAGCCGTCAGAGCCGTCAGAGCCGTCAGAGCCAGCCGTCAGAGCCGTCAGAGCCGTCAGAGCCGTCAGAGCCGTCAGAGCCGTCAGAGCCGTCAGAGCCGTCAGAGCCGTCAGAGCCGTCAGAGCCGGCCGCCTGGTCGCCATCGCCACCCCCGACCAACTCGACGACCTCGCAGCGCGGCCGTTCGCCGACGTGCTCGACACCCTGCCGACCATCGCCGTCGCGCCTATTCCTCAGTCCGTCACAGCACACTCGTAAGCTCGATCCCCGTGGCAGTCGGGCGGCCCGCTACCGGGTCCTAGCCGAGCGCCGGCGCCGGCGGTCGGTGAATGTCACACCGTGGGAGCAGACTGGTGGCCATGACTGGGTACCGATTCTGTCAATGTCCGGCGTGCGGAGGTCGCCGGCTGCGAAAGCCGCGGGAACCCGACGGGACCCGGTGCCTGGTCGCGTACGCGAATCTCGGCACCGACCAGACCGCCGCCATGACCAAGGCGGTCTTCGGCGCGGAGCGCTGCTGCGACGAGGCGAGGCTGATCGACAACAGCCGGGGGGCGGACCTGACCATCTCCTGCAACCAGCACTCCAACCCAATCGCCGCCGAGCTGAAGCCGGCCCATACGCCGTACCACTGGCCAAACCTGTCCCAGTCGCGAGCGCAGCTGGCCGTGGACCTGGGGGTGCTGTCGGCTCGGCCGCCGTGGATGGACACCGCCGTGGCCGCAGGCTGGCGGGCCGGGCACCCCTCGGTGCCGACCTACCGCCACTTGGCCGTGGCAGGCCCGCAACCTCTCGTTTACCTCATGGCCCTGCTCGAGCGCCTCCCCACCCGCGAGGCGCAACAACAAGCGGTCGCCAAGAACGAACCGCTACTGACGGTCGTCACCCCTTGCGTCGACCAAGACAACGACGTGAACTGGCTGTGGAGCTGGGCCGGTTTCAACCTCGACGTACCGCCCGGACTTGTCGCAGCCAGACGGCCGTCCGAGGTGGCCACTGTCCTAGCCTCGTCGCCGACGTGCCCCGAGCTGACAGCGGCAGTGACCACGTTGTGGCTGTGGGCAACCTGGGACGACGCCGACCGGTTTCCGCCCCAGGTCATGAAGCTCGTCGACCCGCACGTCGTCGACGCCATCAACAACGCGCTGCCAGGCACCGTGTGGTGTTCCCGGCGAAACTACTGACGATCTCAGCCTTCAGGAGCGGTGTGGGCGGTCCACGAGGCTCCGTCCCACCAACGGCGACACGGAGCGCCACCTGGATCCTGATACCAGCCCGCAGGGCTCGCCGGCGCAACTGGCGGTACCGGCGGAGGCGTGAAGGCCCGGGATTCCGTCGAGGGCACCGCACCGGCGTTCGACCGTCTGGCTCGACGAACGGCGATGAGAATCGCCCCACCGATCAGTAGCAGGGTGATGATCCCGTGCCCGACCGTCGACAGGTTCGACCAGATGACCACCACGAGGACGAGTAGGACAACGACGCCGACGATACCGACGACGAGCTTCTCGGAGAACAGGAGGCCGCCGCCCTGTGAAGCTCGGGCCGCCTCGCGGCGAGCCGAAGATTCAGCCTTCTTCTGCTCCTCGCGGGCCTCAGCTGCAGCTCGGTGTCGATCCTGGCGCAGCTCTGCACCGATCGCCTCCGCCTGGAGCACAGCATTACAGCCGCGACAATCGGAGTGATACGTGAAGTGCGTTCTACAGGTCGCCATCCCAGCCCTCCACCGAATTAGGTCCTCTTAGCGAAGTGTACGACCAACGTTTAGGTGAGCGGCGACAGAGGAGACCGAGGCCCGCAGAGGCGGCTTCGCAGAGCGTGGTGCGCGGCTGGCGTGTCGTCAGGGTCTTCGTCAGTAAACAACCCTGGGTTTCCCGGAGGCGCATGTCAGACCCCTTCCCCGGTCGGGAAGACGGTGGTCACGAGATAGAGGTCTTCGTGCTCGACGGGCGGCAGATATCCGATCGAACTCGAAGCCGAGCCGAGTTGACCACCCCGAAAATGCACGCCGGGTGGCAGCATCAACGCCCACAGTTCTTGCCGCTGAGGGCGCTCGTGGATTGACCGGAAACCCCGATGGCGTCGCCGAGTTGGTCAAGCGCAGCTTTGTCTGCGAGTGAGGCGCACTCGGGTGCATCCTCGACGTTGACATGACCGGCAGGCATCGGCTGGGCCGGTGATCGCATCAGGGCGATGCCGACAGTCTGCCAGAACGACGACCACGTATCTGAGAGGCGCTCCCGGAAACCTGGCCTCATGAGACCATGCGCTGGTTGGTGTCGAAGATCGCCAGTTCCCCGGGTGTGCATTGGTGGCGCACGACGAACGCTCGTTCGCCAACCCGCCAGAGGCCCTCGCCTCGGGCGAGTTCGGGGAGCTGGTCGACCTCGGTGACCGACAGGCCGAGAGTCGTGCCGGTCTTGGCTGCTTCGCCTGCTTCTTGTGCGTAGATAATTTTGGTGGAGCAGTCGGCGAGGAGGCCGAGTGCAAGGTTGCGGGCTTCGGACCCGGCGTCGCCAACGGCGTCGAGGTCGGAGAGGCGGTGGATGACCATGAGGTTGGCAATGCCGAGCGCCCGGGACAGTTTCCACTGGGATTGCATCCGGGCCAGGAGGGCGGGTTGGCGGAGCAGTCTCCATGCCTCGTCGTAGATCACCCAGCGCTGGCCGGTGGCTGGGTCGGAGGTGGCGGCTTCCATCCATGCGGAAGCGCAGGTCATGGCCATGCCGATCAGCTGGTCGGAGCCGGAGATGCGGGAGAGGTCGAGGCTGACCATAGGCAGGGACGGGTCGAAGCGGACAGTCGAGGGGCCATCGAAGAGGCCGGAGAGGTCGCCGTGGACGAGCCGGGCGAGGGCGTGGCCGGCGTGGCGGCCGTCGTCGGTCAACTGGGTGACGCTTGAGCCGTCCACCGCCGTCGGCGGGGCGAAGAGGGCGTCGACGACCATGGGCAAGGTCGGTGTCGTGTTCCTGGCGACCACTGCCTCAAGCGCGACGGTGAGCGCGGTCCGCTCGGTCGGCAACAGCGGTCGGCCCAGGGCCGACTCGGTGAGCGAGCCGAGGAGACCACCACGCCGCTTGCTGTTCTCCGTCGCCCATGCGCCATCGTCGAATCCGGACGGACGGGGGCCTTCGTCGAGCGGGTTCAGTCGGTTGGCGAGGCCGCCGCCGAGCTCGATGGCTTGGCCGCCGACGGCTTTGGAGACCACGGTCCATTCGCCTTTGGGGTCGCCGGGGACGTAGACCTTGCGTCCGAAGGCGATGGAGCGGGTGGCGAGACTTTTGGCCATGGTGCTCTTGCCCCGGCCGATGATGCCGGCCAGGAGGACGTTGGGGTTGGTGAGGACACCGTCGGGGTTGACGTCGGAGCGGTAGAGCACCCAGGGGTCGTAGACGAACGCCGCGCCGGACCACGAATCGTGGCCGATGAGGACCCCGGCGGATCCGAGGCCGGCTTCGGCCAGGAAGGGATAGGCACCGGCGAGCACCTCTGAGGTGGCCCGGTGCGGGGGGAGCTTCAGGCGGCGATATGAACGCAGGGCGTCGGCGCCGGGCTCGCCGCCTGGGGGAAGGTAGGCGGCGGCGCGTTGTTCTGTTCTGACCGCCTCGATCTCGGCCCGTCTGGTGTCGATGAGCTCTTGGCGTGCAGCCATCTCCAGGGTCTGCGCTGCCTTCGTCTGGCGGTGCCGGTCCCGGCGTTTGGCCCCGGCCGGCGTGAAAAAGGCGGCACCCAGCGTCCGGCCTCCATCAGGGGCCCGGCAGGGCTCGCCGGATGGGGTTGGCGGCGGGCTGGTCGGATGCTCGGCCGGCCCTGCCGGCGGTGGGGACGGCCCCCAGGTCACGTCCGGGTGGGCGGGTCGTGTCCACGGGGGTCGGGCCGGCCATTGCTCGTGGCGGGCTGTGTCGGGGTCCCCGTTTGGGTCTAGGGCTGACGCTTGGGGACACGGCGTGGGCGGGGTGGGATCGGATGGCATGGGTGGCTTGTCCTCGGGTTCGCCGGTCATAGGTTGGTTTCGTCGTTGTTGAGGGCTCACAGGACGGATCGTCCCAACGGAAGGGCGGCGACGATGAACGCCTGAGCTTGGCGGCCGAAGATGAGCCGGGTCTCGCAGGCCGCCTGGGTGGCGGCGCGCTCGACCAGGGCCACCGCGGCGGTGAGCTCGTCGCGGCTGGGGGCGGTGACGGTGATGAACCCGGAGAACTCGACGTCGGCGTGACCGGAGATGAGCGCACGTTCCCGGTTGAGGACGTCGGCGTACTCGGCGGCGTCGGAAAGGTCTGCTATCTGACCGACCTTGGCCTTGTGCGCCGAGTCGGTGACCGCCTCGGTCTTTTCCCGTCGGATCTGTTTGAGGGCTTCGGCGGTCCCCAGGGGGCGGGCCACGATCGACAGGGTCTTGCGGACCCCGGGGGCGAAGATCAGGGCGTGGAGGAAGTGGGGGGCCACGTCGATGCGGGGCCAGTCACTGATCCACAGCACGCTGGTGTAGCCGGAGTCGTGGCGCAGCCACGACCAGTGCTCGGACACCGCCAGGGGTCCGGCCTTGCCCATGGCCATCCCCGGCGACCCGGGATTGGCGTCGAGGACGGGGTCGTAGGCTTGGCGGACGGTCGCCGCCAAGGTGGTCTCGTCGAGCCAGCCTGCGACCCGCAGCCCTGCCTCTCGGATCGAGTACTCCACTGCGGTCATGTCCCCGGCGAGGACGGCGGCTGCCCCTTTGACGCCTCGCCCGGCGTCTCGGACCGTCTTGGCCGCCTTGCGCAGGTCGAGGGCGATGGTGATGGTGCTGCGATGGGTGGATGACGCCTGGGAGGACCGCTCGAGGAGCGCCTGGTACTGACGGTCGGCCCACCCGCCGTCGTGGGTGCCGTGGGTCTGGTACCAGCCGGTGATGCCGGTGCCGGGGTCGGGGACGGTCTGTTCCGACACCTGGATGGCGGCGCAGGTCCCGGAGTTGGCCAGGGCGGCGTAGGCCCGCCCCCAGGCCGACACCCGGCTGTGTTGATCGTCGGGGGCCAGGAGGACATATGCCGGGTGAGAGATCCGTAGGCACGCCGAGAGGGTTTGGCGGTGGGGATCGTGGATCATGCACGCCCCGGTTTGCGGGTCGGCGTAGAAGCGCAGGGAGGCGGCGTCACCGGGGAGGGCGAGGGTGCCGGCCGGGCGGGGCGAGCCCACCCTGGCCCGGTACTCGGTTTGGTGGGCGGCGCGGCGCAGGGCCCAGTGGACGGCTACCGGCACCCATTCGACGAGCGGCTTGGACTGCCAGGTCACGAATATCGCCGCCAGGAGCGGGACCCACACCACGCCCGTGAGGATCAGTCCGATGCCGCCGGCGGCGACCAGACCGGCCACGAGCACTGCTGCAGCGGCGCCGGCGGTCACGCAGCGAGCCGTGGACAGCCCGAGGATGAGGCCTCTGGTAGAGCGGCGACCAAATCGGACAGTGGCCGGCCCGGGGGAGCCGGTGGGGTGATTGGCGGTGGTAGACATCAGGTCCCTTCCCGTCTCGTGTGGGGCTCAGTTCGCCTTGCGCGGCTTCGGCGGCGAGGGGGCCTTGGGCGGGCTCTCACCGTCGCCGGCGGCCACGGTCGCCGCCTTCTCGGCCTGGGCTGTTACCGCTGACTTGGCGGCGCTGCCTGCGGCAACGGCTGCGCCGGCGGCGCCGGCCCCAGCCCCGACCCCATGTCCGTTTTTTGCCGCGGAGCCGGCCTCCGCTCCGGGTGGCGACGCAGGAGGTCCCGGGGAGCTGTCGGCAGGTTGGCGATGCTGTGCGCTCGAGGCGGTGCTCCCGCTGCCGGCCCCCGGGCCGGGGGTACTTCCGGCGCCGGCGCCGATCCTGCCGGTGATTGCCGACAGCTTCTGGGGGGCGGCAACCGCGGTGGCGGCCCCGGCCGTGGCGGCCCCGGCGTGAGCGTGGATTTGGGCGAAGTGGTCTCCGGAGAAGTGGACGATCTTGATCGCCGCCCACGGCGCGAACCCGGCCATCAACAAGATGAGAGCGCCGATGACGATTTGGGTGACCGACTGGCCTGCCCCGGGGTGGGGGGTGGACCCGAGGCCGCCGGTGAGCGCCCCGAGGCCGATGATGAACACGATGACCAGGATCACCTTGGAGACGATGAGGGCCACGGTCAGCTCGATCCAGCGGCGCACCCATGAAGTGGAGATCTCCGCAGTGGCCCCGGAGAAGGCGAGGGGGGCGAAGATGGCGGCGATGATGATCAGCAGCTTGCGGATCATCAGCATGGCCCACACCAGCACCACGGCGACGATGACGACCAGTGCGAGCAGCAGGAGCCCGGCCGGGTTGGTGACCGACGCGATGGCGGCCCCGTCGAGCAGCTTGGTGCCCAGCTGGTCGATGGTCCCCCCGGTGGCGGCTTGGACGATCCCCGCCGAGAGGGCGTCGGTGGCGGCGAGGAGCAGGTTGACCACGGCGATGGCGGCGCCGCCTCCCAAAAACGCCACCAGGAGGCCCTTGCCGGCTCTGGCCAGCCCGGCATGGTCGCGGCGCAGCACCGACACGGTGACCTGGATGGCGAACAGGCCGGTGGCGACGACCACGGCGATGGCGGTGGTGATGGCGATGTCAAGGTCGAAGGCCTTGCCAGAGAGGGTGAGGGTGGTGGCGGCCGACACCTGGCCCCACAGCCAGTTCACCGTGGCCGAGGCGGCCTGACCGAAATCGTGGGCTATCGACTTGAACGCAGAATCTGCGATCGAGCTGGCGGCGGTGCCGGCCAGGCTGGTGAGGCATCCGCCGGGGTCGGTGATCGAACAGGACACGGCCTCAGGCCTCCTGCCATTGGCCGGCGGCGACCGCCCCGAGTCCGGGATGATGGGCGGCGGAGCCGAGGGTGAGGGTCAACGAGAACGTCGTTGCGGTCGGGGGCCGGCCCGGTCCGGTGACCGTCAGGGTCCCGGTGACGACCTGGACCGACATGAGCTCGTCGCGGGGCTGCCAGCCGGTGGCGACTACCGACGTCCATTCGGGGGACTCGCTGACACCGAGGTTGCTGACCGTCTGGGTGAGCCCGGTTGTGCCGTTTGCCGCCCACACCGCAGAAGAGGGGGTAGGCGACGGCGTGCCACCGGGTAGGTCCGGGTAGGCGATCGACCCGTACAGTGCCCTGTCGGCCACGGACGGCGGCACACCGGGCAGCGTGTTGGCCGCCTCCTCGGACTGGACCCAGGCGAGCAGTCCGTCCCGGGCCTGGGTGGCGTAGTTGACGTCGAGCAGCTCGGTGGCGAACGCGGCGGCGTAATCGTTGGCGTCCACCCGGTCGGTGTCGGGGACGGCAGGGAACGCCCTCGAGGTCTCCGGCTTTGGAGGGACCAGGGCTTCGGCGGCGGCGATCGACGCCGGCGACTCCGCCTTGGATAGTTCGGCGCTTATCTGGCGCTGCACCGGCGTGTCGGGAGGGTCGACCAACGAGGGCAAGTAGGGGTGGGACGTGGGCGTGCCCCTGGCCGGCGAGCCTCTCGTAGCGGTGTGAGCCCCGACGCGGGGATGAGCGGACGGTCGGCGGACGGCAGGGGAGCGCTGGGAGGCGAGCGCGGTGACGGTGGCGACGACAAGCACTACGGCAACGGCTGCCGCGATGAGGGCGCGTCTGTGGAACATCCAAAAGGCGCGCATCAGGGCACCGACGGGCGGGTTCACAGGGTATGGCCGACGTTGGTGAAGAAGTCGACGAGGACGTTGGCCCCGCCGACGAGGATCGACGCGGCGAAGGCAACCAGGACCCCGGTCTTGCCCCGGCCGGCCAGACCCGGGTTGGCGGAGTGGTTGCCGATGGCCCACACGATCGCCGCGATCACCAGGCCGGCGACACAGGCGATGAGCCCGACGGTGAGCAGGGCGCCGACGATGGTGTCCAGGGCGCTGATGCCGGGCAGGCCGGTGGTGTTCGGGCTGATATCCGAGAGGTCCATGAATGTTCCTTCCTGGGGGCGGGGGAGGCACGACGCCGTCCCGTCACCAACGGCGACACGGCAGCCGACGAGTCCGGGCTGACCGGCGAGGGCCGCTACCCGAGGTGGCGGATGCCGGAAAGGCCGCCGGCGGTGAAGTTGGCCCACGTCTGGACGATGATCCCTTGGGCGGGGTCGACGGCGGACTCGACCAGGCCGTAGCCGAGATAGATGCCGACATGGCCGGGGGCGGCGACCGTTCCGTCCGAGCCGGGGATGAGCACCAGGTCGCCCGGCGAAATGTTGGCGACTCCGGGGACGGCGGAACCCTCCTGGAGTTGGGTGCCGGTGTAGTGGTCGATGGTCACCCCGGCCGCCGCCCAGGCCATCATGGTCAGCCCGGAGCAGTCGAAGACGTCCGGGCCCGCCGCGGCCCACACGTAGCCCTTGCCGAGTTGGGCGAGGGCGTAGGTGATTGCGGTCACCTCGGTGGGGGTCGCGGTGGCGGGAACGCTGTAGTCGGTGGGCAGACCGTGGTTAGCGGCCGGGCCGGCGGGGACCGAGCCGGGTGCCCCCTGGCCGCATGTTGCGGAGGTCGTCGACAGGTGGTCGACCGATGCCAGGAGCGTCGCTGCTGGCTGCCAGTTGGGGCCGTAGTTGGCCGCACCGTCGGTGGCTTGGCCCGCCCCGGAGCGCTGTACGGCCTGGGCGGCCTGCCAGGGTGGGATGGTCGACCAGCCTGGGACCGTGAGCAGGCGCTGCACGAACATCCCCGCCGCCTGGGTCGGATCCTCCTCTTGGGCGACGGTGCCCCACCCGTCGGTGGCGATCTGTTGGAACAGCCCCACCGACCCGCCGCCGCCGACTCCTGGCGGGTCGTTGGTCAGGCTGCTCTCGGTCATGGCGGTCATCAAGGCGAGCTGAGCGCCGCGCTGACCGGCGCCGAGCGTGTTGGCGACGGCGACGATCACCTCGGCGTTGGCCGCCTGGGCGGCAGAGAGGCTGGGGACCGGACCTGACGCCACGCAATCGTTCTGAGCCAGCGCGCTGAGCGCCACCGCCCCTGCCGCGGCCTGTCCTGCTGCGGCGGAGCCGGACCCCGCCGCCAGCACCGTCAATCCCAACGGCACCACCAGGGCGGTGGCGGCCAGCCCGACGATCGTCGCCTTGCTTCCGCCGCCCATGGCCGACCTCCTCAACTGTGCGGGAGGGCCGGGTGCCGCTCCCTCACGGTGGCGACCCACCGGCCGACGTCTCGATGCCGGGCCGGACATGCAAGGAGGGGAAGAAGCGGTGGGCTGCGGCGAGGTTCTGCGCTCCGATCCGCTCACAGCCTTCTGAGGGGCGACATTCCCCGCTTCCCCCGATGCACGACAAGATGGCAGTTCAGAAGGTGTGCACGGCTGGGGGGGACTCGTGGGGGACTTTTCTCCGAAGGCGAGAGTCCCCACGTTCCCCCCGCCGTCCCACCGCGTCCGGTCGGTTCGACCCGGGCGCTCTTCGCCGGGATGGGGAGGAACCCGCCGAGGAAGGCGAGATTCCCCCGCTACGAGTCGGGTGCGGAGGGATGGTCGGGGGGTGGGACCAGCTCCCAAAGTTTGCCCTTGTTCGCCCCTCGCGGGTTCAGCTTGTGGCGGATGGTCCAGCCCGCCTGTTCGAGCGGGACCTTGTTGCGCTTCAGGCGGGCGGTGACGCCCGTTGAGGTGCGCGGCCAGGCCCGGCCGTGGTGACGGGCCAGGTCGCCGTTGGGATCCAGGAGGGCGAGCAGCTCGCCGCCTTGGCCTTCCCAGTGCCGTTTGAGCTTGGAGCGGAGCACGGCGAAGAAGACGTCGTCGTTGATCGTGTCGGCAAGCAGCAACGACTGGGCGAAGCCCAAGCGTCCAAGGGTGTCGCTGCCCCGGATCGCGTCCGCCTTGGCGGCGGTGCGGCCGAGAACGGCCAGGCGAGGCAGCTCCACGCCCGGCGGCGTGTCCATGGCCATGGTGGCGGCGAGCAGGTCGAGCAGCGCACCGAAGATCGCCGGCTGGACGGCAGCGAAGCGGGCCTTGATGGTGTCCTCGGGCACCACGGTTTCGAGCATGGTGAGCGACGCCGGGACCATCCTGGAGATCAGGTCGGGCTGGAGGACGGGGATGTCGATGCTGGTGGCGATGACCGGGCGGGCCACGTCGAGCGTCGTGGTGTCGGTCGTGGTGTACAGCGTCCGGTACGTTTCGCTGCGCCCCGTGACCAGCGTGCAGAGCAGATCCGACTGCTGGGTGGTCAACATCGACAGGTTGTCGAGGTGCAGGACCCAGCCGGCCGAGGCGGCCACCATGAAGTCCTTGTCGTCGGTGCCGATCGTCTTGCGGTCCGCGCCCGACCCGGCGGCGCGGGCGATGAAGTCCGCCGCACATGACTTCGCGGAGCCTGCAGGGCCGGTCAGATACAACAGGCCCGGGGAGCGGCCGGGCTCCGGCTGGGTGGCGGTCAGCATCCAGGCGACGATCAGACAGCGGTCCTCGGGGTCGACAAGCACGAAGCGCCACAGGTCATCGAGGCTCCCGCCGGCCACCGGCAACGGCATCTCCCCGATCAGTTCGCTGCGCCGGAACCAGCATCCGCCGCTGCGTTCCACCGTCCAGCCCTCGGCGGTAACACGCACACAGCGACCATCGGGCCGGCCGGCGTCCCACCACAACGCCCCGTCCGGCGAACGGCCCCACCGCAACCACGGCGGACCGCTCAGGCGGGTGGCGCCGCCGCCCAGCGCTCCCAGAGAGGTCGCCACGGTGACCCGAGCAGGGATCGGCTCGTGCGGCCAGGCGGCCCGGTAGCGGGCCTGGGCGCGCTGCACCAGTTCTCCATCGCCGAGCGGGCGCAGGATGCCGCCGGCCGGCAACTCGTAGGTCCGGCGGGGGCTTACCCACACGTCCGCGCCGTGACGCAACGGCCAGAACCACGCCTCGAGCATGACCGCCAGGCGCTGCGTGGGGTGGCCATGGCTGGCCACCGACCCGTCCCCGCGGCGGCGGACCAGTCTGTCCAACCCGACCCGGACGTGATGGCCCGGGTCGTAGGCGTCGCTCGCCCCGACCACCCGCAAGGCAGGCCCGGGCTCGGTTGGCACCACCGGGCCGTCTGGCTCTGGTGCGTCGGGTTCCAGGTCATAGTCCGTCTCGTCGCCTTCCGCGTCGGTGTAACCGGCGGTGACGAATCGGTTCCACGGCGCGTTTGGGTCGGTACGATCGGACACGGGAGGGATGATCTCCTGTCGTGAGGGAAGGCCCCGGTTCGCGGCCGGGGTCTTCCTTGTTGTTCAGGACTCTCAGGCGCACATCGCCACATCGTCGGTCCACACGGGGACCGGACCGGCGCCGGCAGTGGATTGTGGTGGCGGGGGCCGCCATGCCGCGATCTCTCCAACGGTCCGCCCCCACGCCGCCAGTACCCGACGGGGAATCCGCTCCGATGCGGTGCCACAACCGAAGTGCCACAGCAGGGCGCCGGCCACTCCGACGCTCGACCGGCCGGCGAAGACGACGGCAAGACGTGGCTCGGCAAGGTACTGGGCCAACCGGCGGCTCTTGGTGGGGCCCGACGACCGCAGGGCGGCGAGCAGTTCCTCGCCCGACCAGCCGGTTTCGACCGCCACGCGGAGGGCCTCGGTGGCGGCCACGTCGGCGTCACCATCGATCAGGTCGCACAGCCCGGCTGTCCACAGCTGGGGCGCCACCTGGTCGCCAACGGCCGTCCGAAGGTAGGCGGCGACGGGAGGCGGTTCGGTCGAAGGAAGCGGCGTGGCGGCCTGGGTGGCGCCAGCGAGCACGGCCTGGCCGTAGTAGCTGGTGGGATCGACCGGGCGTTCCCAGCTGATCTGTTGGCGCAGAGGCTTTGCCTGAAGAGCCGTTCGGCACACGCGACGCCGAAACATGGCTGGCGTGATGCTGCCGGCCGCCACCGCCGAGAGCAGGCTGACGGCCTTCTTGGTAGCCACCTCCTCTCCCGTCCCGAGGCTCAGATCGGACACCCATCTGGCGACTCCCTGCACCACCGGATGGCCCAGCAGGGCGCACCAGGTTCGGCTGCCGACCAGGTGCGGCTTGGCCGGCGCGGGACGATGCCCCATCAGTTCGGGGGGAATGTCAGGGACGCCTACCATCGCCGGGACGTTGCCAGACGTGATGACGACACCATGGGCCAGGCAGACGATCTGCAAATCAGGGTCGCGAGGCCACCGCCGGGAGCTGAGTACCTGCCTGACGGGTGTCGGCAAGGTGCTACTGGCGCCCACGGCGTGCTGCGGAACGGGGGATTTGGTCGGTGTGGAGGTCATGGAAGGTGCCTGTCGGACGGCGGGGTAGTGGTTGGCCGAGCAGGCCGCAGCCCGGACACGTACGCGTCCAGGGCATCGGCGGAGAACATCCGCCGGCGGCCGACCTTCACCGAGACGATCGCTCCGGCAGCAACGAGTTGGTGCAGGCGGGTTCGCGATATCCCAAGGGAGGTGGCGGCCTCGAGCACCGTGTACAGACGTTTGGTGGAGCGGGGATGATGACCGCTGAATGCCATGCAGATCAGTCGAACCCCAGTCGGCTTCGCGGCCTAGTGGCGAGATGGTGGCGAGAGGGTGACCGGCCGACGTCCCGTCCGCAGTCACACGGGTTCACTACGCTTCACTACACAACCGACCAACTTCGGAGGCGACGAGGAATGGCGGAGAAGGCGACAGCAAAGCCACGAGTGAAGCTCCGGCAGGCCAGGGAAGCAGCCTGCATGACCCAGAAGGACGTGGCGAACGCCGTCAGGCAGGTCGACCCCCTTAGCGGGGTGGACTGTTCAACGGTCAACAAATGGGAGGCCGGCACACGGCAGCCGACCCCCCGGCACCGCTCCGCCCTGGAGCAGGTCCTCGGTCAATCATCCGCCGAGCTCGGCTTGATCGCCCTACCCGAAGGCGTCGGTAATCGGGGCGAACGTGAAAGACTTGAGGACATGGACCTTGGCTCCCGTATCAGTAGGCGCCAGGCGCTCGGCGGAGCCCTCGGTCTCGGCCTGGCTGGCCTGCTTCCGGGTGTGTCGCTGAGGACCACGGTGGCGAAGATCACTGCCGCACCGGGCGTGATCGATCCAGGGAGGCTGAACACCGAGGCCATCGACCACTACCAAGCTATGGCTCGGCACCTCAGTTCCTACTACTGGGTCAGCCCCGACGCCGAAGCGGTCCAACGTTCAGCTGTCGCCCTTGTCGAGGACGGCATGAGCATTCTGGCTTCGGCTCGCGGGCCTGACCGCCAGGCGCTCGCCCGCTCAGCCGGGCAGGCAGCGTTGCTCGCCGGTCGTATCGGATTCTTCGACCTTGGCCAGCCGATCGGATCGGCCGGTTGCTACCAGGCGGCGCTCAAGCTCGCCGAAGAGGCTGACGACAGGGCGTTGGCGGCGGCGGTGCTCGCCCACGTGGCGTTCATCCCCGGGTTCTCCGATGACTACCACGGCGCGCAGGAGGCGCTGGAGCGGGCGACCATGAAACAACGGGGGGCCAACAGCCCCCTGCTGCGATCCTGGCTTCATTGCGTGCGCGGCGAGCTCGCGGCCCGAACCGGCCATGGGCGGGAGGCCTGTGACCAGATCAGGCGGGCCGAGGAGTCCCTCGCATCCGAACGAGTCGAACCCGACCCCGGCTGGTTGGACTGGTACGACACAGCACGACTCGCTGCGTTCCGGGGTTACGTCGAACTCGAAAGCGGGCAACACGCCAAGGCCGTCGACACGTTCAGCTCGTCACTCGCCGAACTCGGCTCGAACGCGACCAAGCAGAAGGCGGTCGTCCACTTCGACCTTGCGTCGGCGTACGCACCGCAGGCACCCGAGTTGGCGGTCAGCCATGCCACCGTGGCCATGGAAGGTCTCGCGGCGGGATGGTACTCAACAGCCGCTGATCGGCTCCCGCCACTCCTGTCCGGACTCAAGGGCACCACCGCAGGACGCGAGCTGCGGGACCTGGCGCGCGAGTTGCTCCCGGCCGCATAACGCCATGGGAAGCTTGCTGGTGAGACGGCCAAGTGACATGGGCGGGCGGTTTCGGCACCTGAAGGTGACTGTCGACGGAATGGAGGTCGCATCGCTCAGGGTGAATGAGCAGGCAGTCGTTGAGCTGACGGCGGGCCCCCACGTAGTCGTCGGGAGGATGGATTGGGCCAGTAGCAGAGACCTCACGGTGCAAGTTCCCGAGGGCGAGCAGGTCGAGGTCGAGGTGTCCCTGCCGTTTGCAAGCGTCTTTCTCTCGTTCGTCAGGCCGAACCGGGCGGTCCTTACTCGACTTGTTGAGTGAGGGCCGTATCAGCCCGGTCATGCAGACCGTCCCAGGTCTACCGGCTCTGGAGTCAACGGCACGCTGCCTGCATCAGCTAGCACCAGCGGCGGCGATCGGCAGGTCGGGCGGACGGCAAGCAGCTGAGCTACGAACGACGGTTGTGTTCGGCCACCGACGCCGGCAACTCTGCGAGGGAGGACAGGTCGAAAAGGCAACTAGCCTCGACCTTTGCATCACTGAGAAACAAGCCCCACGGGCCGCGTCGTATCAACGCCGTGGCCAGGCCGGCTCGCTGTGCCGGGCCAATGTCGTTGTCCAGCCGGTCCCCCACGTAGAGGACCTCGGCTGCGGGGACATCGGCTTCAATGACCAAGCGGGCGAAGAACGCCGGGTCCGGCTTCTCCACTCCCCACCCGTCAGAGGTTCCGATCCAATCGGTCGGTAGGTGGAGACCATGCAGGATGGCTTCTGCTCGGGCTGTCTGGTTACCCGCAATCCCGACGCCGAGACCCATGGCCTGCAGCTCACTCAGACAGCCGCGGGCATCTTGGTAGAGATCGTCTTCACCGAAGGACTCGGGTTTGCCTGCAGACACCCGGGTAGCACGTTCGGCGGTGAGATCAAACCCCGAGCGGAACACCTGGAACGTCTCACGGTAATCGCGCCCCGCCGCGATCGTCGCCCCGAAGATCGCCGAGAAGGTGTGGCGAGGGACCCCGAGCCAATCAGCCCAGGCTCCGTACTCGCGAGTCTCATCCACAAGGGTTTCACCAACATCGAACGCCACTACCCGGATCACTGGCGGTCACCCTATCGGCCGTGTCCCGGCACGGTCTCTCGATCCGACGCCGCGGACCGATCGCCGTGGGCTGCACGATCAAGTGTCCATCCCATGTATCGATGGAGATTGATCGATGTGAGCGCGGCCGTGCTCCGCGGCCCAGGCTGCCCGCAGCCCTCTCCGGTCTGACGGAAGCCTCCCCGGCCGCGATTTCCCGTCCCGGCCTGTCCGCTCGGCCGGATAGCACCATTCCGGCATGAACGACCGCCACTGTTTGGAGGGCCCGCCGAAACAGGTGAGCGACCCGTCCCGGCCAACCCCGGCGACCCGCCAGGTCCCCTTCTCTCCGTCCACGCCGACGAACTGACCGAGGATCACTCCGGCCACGGCCAGGGCCTCCTCGGTGCTCGCGGGCGGCGTGGAGGCGACGACCTCCTCGCCACGAGAAGGTGATGTACAGCGGGGTGCGGTGTCGTCGGCAGCAGGAAGGTGAACGCCACTGTCAGAGCATGGGAGGTCCGGCTGGCGGATGGTCTTGGAGTCAACGGCGGTCCCGGTCGACGCGAGCGCTTCGAGATGCGGGTGGATCCACGCGAGGCCTCCCGTGTCGAGAATCTCCATGGCTCGGGTGACCGAGACGTAGGCGAGCATCGCTTCGGCTCGGGGGATCGGGAGCGGTTGAAGGGTCCGTTTGTCGAGCGGTTGCCGGAAGTCGGAGCCGATCTGCACCCGGGGCCACTCCAGCCCCTTCGCCTTGTGGGCAGTGGAAACCACCAGCTCAGCGCTTCCGGCCGGCACGGCCGCCTCGATGGCTCGCACGACACCCACAGGCCCATAGCGCTCGATCATCCGGACCGCCACCGCTAGATCGGAGCCGGAAGGGTCTGACTCGGCGTAATCGCGCACCGCAGCCCAGTCCTTGAAGGCGACCAGCTCCGGGTGACCGGAGGGCTGGCCGTCCATCATCCTTTCCGCTGCTCGGGCCAGCGCCAACATCTCCTTGCCGCCCCCGACGAGATGCGCCTTGGTGCCGGTGTCATGGGCGTCGAGGAGGGCGTCGATTGTCCCGGCGTTGGAACGACACAGGATCGTGTCGGGACGCTCGAGGGCCTCCAGACGGGACTGGTGACTCGGTGAGCCGACAACTCGCATGTCGGTACCGATCACCCCCAGCCACACGTTGGCCTGCTCCGCCACGGCCGAGCCAAAGCGCCAGGACTGGGTCAGCCGCAGCCGGTGAGCGGCGTTGGCCCGGGAGAGGAAGTCACCGGCACCGCGCCACCCGTAGATGGCCTGGGCGGCGTCACCGACGGCGACGAGTTGGGCGTGGTCTTGGTGGCCCACTACCGCTGCGATGCACGGGTCGGCGTCCTGGCACTCGTCGTAGAGGATGACGTCGAAGCCCAACAGCTTCGGCTTCGAGAGTTGCCAGCACTTGAGATAGGTGTCATGGGTCGGCTTGAGACGCCCGCCGGTTGCCGCGGTGAGGTCCTCCCACGCCTTGGCGGCCAAGGAGACGACACGCTTGGAGAGGCCGGCTGTTCGGGCCAGGTCGACTCCTTCGGGGGCTTCAAAATGCCGGGCGGTGATCTTGGGGTCAGCGGACCGGCAGAACCGGGCGACGGTGTGCATGGCCATGGTGGCCAGCGCGGCCGGCCCGAAGATCGTCTTGTCGTCCAACCCGAACGCTGCGGCGATCCTGAGGGCCTGAGCGTTCTGCCTGGCGGTGCGACGCGGGCCGTTCAACCGTAACCGCATCGGTGCGCCGAACTCCCGGTAGGCCAACGAGTGGGCCGTCTTGCACACCACGTTGGATGGGAAACTGGCCTCCGCTTCGACCTGGATCGCCTTGTTGAACGCGAGATACAGCATCCGCTGGTCCGGGCGCTGGTCGGCGATCATCCGCAGCGTCGAGGTCTTGCCGGTCCCGGCTCCTGCCGAGATCGCCACCGTCTGACCGGTGGCGGTGGCTTCGAGGATGGCTCGCTGCTCGACGGTTGGCCGGAGGGCGCTCACCAGGCTTCTCCAGAACCGTTGACGAGGGATGGACGGGCCGGACATTTGGTCGGAAAGGCCGCGCCGTTCGGAGTCGGGCGGATGCCGGTCCAGCGCTGGACCTCTCGTGCGATGGCGGCCTGGCCGCGAGCGACGAACACGCAGAACACTGGCCGTTCGCCTTGTTCGGGGAAGCGCATCCCTCTCACCGGGCAACCGGTGGTCCGTTCCAGATCGGTCAGGTCAGGGTGCAAGCGCCGGTAGAGGGCTCTTGCTGTCACTTCGGTCGGGGGCGTGAGCCAGTCCCACTCGCTTGGTCGAAGCTCGTCATTGAGGTAGAGGTCACTGGCCGCCAGGCGCCAACGGTGGCGAACTCCGCCGCCAAGGATCCGCTCGGCGACGCTACGGGTCACGGAGTCTGGGGTGGCGTCTGAGATCACGACAGCCTCGACGCCTTTCATGCAGGCGGTGACCAGTACGCACCCGGGAAGTGCCCCGATCAGACAGCGGGCCATGCCGACATCGCGGGAAGGCGAATGACGGGTTCGAAGTTCGGTCTCCACCGCATGAACCCGCATGATGGATTGCCGCAGGATCCGGGCGCTCATAGCGCCGTGGCCTCCGCTCGGGCCGTAGACGCCCGTCGAACCTCGGCCTTGGGCAAGTCGAGCAGATCAGCGGCCACATCGACGCCCACCACGGCGCTTAAGGCGGCGATCGCCGCAGACAGGTCCGCCTGGGCGGCGGCTACGAGCACATCCTGTGAAGCGAGAACCTCTCCCCGCTTGGCCTGGGCGGCCTCCTCCCGGGCAGCTGCAGCCTCGACGGTGGCGACAGCCTTGGTAGTAGCCCGCTGATGCTCCCGAGCTCGCTGACGGGCGGCGGCGGACACAGGATGGGTCGTCGACATCGGCATCACTCCCAACTCGGCGGGGAACGCCAGTCGCTCCCCACCGGTGGCGACCGGAGAGCCGAAGCGCGAATGGTCAGCTCAATCTGAGGAAGTCAGCCCGGCGAAGCCACGTCCCCTGTGCGATGAGCAGCTCGACGGGTGCCTCGGCCGGATAGCTGCCCCGTGCCCGGGCCCGCAGAGCCGCCTCGAGCTGGCCCGGGTGAGAAACGCCTCAGCGTTGGGACGCGACGACCGCTGGTACCCGTTCCGCAGAGCTAAGGGCGGGTGGGACCCCGATGGGCTCCCGGTTGGCGGCCGGCCTTGAGCGCTCGGTTGTCGGCAGTTGAGGCCAGCACACGCGGGGGGACCTAGAGGAGCCAGCCTTCCGATCCCGACCAGCCACATCCGGCCTGGGACTCACCGCCGTACCCGCCTCCGCCACCGGGCGGATATGGGACGGGCGGACCGGTCCCCGGCGGCATGTACCAAAACCAGGCCAGCGGGCTGCTGCTCCCCGCAGGCACGCAGCTGGCCGCCGTCGGGCGCCGCATCGGGGCGTTCTTCCTGGCCATCCCTCTGGCCATCGTCACGCTCGTCATCGGGTATGTGATCTGGGGTTGATCGTGTGGGGACGAGGCCAGATTCCTGCGTTGCAGGTGCTCGGTATGCGCTGTTACCGGCCTGAGACCGGCAAGGTTGCCGGCTGGAGGTGGATGGCCCTGCGCGAGAGCGTCGGCCGGATCGCCGAGGGCATCCTCAGCATCATCACCCAGATCGTGTCGTCCGTCCTGTTCGCAGCGCGGGCCGACCGCCGCAGCCTCCATGACCTCGTCGCCGGCACCATCGTCCTCCACGACCCAGACAAGGTCCTGGGGAAGGCGTAGGTCCCCGCTCTTGGGGCGCGGTTGTGCCCGGTGCCTTGACTTGGGGGGCTGCTTACGGCCTACGGTGGAAGCGGTCACCCGACCCGGCGCCACTGTTCACGCGTGGTGCCGAGCGAAAGGAGACACCCCTCATGGACCAGCATCCCGAGCATTGCTTTGCGACGATGCAGGCGCCGGCCGACCACGCTGTCGGCCTCGAGTTGCAGATCGTCGATGTGGTCGAGCGCAGCCGTCGTGCCCGCGTGCAGGGCGACACCGCCGCCGAGGCGGCCCTCGACGCCGAGTTGGAAGGCCTGTACGGCGAGCTGTCGAACACCGCCACGAAGGTGGCCGTAGGGTACCGGCCCCTCCAGGAGCGGAGTGTCGTCATCGAGGTGGCGGCCGACGCTGCCACGGTAACGGCGGGCACCGGTTTCGAGGCCAAACGCAGAGTGCTGGAACGTGAGGTCGCCGACTTGGGCGGCGTCGCGGTCTGCTCGCCTTCCCTCCGCCGCTACGGCGCCCGGTTCTGGGTCCGCGCCCCCGATCTGGCCGCCGCCTTGGACGATGGCATCGGCAGCTTCCGTCACGCTGCCGCCAGGGCCGGCTTGCCCGACGCGCCCGTTGTCCGTCTCGAAGGACCACGAAGCGGGGCGGTATGAGCATCTACACGGAGTCGATCCACATCGCCCGCAGCCCCGACCAGATCGGAGCCTTCGTGGGCGGCGTGCACAACCTTCCCCGCTGGAGCGAGTTCCGCTCCGTGGGGCCGCCCGACGGCGACCGGCACCAGGCCGTGAAGGCCGGCGGAGCAACGACGGCGACCCGCGTCGACGGTGACGGTCCCCTGCACCGCTACACCATCTCCTCGCTCGTCGATGGCCGCGAGGAGCGCGTCGAGCTGACCGTCATCCCTGCCATCGCCGGCGCAGACGTGAGCATCACGGTCACGGCGGACGCGGCACCGGCGGTCACCGGAGCCGCCGACGAAACGACGCAGCGAGGCCGCATGCACCTCCAGTTGCGCCGGCTGCGCTCCGCCGTCACCGAGCTCACCGCCGCTTGCGGTTCGGGCCACGGCCGACACGCCCCGGCAAGAAGCCTGCCCTCCGGCGACACCGTCTACTGACCGGCGGGCAACGCCGACCTCCTGTGGGCCAGCCCCGGGCCTCCGCCGCCCACGCTCGGACCCGTCGGCCTCACCTGGTCAGCGAATCCCGTCAGGCCGTTGCCGGGCGGCCACGGGAGGTTGTTTTGGCCTGCAGGGCGAACCGGATGGGGGGATCTGGAGGGGGAAGCGGATCCAGTCCTCGATCGTGGTGGTGAGGGCGTGACCGTGCTGGGCGTTGATGGCCATCTGCAGGTTGGCAGGCCAGATGACGACCAGGAGCACCGCAGCGGCGACGCCGGCCCAGTGGGCCCGACGCCACAGCCCGGCGGCGCAGATCAGCTCGGCCACCCGCTGATGTAGACCAGCGCCGTCCGGGCGGGAAGGAAGTCGGGCACGACCCGGATGAAAGGTCGTGGGATGCACGGCGTGGACAACACCGCTGAGGCAATCCGCTGAACACCGAGTCGGGCGAAGACGTTGTCTGGCTACCCCGGCCATCGAGCCTCAGGCAGGAACGCAACCGCTGTCCGTTGTCGACCGGATACGCCGCCGCCGCCAGGTCCCCGGCCTCGCCCATCGCCCAGCCTTTATCAACGCCGCCCTTATCACCCGTCGCAGACTCCCGACCCACCATCGGCCAGCATCCTGACCCCCGGCCAGACCCTTAGACCCGGCCAGGCCCTCGAAACCTCACCACCAGTTGCTTCAGACGGCTGGCATTCGAGGTGGAAAAACCGCGTGTTCACCCAAAGGTGACAGCGACACGCTCAACTCTGAGTGGTCCTCAGACCGGATCGTCGGCCCCCCGGTCGCCTATCGATGAGAGGCGACCTACGCCCTCAGGACCCTCGGAGATGGGCGTGATCACGATTCGCCGGGTGTCCCTTGGTGCCGGCTACAAGTACCTCATGGAGTCCGTCGCTGGGGGGGACGGGGCCTCCCACCTGTCCAACAACCTGACCCGCTACTACGCCGAGTCGGGCACGCCGCCAGGCGTGTTTCTCGGTGCTGGGCTCGCCGCTCTCGATGGCGGGAAGGGCGTCGCGGCGGGGTCTGAGGTCACCGAGGAGCATTTGTGGAACATGCTCGGCAACTGCGCCGATCCGATCACCGGGGAGGTGCTTGGGGCTCGCCGGCCGAACAGACAGCCCCCCACCCTCGGAGAGCGGATCGGGCGGCGTGTGGCTGCTCTCCCGGCAGACCTCGGCGAGCCTGAACGGTCTGAGCGGCGGGCCAGGCTCGAGGCGGAGGAGCGTGCGAAGACCTGCAAGTTGAAGGCTCCCGTGGCCGGGTTCGACCTCACGTTCAGCCCCACCAAGAGCGTCTCGGCGGCGTGGGCAGTGGCCGACCAGGGGACCAAGGCGATCATCTACGAGTGCCACCGTCGGGCAATCGCCTACACGCTCGCCTATGCGGAGCAGACCATCTTCCACTCCAGGTCGGGTACGAACGGAGTCGTCCAAGAGGACATCGAAGGGGTGGTAGCGGCTTCGTTCACCCACTGGGACAGCAGGGCCGGCGACCCCCAGCTCCACGACCATGTGGTCGTGCTCAACCGGGCGAAGTCGACTTCGGACGGCAATTGGAGAACTCTCGACTCCCGGGGCCTGTTCAAGTCGGTGGTAACCCTCTCCGAGCTGCACCAAGGGGTCCTGGCCGACATGCTGACCGAAGCCATGGGTTTCGCCTGGGATGGCCATCACACCCGGGCAGGGATGGCCAAGTGGGAGATCGAGGGTGTCTCCGAGACGCTGATGGCCGAGTTCTCACAACGACGCGACGCCATCGAATCGCACCGTGACGGCCTCATCGAGCAGTTCGTCGCCGCACAGGGCCGGCAGCCGACAACCCTGGAGAAGGTGCGCCTCAACCAACAGGCGAACCTGGCCACCCGCCAGGCCAAGCAGCATCAAAGCCTGGCCGCGCTGTCCGGCGAGTGGAGACAACGGGCAGTCGCCCATGTGGGCACGGACCCGATCGGATGGGTGTCGACGCTCAAGGACCGCAACGACCTGCCGTTGCTCCGTGCAGATGACTTTGCCGAGCCGATCCTCGCTGACGCCGCCGGCCTGGCCGCCCTCGCCGTGGCGGGGAAGCGGTCCACGTTCTCACGCGCCAATGTGGTGGCCGAGGTCCACCGCCAGTTCCACGGGGTCCGCTTCGCCTCCCCCGACGAGCGCGTCGCCGTCGTAGAGCGGACCGCAGACATCACCCTCTCCGGGTCCCTTGTGGTCACCGCCCCCGACCTTCACCACACCCCGGAACGCTTTCGCCGGGCGGATGGCACGAGCCGATTCCGGGCCACCGACCACAAGCTCTTCACCCACCAGTCTGTGCTCGACGCCGAGGGCCGCCTCCTTGCCGCAGGGCAGGAAATGACCGGCCCCACGGTCCCGGTGGGCATCGTCGCAGCGATCGCGGAGTGCGAGCTGGCCGGCAGGGAGCACGGGCTGTCGGTCGATCAGGCGGTCGCGGTTGAGCAGATCGCTACGTCCGGGCGGTCCCTGGATGTGCTTGTTGGGCCGGCTGGGACGGGGAAGACGACCACGATGGCCGGGCTGAGAGCGGCCTGGGAGAGCGAGCACGGGTCCGGCTCGGTGCTTGGGCTCGCGCCCTCGGCGTCAGCGGCGGAGGTGCTGGCCAGGGAGCTGGGGATCTCGACGGAGAACACGGCCAAGTGGCTGCACGAGTGCCGGCAGACCGCATCTCGCAGGGGGAAGCTAGCCAACCTCCGAGGTCGGATTGCGAACCTCCCCGCAGGCTCATCTGCAATCGCTTCTCTCGCGGCCGAGATCACCAGAATCGAAGCCGATATCGAGCGCTGGCAGTTTCAGCCACGACAGCTGGTGATCGTGGACGAAGCCTCCCTCACCGGCACCTTTGCCCTGGACGAACTTGTAACCGCCGCCGACCAAGCCGGCGCCAAGGTGCTCCTGGTCGGCGATTGGGCACAGCTCTCCGGAGTGGAAGCCGGCGGCATGTTCCGGGCCCTGGTTCGGGACCGCGAGGGCCTCGCCCCCGAGTTGACCGACGTTCGCCGGTTTGCTTCGGCGTGGGAAAAGGCGGCCAGCGTCGAGCTTCGCCTCGGCCGGGAGGTCGCCATCCACTCCTATCAGGCCCATGACAGGATCAAGAGCGGGGACCGCGACGAGATGCTCGCCACCGCCTACAGGGCATGGAAAGCCGACGAGGCGGACGGGAAGCGGTCCTTGATGATCGCAGCCGACCTGGCCACGGTCATGGACCTGAACGCCAGGGTTAGGGCAGGTCGGATCGCTGGGGGCGAGGTGAGCGAAGCCGGCCTGGCCGTCGCCGGGGGAGCGACGGCAGGCGTAGGGGACCGGGTGGTCACCAGGAAAAACGAGCGGCTGCTGACCACGGGCAGGGCGTGGGTCAAGAACGGGGACCAATGGATCGTCACAGCCAGCAACGATGATGGCAGCATGACCGTCAAGCGAGCCGGTGGTGCCAGTGAGCTGGTACTGCCCGCAGACTACGTGGCCGCGCACGTCGAGCTGGGCTACGCCTCCACCGCGCACAGGGCCCAGGGCCGAACCGTCGATACCGCCCACGCCATGGTGTCGCCGACCACGGCCCGGGAGGTGCTCTACGTGGCGGCCACCCGCGGCCGCGAATCCAACCAGCTCTACGTTGACACGGGCTACGACCCCGACCCGCAAACCTCCCACGATGGGACCAGCGAACCGCAGACCGCTCGAGAAGTGCTCGTCTCGGTCCTGGCCAACGAGGGCGCCGATGTTGCCGCCCACGACACGATTCGTCGCTCCCACGAGGAGATGGAAGGCCTCGTCCGCCTTTCCGCCGAATACCTGACGATCGCCAAGGAAGCCCAAGCGGACCGGTGGGAGGCTCTCCTGGAGCGCTCCGGGCTCACCGATGCCGAGCTCGATCAGGTGCGGGCCAGTGATGCTCACGGCCCCCTTGTGGCCGCATTTCGGGAAGCGGAAGCGCGCGGCCTCGACATCGAGACCAACTTCCCCAACCTGGCACAGGCCCGTACCCTGGCCAACGTCGCCGACCCGGCGTCGGCGCTCCACGGCCGGGTGGACCGTTGGACTGAGGCAGCCGGCTCGAAGCGCCGGGCCGCAGACAACCTGATCGCCGGACTTATCCCCAGAGCCCGGGGCGTGACGAATCCCGACATGCTCCGAGCCTTGGAAGAGCGGGACCGAGCGATGGAACAACGCGCCCGAACCCTGGCCGAGACCGCCGTAGCCAAACGGGCCCCCTGGATCCGCCAACTCGGTACGCCACCGGCCGACCCGCTCCGCCGGGAGGCATGGATGGCCGACGTGGCGACCGTCGCCGCCTACCGGGAACGGTGGTCCTGGGACGGCAAGAGCCTGATCGCCGGGAAGGAGTCGATCCATTCCATCGAGCAGATCGGCCACCACAAGCAGGCTCAGGCGGCCATCGACCGGGCCCTGCGGATCACCCGAGCTGACAAGGAAGCCACGCCTGGGGCCGGCGCTGAGGTCACCGTCGCCCCTCAACCTGTTGGACCAGACCTGTGACGGAAGGAGACGCAGATGGGTAAGCGCAACCGGGCCAAGGCACTCGCCAGATGGGAGAACGACACACAGACCTGGTCCACCGAGACGGCTCGGCGACTCGCCGTCGACCTCTACCAGGGGCGACCGACCGCACAGGCTCCTTACCGGATCGGCGTCGTGCTCGACCATGGCGAGGTGATCTGGGCCGAGACCCCGATGCGCTTCGACGCCGACCCGCCGGCTCGTCCAATGTTCGCCAACTCGCGACAGACGCAGCCCCTGGCCCCACCGATCAGGCCATGGTTGATAACCAACGCCCGGGTGGTCGGCAGGCTTGGAGACGAACAGCTCCACGGGTGGCGCTGGGAGAAGATCACCGGATGCAGGGTAGGCCTCGACCCAGGTCGAGAATTCGTGGCCCTCGACCTCGACCGTCAAGAGCCTCTCGTCTGGAGAGGTCCCGCTGTCGCCCCGCTCGCCATAGCCGCCGTGTTCCACCTGCACGGGCCGGCCGCACTCGTCGACCATCCTGGGCTTGGCCCTCTGAAAGTCCAGTCGAACCGGACCGTGGGTGACGACCATTCGATAGATGACCGTCTGGAACTCTCAGCGCCGGCACCACCCTGGTCGGTGTAGCTGGGTCATAAGCACTTTGAGGCAATTACTCAGATCATCGCTGTAAGCAATCTGGCAGGTCGAGTCCTCCCGAAGGAGTTCGACCGGCTGGCAGCCCGCAACCTCGGAACACGGACCGTTTCGGAACCCTATCGTTGCTGCCGACGCCAGTTTAGCGGAGGTGCAACCGTGGTCGTCGCTGATGGTGCTTCCAAAAACGAGCCGACAGAGAACGAGCATCAGGCGCTTGCAGGCGAGATGTTTGCCCGCTGGGAAGCGGGCGCCCCGAAGTCAGCGCTTGAACTTGAGTATTGGGGTGACGCCGCGAGCCACGGCAAGCGATTTACAGCCTACGCGCGCCGCTGGCTCGGGCAAGAGACCGAGCGTAAGTCTGGGCAGACCGAGCACATCGAACGCTTGGAAGCCCTATTGCGGGCGCGCGGTATCAGTCCCACCGACGCAGGTGACCTCGATGAGGAGTACCGGCTCTTGGCGAAAGCAAGGGAGTCCGGCTTAGCGGCAGTTCGGATTTACAACGACCCGCTTGCCGGATTCCGCAGCGAGACCTTCATCGTCCTCATGATTATTGCCTGGAACTCCCTGTTCCAAGCAGTCCTCGAGCGAGACGGGGTGGACTACTACGTCCGCGACGATGCGGGACGCCAGGTTCTTATAGACGGCAGAGGGAAGGTGAAGGAGACCTGGGAGCTCCTTCAGTCGGCGCTCGCCGGTCCGGACAGGGCCGCGATGCGAGCCAACCTTGACTTCTTCTTAAAGTTGCGTCACCTGATCGCCCATCGGTACCTTCCGGCGCTCGACCTTCAGATTCTTGGTGAGGCTCAGGCAATGTTGCTGAATTTCGAGAACGTGCTCGTCGAGCAGTTTGGGGAGGAGGCTGCCCTCGGTGACCAGCTCTGCGTACCACTGCAGCTTTCTGGATTCAGGGACCCAGCGGGGTTGGGCTCTCTGAAGCGAGCGCAGGCGCAGCTTCCGACCGACGTCCAGGACTTTCTGTGCCGACATCGGGAAGAAGTATCTGAGGACGTTCTGCGAAGCCCCGAGTATGCCCTCCAGGTGTTCTTCGTTCCTGTCACTGCCAACCGCGACCGGTCAGCGGATGCCGTCGTGAACTTTGTCCGTCCAGGGGAAATTTCGCCGGAGCTGGACGAGGAACTGGCCAAGCTTGCGATCGTGACCAAGCCCAAACAGGTCCCCGTCGCCTCAGGCGACCTGCTGCGCCCAAGCGAGGTCGTCAGCCTCGTTCGTGAGCGGCTGCCGTATCGATTCACTTCGGATACACACCAGCGGGCCTGGAAGTACTACAAGGTGCGACCCGCCACAGGATCTGCGGAGCCCGAAGCGACCGAGGGCCGATACTGCCGCTGGGACCGCTTGCTTCGTGGCTACGGCTACACACGAGCATGGGTTGACCTGCTCGTAAGCGACCTCAGCAATGCCACCTCCTACGAGGTGATCGTCGGATTCGCCCCCGAGGCGCGCTGAGAGCCGTCTAATGGCCGGTAGGGCCCGGGCCGGTCGATAACAACTGTTGCATTCATTGACCGGCGAGACGCGTAACCGCATTGCGACCGCGGTGCCGGGGAAGGCGGAGCTGCTCACCTGGCATTAGGGTGGACCGGGCAGGCGAGGGAGTCGTGTCCTCCCTACAGTGGCGAGGGTGGGTATGGCGCGGGAGAGCCTGGCGGGACCGCAACTGGAGGGGCCTGCCCTTGATGCGGTCAGGCACCGGGGGAGCCATGTCCAGATCATCGCGGCGGCCGGTTCGGGCAAGACAGAAGTGGTATCTCAGAGGGTGGCCGACCTGTTGGCCGAGGGCGTCGATCCAGACGGGATCGTGGCCTTCACGTTCACCAAGCGGGCGGCGGAGGAGCTGGGCAACCGGATCGCCCGGCGGGTGGAGGCCAGGTTGGGAACGGCCTCCCTGGACCGGCTGGGCGGGTTGTATGTGGGGACCATCCACGGGTACTGCTTCCGGTTCCTGCAGCAGCGGGTCCCCCGCTATGAGACCTATGACGTGCTCGACGACAACCAGCTCACCGCCTTCCTGTCCCGGGAGGCCAAGCGTTTGGAGATACGCCAGCTTGACTCGTCCAACCGGCTGTTCGCATCGATCCGGGCGTTCCGCTCGGCGTTGGATGTGGTGGAGAACGAACTGCTCGACCCGGCGTCGCTGACCGACCCGCTGGGGGGGATCCTGGGCTCGTACTACGAGACCCTGGACCGTTACCGCTTGTTGACCTACGGCCAGCAGGTCGTCCGGGCGATCCGTGAGCTGGAGCTCCCTGCGCTTGCCGGCGAGGTCCATGCCCGTCTGCGTCATCTGATCGTCGATGAGTACCAGGACGTCAACCCGGCCCAGGAGCGCCTGATCGGTCTGCTGGTCGGCCCGGGCGTGGAGCTGTGCGTGGTCGGCGACGACCATCAGGCCATCTACCAGTGGCGCGGCTCGGACGTGTCCAACATCGTCGGCTTCGCCGACCGGTACCCGGGGGTGACCGCGTTTGAGATCACCACCAACCGGCGCAGCCGTCCGACGATCATCGACACGGCTAACGGGTTCTCGGCGACGATCACCGGCGGGATCGACAAGACGATGCTGGCCTCGCGAAGCGGAGCGGCCGGACCTGCGCCGGAGGTGGTGGTGTGGTCGGTGCCGACCGAGGCGGACGAGGCGGGCTGGATCGCCGGGTTCATCGACGAGCTGGCCCAGAGCGGCGTCGCCTACCGCGACATTGCGGTGCTGGTTCGCAGCCGGGCCGCCTACCCGCGTCTGGTCGACGCGTTCTCCACGTTCGACATCCCCGTCCAGCCCGGCGGCCGCTCTGGTCTGTTCGACCAGCCCGAGGCGGTCGTATTGGGCCACACGGTGGCCTGGCTCACCGACCTGGAGTGGCGCGACACCTACGGCCCGGGCCGGGTGATCACCGACGCAGCGTTGGCCGACCACTACCGGCGGGTCTTCCGGCTCTCCGACGCGCACGGCCGGCGCCTGTGGCGGTATCTGAGCGCATGGAAGGAGGTCGTTCCCAAAACTGATCGGCAAGCGAATCTGGTGGGCGAGCTGTACGGGCTGGCCGACGAGCTCGACGCTCGGTCCTGGGATCTGACGGAGCCGCTGGAGCTCAACCGGTTGGGGACCCTGGCCCGGTTCTCGTCGCTGCTGGCCGACTACGAGTCGGTTCGTCGCCGGGCCCGGCCCGACGGTGACGTTCCGGGTGAGCAGGTCGGCGGCCAGGACCGGGGCACCTGGTACTACCGCAACCTCGGGATCCACATCATCAACTACGCCCAGGGCGCCTACGAAGGCTTCGACGGGGAAGCCGACTTCGTCCTCGATGCCGTCGACCTGACCACCGTGCATCGGGCCAAGGGGCTCGAGTGGCCGGTCGTGTTCGTCCCGTCGATGACTGCGGGGCGTTTCCCGACCCGCCAGACCGGCAGGGAACAGGACTGGCTCGTGCCTCGGGACCGGTTCGCGGCGGCCCGTTACGAGGGGAGCGACGCTGATGAGCGCCGCCTGTTCTACGTGGCCATGACCCGGGCCCGGGACTGGCTGTCGATTTCCCGCCACGACCGGGTCACCAAGAACACGGTCGGTCCCAGCCCCTATCACCGGGAGCTGGCCCATCTCACCGTCGCCCCCGAAGCAATCCGGCTCCCGGCGATCTCGGCCCGCGGCGACGGCGACGACGACCCGATCACCCTCACCTACAGCGAGCTGGCCTCTTTCCTCGACTGCGGGATGGCGTTCCGCCTCCGCAACCTGATCGGTTTTCAGCCCCGACTGGCCCCCGAGCTCGGCTACGGCAAAGCGGTCCACCACGTCATGCGGGCCGTGGCTGAGGCCACTAAGGCCACCGGGAAAGTACCAAGCCCTGCTGAGATCGACGCCATCCTGGACGACAGCTTCTTCCTCCCCACCGCCAGCAAACCAGCCCACCGGCAGCTCAAGGACGCAGCGCGACGCCTGGTCGCCACCTACACAAGGGAGCATCCCGACGACCTGCACCGGGTGTGGGAGACTGAACGACCCTTCGAACTGCGCCTCGACGGGGTGGTCATCGCCGGTCGGGCCGACGTCATCTTGGACCACGAGGACGGCGTGCCCACCGCCTTGGCCATCGTCGATTACAAGACCTCCACCTCCGGCGAGCTCGACGACCACGCCCTCCAGCTCCAGGTGTACGCCGACGCCGGCCGGCGGGAGGGCCTCAATGTGCGAGCTGCCTTCGTTCACGACCTCAAGGCCGCGCGCCGAGACCGCGTCGCCGTCGGTAACGGGGAGGTGACCGCCGCCGAGCAGACTGTCTCGGTCGCCGTGTCCAGGATTCGGGCCCGCGACTACACCCCCAACCCGGGCAAGCGATGCCGGCGCTGCGAGGTGCGCACCATCTGCCCCTCAGCCCAAGCGTGAAGGCCGGCTTCGCGCTGCAGCAACATCCCCGTCTCAGACGGAGAAGACCTTCATGACCTCGTCGCCGTAGTCGTTGATGACCTTCACCGCGACCTTGCCCGACTCGGGCCTCGCGAACGGCCGTGACTCGGTGCGATAGAGCGTCGCCCAGGCCTCCTCGTCGATGTCGGCCTTGAGGGCTCGCTTCAGGCGGGCGAAGGGGTCCTGGGAGCCGGTGAAGTAGCAGTGGCGAACGAAGAACGACTCCTCGTTGTATGCCGTGTCGATCATCCACAGGGCGACCTGGTCGGTGTCGTTGCTGCGAATCTGCCCGGTGTTGGGGTCGTACACGTCGACACCGCGAAGGACCATCCGCAGCTCGTCACCCTCCGCCTTGATCTCGATGTCGGGCTCGCCGAAGACGGTGAACAGGTTGCCGGCTCCCGTCTTCTTCAGCTCCTCACCCATCACCAGGTCGGCGTTCATCCGCACCAGCAGCACCGGCACCCGCCCCAGACGCCGCTCGGCGGCAACGTTGGCGAAACCCTCATCCGATGTGACGTAGTCCTCGTCGGTCCCTAGCACGCCCGGGTCGAACGCAAAGGCCAGGACACACAGCAGGTCCAGCTCACCCGCTCGGTTCGCCTCCCTCGCGGCGTCCTTAATGAACGACGGGCCGACCGTCCCGTACTGCGGGCCGATGGTGATCCCCACCCGACCGGGCGTGCCCTCCGCGGCGTACTCGCGCACCCCGATGGCCTGGATATGAGCCGCGGCGTACGACTCGACGGTGTCGAAGGCCAGCCGCTCACCCTTGCGCCCGTTCTGGATACCGGCCGTGCGAAGGTTGGCAAGGATCGTCTCCTCGAAGGTGTCGTCCCCCGATGGCGCGTCCTCGGCGGCGGCAGAGCTGCTGGCACCCGTCCCGTCCACCGCGCTGCCTGCGAACGCTAGGGAGCGGTGAGGCGACAGGCTCTCCACGGTGAATGGACCGGCGACCCGGACCTTCCTGGTGTCCTCGTAGGGCTTGTCGTAGAGCAACTCGAACTCGGCGTGCCGGCGGATCGCCTCGTCGATCTCGGCCCGGCTCATCCCCTCGACGATGTCGGGGTTGTTGGCGATCGACTTGAGAGTGATGTGCTGCACTCGTTCGTAGACAAAACCGTGACGGATGTCGTTGGTAGTCTCGGCCGGTGGCAGAGGCGACGCCGTCAACTGGCCCTCCTTGGCCCGCCCGTCGGGAGAGTCGGCCAGCAAGTAGTAGGGGAATCGCCCCCCCATGAGCCGCTGACGGGCCAGGGCCAGGGCCACCCGACTTGTGTCGATCGTGATCCACCGGCGTCCCCACTGCTCCGCCACGTATGCGGTGGCGCCCGAGCCGCAGGTGGGATCGAGCACGAGGTCACCCGGGTCCGTTGCCATCGACATGCAGCGTTGAATCACCTTAACATTTGTTTGTACGACGTAGATCTTGGGATCTGAGAATCCTGAAGTGATCGTGTCGTCCCAAGAGTTCACGATCGGGTAGGCGGGAAAGTCATCAAGTAGACGAACATAGCGGAGGCTCTTTCCGATACCTAGCAATCGTCCGGCCACGTGTAGCCGCTTTAGCCCAGCCTCATCGGTCTTGAATACTCCGCCACCTGCCGGCGAATATCGTATTCCTTCGAGGAGAAAGCTGCGGAGATCAGCACCCTGCGCCGGCCGCTGGCTGGACAACTGATCGGCGGCGAAGAACCAGCCTTCAGCGGAGCCGCTCAACAGTTCTTCTCGAGTTGCCTTACGCTTGAAACCTGTCTTGTCCATCAGCCATGTGTATTGCCCTACGGCTTGGCCCCCAGCCCGCTTGTCCAAATAAGCTTGCCGGTATTTGAGATTGTCTCTTGAACGCCCGAACCACACTATATAGTCGAAGGAACCTGGTAATAACTTCCCACCCAGGCCGCTCGTAGTTCGAAAAGCGATCTGGCTTACGAAGTTCTCACTCCCAAAGACTTCGTCCATGAGGGATCGGACCAGGTGGACATTCTCGTCGCCGATCTGGACAAACACACTCCCGCTCTCGGTGAGGAGATCTTTGGCGACCGTGAGGCGGTCCCGCAGGTAGGAGAGGTAGGAGTGGATGCCGAGCTCCCAGGTGTCGCGGAAGGCTTTGATCTGCTCAACTTCTCGGGTGGCGTCTTCGAGCTTGCCGTCCCTGACGTCGCGGTTGCGGGCGGATACCTGCCAGTTGGACCCGAACTTGATGCCGTACGGGGGGTCGATGTAGATCATCTGGACCTTGCCTCGCAGGGCCTCGCGTTCGGCCAGGCTGGCCATGACGTTGAGCGAGTCACCGAGGATCATCCGGTTGGACCAGTTGGCTTGGTGGCGGTAGAAGTCGACCAGGTCGAGCTCGCCCAGTCCGTCGAAGGTGTCGAAGAGGGTGAGCTCGGGTTCGTCCTGCGGTCGGGCGGCCGTGTCCCGTAGGTTCTCGACGAGCACGCGAGGGTCGATCTTCTCCTGGATGTAGATGGCGGGAGCGGTGGCGACGAGGTCGTCGCCGTCTAGTGCGTCCTTTCCCTTCCACACCAGTTGGGGGTCGAGGGTGGTGTCGCGGGGGTAGCGCAGGGGGATGGGTTGCTCGATCTCGGGGTCCACGAAATCCTGGGCGTCGGCAGTGGGCAGGTTGGCCCGCTTGTCGGCGTGGGTTATAGCTCCGACCGTTGTCGGACCGGCAGGTGCCTTCTTGCGTGGCGGCATGGGACTCCTCGCCATCAGGCCGGAAGCCCGATGATGGGTTGGTCGGCGTAGAGCGCCTTGATGGCGGCGTCGAGCACCGCCCGTTCGGTAGCGGGGTTGTGCACCTCGACGTAGCCCCACCGGCCGAGATCGCCCCAGTTGTTGGTCGCCGCGCACCACTGGTTGCGTGCGGTGTCGGCCTTTGCTGCGGTGGGGCCGGGGGATTTGCGGCTGCCGGAGACCTCGACGATCAGGGTCCGCTCCACGTCGCCGGGGTCGGTCACGAGGCGGACCAGGAAGTCGGGGATGTAGTCGTGCGAACGGCCCTCGTGGACGTAAGGGATGGTGAAGCCGAGGCGTTCGTTTTTCACATAGGAGTGGACCCGGCGGTCATGCTCGAGCATCCGGGCAAGGCCTTCCTCCCACGAGTTGCCCCTCACCCCGTCGAGGACGACATGGTTGAGTTGCGACTTGGTCGGCGGGGGGTCCATGACGACCTTGCGCGTCACGAAGCGGACGTCGTCGGTCGACCCCTCGGGGTCGAAGCGGCGGATGACGGGGAGCAGGACCGGGGCGCGGTCGGTGGGGTAGTGGACGATGGAGCGGTAGACCTTCTCGGCGGCCACGGCGCGCAGCTGGGCCAGGAGCAGATAGCCGATGGTGACGTTCGGGTCGGTGGTCACGCACTCGTCGAGCCAGCGACCACAGATGTCGACGAGCTGGGGGAACAGCCAGGGGCGTTCGACCCCGCCGTGGGCAGCGAAGAACTCCTCGCGCTCGACGAGCGTCTTGGCGATCTCGAACGCGATCCGCTGGCGGCGGGCTCCGCGGATCGCGGAGAGGTCGCCCTCGGTTCGGAGCCCGACGATCCCCCCGCTCTCCACCCACAGGGCCACCTCCTCGGAGTCGACGTGCATCCCGGAGCCGGCGTCGAATGTCGCATGGAGGGGCTCGTCGGCCAGCTCGATGCGGTAGCCGTCGAGCTTGGGGAAGCGGATAGCCAGATCCCATCGTTCCTCGACCGCTCTCACCTCGATGGCCGGGCGGGGATCGGCGGCATTGGCGGTCTGATAGTCGCCGGGGATGAACGCGAACGGCACCCCATAGATCTCGGCGTACTCGGGCTCGAAGTGACCAGTGTCGGGGTTGACGGCATAGCTGCGCCGGCGCAGGCCCCTACCGACGACCTGCTCGCAGAGCAGCTGGCTGCGGAACGGGCGGATACCGAGGATGTGGGTGACGGTATTGGCGTCCCAGCCCTCGGTGAGCATTGCGACCGAGACCACGCAGCGGATGTGCTCGCCCAACTTGCCTGTCTTGCCGATCGTGTTCATCGCCTCGCGCAGCAGATCGGCGTCGGTCACCTTGTCGACATCCGCCCCCGGGTTGCGGAGCCGGTACGCCTGCTTGAAGGCTTCTACCTCGGCGGCGGCATCTTTGCGGAATTCCGCCCCCATGGCGTCGGGGGATTCCAACTGGGCGGAGTCGACCAGGATGGTCCGGGGCCGGACGGCCCAGGTGCCGTCGGTCACGTTGCTCAGCAGCCCCAGGTTGCCGTCTGCCAAGCGGGTCGAGCCGTCGGGCATTTCGAGGCTGCGGCCGGCGATCCAGTCAAAGACGAGCTTCGACACGACGGTGCTGGGGCATACCACGATGAGCACGGGAGGCGGCTCTCCTTGAGCGGCCAGGGTGGCCTGGTAGCGGGCATGGTTGGCCTCGTAGCTGCGGTACAGGCTGCGCAGCGCTCCTTCGAGCGTGGCCGGCATGACCCACCCCGCCGGCCCTGACCCGAGCTCCTTAGTCGTCCGTCGTTTCGGTAGCGGAGGGTCGATGTGATCCCACAGGTTGAGGTAGACGACCTCCTTGCCCGCGGCGTCGTCATCGACCGGCGTGCGAGGGATCTTGACGATCCCTGATTCGATGGCGTCCATCAGCGAAAAGTCGCTCACCACCCACGGGAAGATGAATCCCTCGTTGTAGCCGGACCCCTTCAGGTAGTACGGCGTGGCCGACAGGTCATAGACCGCCTTGATGCCCGTCTTGCGCCGCAGATCGACCAGGCCCCGGAACCACACCCGGGCGTCACGGTTGCGTTCGAGGTCCTCCTTGTCCGCCTTGTCGTCACCGCCGAGCAGCTTGTCCTGGTAGCAGTGATGGGCCTCGTCGTTGAACACGACGATCTCGCCCTTTCCGGCGCCGAAGCCGCGCATGATCCGAGCGGCGACCATCGCCGGCGTCTCCTCGAACGCGTCAGACATCTCCGGGCGCCCGCCCCGGAGCAGCTTGCGGGTGTTCGAGGCCACACCCCGGATCTCCTTGGCGTCCCGAGGCAGGAAAGCGTGATAGTTGACGATCTCCACCTGAGCCTGGAGAAGGGCCTCCCAAAGGTCGACCGGCACCAGATCCCGCTCGGTGTAGTAGTTGTCCTCGCGCTCGGGATGCAGCACCCCGAGCCGATCCCGGATGGTGATACCCGGCGTCACGACCAAGAACCGCTTGGCAAAACGAGCGTCGGCCGGGGTCATCACCTTGTTGATGGTCTGCCAGGCGATCAACATCGCCATAACCACCGTCTTGCCCGCCCCGGTGGCCATCTTCAAACCGACCCTCGGCAGCCCATCGTTGTGCGCCAGATTCTCCGGCTCTAGCCGACGCCGGTAGTCAGCCGTACCCCGCCGGCCGGCCACCTCAGCCAGGAAGATCGCCGTCTCCGCCGCCTCCCGTTGACAGAACAGGACAGGATCATCGCGGTCCGGTGGTCCTGACGCCCAATGGGCCAGAAGCTTGCGGGTGTAGGGAGTCACCCCGTTCCAATTGCTGGCCCGCCACCGCTCCACCTCACGGCGGACGTCGTTGATCAGCGTGTTCTGCTCTCGCCGCTCCCCGGTGCGGTCAAAGTTCAGAGCCTGCTGCTCGGCGCCCCGACCCTTGCGGGCGGGCGGCACCGGGATGAACGACTCGCTCGGGCGCCGACCAGCCAGCAGCACACCCGTGGGGCCCTCCCGGCCGATCTCGAAGTGCGCCGAAGGAGGGTCGTAGGGGCAGTTGAGGATGGGATTGGAGATATCCGCCGTCGCCATCGCCTTGCTCAGCCGCTCCCCCGACGCATGTTGATCACCGTAGCCTCCGTGCTCGTCACCTCAAGGCCATCGTGTGTGCTTGTAGTCGAGCATCTCCTGGCCGGTCAGCTCCTGGGTGGAGTTGTTGATTCGGACCATGAAGGCGGGCTTCTTATCCTTGGTGGCAAAGACCGGCTTTGGCGAAGGACCGACCTCGATCCGCACGACGGTCAGGCCGTCAATGACCTGATTGGTTACCTCGAGGTCTGCGGCGAGGACCTTGCCCATCGACGCCGAGACTGCGTCGGTCAGCCACAGTTCCCATCCATCACTGTCCCCGCCCTTGACGAGCGGGAAGTCTCTTTCGACTCCGACAATCGTGCCATCATCGGCCGCGCCGACAAGCAGCGTTCCGCCGTAGGCGTTGGCAAAACCGGCGATCGACTTAAGCACCGCCCACTCGACATTTGGATCCTTCTCATTGGTGTGAAGATTGAGGCGGCCTGTCGACTTGAACTCGACGACCTTCGTCTCACCTCCCTTGAGAAGAACTCGGATCGCCTCTTCCGGATCGATGTGAGGTTCCGGGGTATGGAACGGATTATCCGTACCGCCAGCAATTCTGTTGACCGGCTTGCCCATAGCTTCCTCGATCTGCTTGAGGAGACGCTCGAACCTACGAGAGAAGAACGCCTCAAAGTCATCAGATCTAAGAGTGATCGGGTCGATGTCATGGCTACGGAGGATGGCATCGAGATCAACCGGCGCTATCTTGTCGTGATTCTCGATGACCGCCAGATATATGCTTGGTGCGCTCCCCCCGATGTATCGATTGGTGTACGCGTCGATAGCCGTCTTATTTACAACACTGTCAGCTAACCATGCACTGATCTTGTGGCTTTGACACCATGACCTTGGGAAGATGTGATGGATCTCGATCGCGTCATCCGCATAGGCATGGACGTCGATCGTCGTCCCCGTACGGAAGTCACGTCCGCCGCGCTTCATCTGCATCGCATACAAACCCTTGTAGGCAGCGCTCTGGCGAGAGAACAGCGAAAGAAGCCGATCAGCTTGGAACTGGGCATCGCGCACAGTGCGCGGTTCCTGATCGTCGCCATCTACCCAGGCGAGGACGTCCTGCATGTCGTAGGCGAAACGCGTTTCGGTCGACCCGCCATACATTTCCCCAAACACGCCACACCACAGCCAACGTCGGAGCATCTCTCGCACGCCAAAGCTCTCCGCCTTGCTCCGGAGACGAGCCATCACCGCCGCCAACGGTACGAGCTGAGTGGCGTAGGGGACATCCCGGCCCGTGAAGATGTGTTCGCCGTGGAGGAAGGTCACCGCACGTTCTAAGGCTTTTGTCGCCAGTTCGGACCAGGCCTTGTAGTCCTCGAGAGACAGCCGCAGCACATCGCGTCGTTTGCAAGACACCGGCGGGCCAGATGAACCGTCAGCATTGGCCTCGAGGTGCTTCTCGCGACGAGCATGCGTAGCGAGCAACGTCACGACCTGAAGGAAGTCCGTTGCTGCGAAACGGTCCAGGACACCGTACGCGGACAGCCGCTTCTGGCGCCCCTTCCAGTCATCTCGGAGGTTGAAGTCATCGGCCGCATAGGTAGCGGTCAAAAGCTCGAAGACGGTGAGGTCGACACCGCCAGTGTTGACCTTTTCGAAGACCTGGCAGACGGCCTCCTTGGGGGTCGCCTTGATGAGCTGGATCGTAGGGACCTGGTACTGCACGAAGGGGTTGATGATCGCCTCGTTGAATCCCTTCCACATCTCAAGCCTGTCCACCTCCCCGCCCGGCCCAGCCGACAGGTACTCGAGCATCCAAGACATAGTCTCGGCGAAGTCGAGGACGATCCCGAGAGGGAACATCTCCGCGGCAATCTCTGCCTTCCGGGTCGAAACGTCCAGCGTGACCTCCTTGCCGAAGCTCTTGATCAGGCCATCGGCGGGCACCGATAGGATCGCATCTTCTCGGTCGAACGTTGGGTCCAGACTTGCCTTGATGTCGACGTAGTAGCGCCTCAAGATGTCGTTCTTTCGGGGGTCCTTCGTCCAGACAGGCTGGCCGGACCTAAGAACCAAGTAGAGCGACGTAGCACGCTGTTGGCCGTCCAAAAGGAGGATCTCGGGGTCGACAGCCTTGGTGAGCTCGACGCCTTCCAGAAGCCTGGGCCGAAATTTGACCTCCGGGTTTCCAGTCTGGAGCGTCATGACCGCCCCGATTGGATACGACAGGGAGATCGACGCTAGGAGGCTCCTGATTGCGTTGTCGTCCCACACCCAGCCTCGTTGGAAGTCAGGGAGCTGTAGCACCCCGGTCCTCGCTTGGTCCAGCAGCTGGGCGAGCGGAACCTCGTCGCTCGTGAACTTCTTGTCCAACACCCCTCCAGAAAGATCGACGCCGGATCGAATCTAGCTGTTGAGGGACGGAGCGTTCGGAAACCGGCTGCCGGACCAGGTGCTGGGCGGCACCCACGGTTGGCTACGACTGGCGTCGTAGACGAAGCTACGGTCGCATCCATCCCAAGCGTGTGCAGACCTCGCTCGACGTGACACCAACTGCCCAGTAACTCAGCCGCTTGGTCCATCCAGAGTGTCCCTATATACGGTGTTCCCAGTCGAAGTCGAGAGTTCCTTGAACCGATTGTCGCGCCGGACCGTGATGGCGGCCTGGACCTCGGCGCTTCGGGTCAGCCTGGCAAGTATGTGTCGCGAACGGTCGCCAGCTTGGTTCGACCGTGCACCCGTTTCCCGCTGTAGTTCAGTACGTCAACGTCGAAACCGGGGTAGGTGGCCTTGAACCGATTCTGGGTCCAATCGCTGACGTTGGCGGAATTCTTGAGAGCGCGCTCGTAGGGGTATGTGGGAAGGTTCGCTCGGTCGCCACGGACGTCGCGACCGTCCTCATATCGAACGTGGACCTTGTATCCCTCGATCTTCTCAATTTTCGCCTCGATGGCCTTGATCGTTGCCAACAGATCCTCCAGCTCTAAAATTTAGACAGTCGGTTCAGCATAGAGGTAAGAGATCCGCAGCCGTCTGTGAACGAAGTCCTCGAGCGCAAACAGGTTGTGCCGGGAGGTTGATCCGCCCGATTACCGCTGGATATCAACCCCACCAGGTCTGGCTTGGCGACAGCGACGAACACGGCCTGACCGCCATGGACAGCGAAGATGCTCATCCCATAGTCCACCGAGCCTTGCGGCCACGCGTCCTCGATCTGGCGGGGGCTCGGGCGCAGCTATTATGGGTTGACAGGCAGTGACATAAGATCCAGCAGCTTCGGTGGCACCGCCGGCTGACCATTGCGAATCCCACCTCGTATCGTGTTCTGAGTCAACCTCTCCTGATAGGACCTCCATGGCCAGCAAGGCCCTGAAGAAGAAGATACTGGGCAAGCAGAGTCCGTCGTTGCGGGCGTTCGACGTCACAGACGTCATAAGCGGGCTCGACAACGATCCAGACCCGGGCTGGTGGACTCGCCCCGTGCCACCGACCAGCTACAAAATACGGGCTCGCCGAAACAAGGGCAACAGGCTTGTCTTCCGTGTAACCCAGTACAGCTACAGCGGCGAGTGCTATGGCAACGTCGGCACGTACGACACCCGAAAAGCCGCGGAATCCTGTGTCGACGCCATGGTTGCCGAATTCGGTCCCGATTCGGAAGGGTGGACACCCGAGTTGGAGAAGTTGTGGCACGATCCGTCATATCTGGCTGCGACTCGGGCCACCGCTATCGAAGCGACCAGGGCCGTCCTGAGCGGTATCAGCGCCGACGACGTAGAGCGGTTCGCCCAAAGAACGGAAGAGTTAGTGAGGGCGAAGGAGGCCGGGCGAGTAGCCAAGGGGGGCGACAAAGGGGCTGAAGTTGTACTACGGAGAGCTTCAGGTCAGCGGCGGTCTGGTGAGTCAGGCGGGCTGGCCGGCGAAGATACGGAGATCACCTGTTTCGACATGGTCCTCGAGACGATCGGTGTGTCCGACGCTGACGCCCTCGTGTCCACTATGAACGATCAGACTGACGACGCGGCCTGGATTGACCTCGAAAATTCCACCGAGGAGGACCTCATCATCTGCGTCGGCCAGATCGGCACTGTGCTCGGATACCCGTTCCAGGTCTGCGATTTCTGGGATACTCTCTTGGAACTCAACGCACAGGTCAACACCATGGACGCGTGGGATTGCCTTGACAATGAGATCGAGGCGGTAGAAGGATTCAAAGTATTCGTGGATGTCGAGCGATTACCGTCTGGGTCTTACAGGAGCGATCCTCTGTCGTGGCGGGACGACCCTCCGCCTAACGTTTATCCCTACAGGCGCGCCGCTTCCGGAGAGATGACAGTGTCCGCCTGGGTCGAGAAACGTTTCCGACGTTACTATCGTGACTACGACATCGAGATCTACTGCCCTGACGGATCACGGGCTCGCGGCAATGTTCTTCTGAAAACGCTCCGTCAGTCGTGGCGTAACGTTTAATCCGAGCCGCCTGCGTGACTTGACTTCGCCATTATTCGAGCATGGTAAGCCGGCCTTCAAGTCCTCCTCGTTGGGGAAGTCGAACCCGTGCTGTTGACTCGGGCAGGCGCGACCTGATGGCTGAGGCCGTGCTGACAGCCCTCGAGACCAGTCAGAGTCATCATCTAGAGTCGAGGTCGCCGCGGAGGGAGTCTCGATCCACTGACCTTCTGTCACGTGGGACGAGTACCTACCGGTGATACCTCGTATCACTCGGAAACACCGTTCGGGACGGCGTGCAGAGGGACGAACTCGATAACAACATCGAGTTTTCCGATGGCGTCTGAGAGAATGCCACAGGTAAGGCCGTGGCAGAGGGGAAGACGAGAAAACTGAGCAGCTGGGATCGTCTCAATGGTGCGCCGCTAGGAGGCTTCATTGGCACTTGGAGGTGGCGAGTCGCGGCGAGTTCTGCGAGCACGAGCCCGACCAACCGAGCTCTTGACAAACGCAATGGTCGAAATGAACCCAATGCAGTTGTAGATGTCGTTAAGAACTGGACTCTGGTCATAGGTTGCGGCAGCGAGTTGGTAGCCTAGCCCGACTCCCTCCATAACGCCGCTAACAGCGTCGGTCGTAGTCGAGACGACTTCTGGTATAGCGGCGCCCAGAAGGATCAGAAGTACGATGACCCAAAGTGCGAGGGCAACGGCCTGAGACCGTGAGGCAGCAGTTTGCTCAAAGTCCGAGCCGTTGCCTGGGGCGTTCGGGTCTATGGTCGTAACAAGGGCGTCGAAGGCAGAGCTGAAAGAACTTGCGTCGACCGTCGCCATCATGTCGCGCAGCTGAGTGGGAACGCTGCCCCAAAGACCTTCAATGTCATCGGCGTCCAGGCCGGCCATGGCGCTGGTGAGACCGCCGATCATCTTCGTGGTGTCGATACCAGCCATGGCGGTGGTCATTCCGGTGATCTTGGCGGCGTCCAGGCCGGCGAGGGCGTTGGACACCCCGCTGATCTTGGCGGCGTCCAGGCCGGCCATGGCGCTGGTGAGACCGCTGATCATCTTCGTGGTGTCGATCGCGGAGAGGCCTCGAGCGGCTCTTCGAAGACCTGCTCGTGCCTCATAGGCTCGCTGACGATGGCCGACGCTGCAGTATTGCGGAATCGGCCCCCGAGGATTCGGCCGCTGAAACGGCCGATCGCACCAAGCGCACCTGCAGTCTTTCGTCACGTGGAGAGATTACCGCACCCGCAGACGGGTATGCGGGATAGCGATCGGAGATCATTCGGTACTCGAGCCATGTCGAGCATGTTGGCTTGGCGACCGAAGTCCCACATGAGCGGGAAGCATCCCAGGAACCTCCGAGACGCGTCTCCACAGTGGCGCGGATCGCCATTGCGGCCACGCCAGAACAAGCGCCAGCGGTCCTCGGGCCCAGCACTTTGGGTCGCGACAGAACCGGCAGGTATCCGGGGTGGACGCTGAGCATCTGCCGCTGGTGTGGACACCGCCGCTCAGGTCCGGCAGCGAAGTGGCCCGAAGCCTGGCTCAGATCGATTGTGTGGTGCAGTTATGGTGCAGTACAGCGTTGACCGAGGGCCTATTGACATCACGAATGTGCTGGTCGACGGATCCGAGATGACATAGACGGACACGGACGGACGTATCGCTAGCGCCTTCTAAGCGGCGGGTCGCAGGTTCGAGTCCTGCCGGGGGCACCAAGAAACCGCAGGTCAGGTGGGGTGCAGGCGGGCGAGAGGTCCTCTTGGCGGTTCGGCTGACCACCAGATGACCACCAGATGCCCTACAGCGGTGTACACCGGCGACCGTGACCACCAGCGCTCATCCGCCGGTCCCCTTCGGGGTCTTCCGTCGCTTGGGCTTGGTCTCTGGCCCGTAGAACAACTCGCCCACCTTGTTGGCCGCGACCACCCTGGCGTCAGTGAGGGCGTGCAGGTAGGCACTCGTCTGGTTGTCCGACGCGTGGCCGAGGACCTGGCCTGCCGTCTTGGTGCCGATGCCCAGGTTGACGACCATCATCTCGGCCGACGAGTGGCGAAGGTCGTGAAGCCTGCGGTGGGGGAGCGCGGCGGCTGTCATGATCCGAACGAAGTCCCGATGGTCTTGGCGCGGGTCGGTCGGCCCGCCGTCTGCTGACGGGAACACCCAGCCGCCGCCAGGTCCGGGCTCCCACAGTGGGTTGGTGGCAGCCTCGTCGGCTTGGCGGTCCCGGTGGGTCAGTAGGTCTCGTCGTACCGGCTCGGGAAGCACGACGAGGCGGTGCCCGTTCTCGGACTTCGGCTCGTCGGTAACCAGCCCGCCTGGCCTGTGTTTCGGGCAGTCCGCCCCCCGCTTGGCGGGCGTGACCTCGCCCAACGAGTTGATGTAGGTGCAGGCGTCAGGGTCGGCGCAGCCGTGACGGAAGGGGATGCGGTGCAGTTGGCGCCGGACGTGGAGCACCGGGGGCTTCGCCAGGTCGTCCAGGTCCAGGTCGTCCCATTGGAGGCCGAGGGCCTCACCCTGGCGGAGCCCTTGCAGGCTGGCCAGCGTCCATCGAGGGGCGTTGCGCTCCAGGCGGGCGGCGGTCAGGAACGCCCGCATCTGGCTGACGGCGTACGGCTGAGGTTTCGATGACGCCTGCTTCGGCCTCCCGGCCCGTTCCACCGGGTTGCGGGGGATCAGGCCCCGGCGTACCGCGTCGTTCAGCGCCGCTCGTAGCGTTCGACGGCAGTGGGCGACGTTGATGTCGTTGGCCAGCATCCACGTCCACAACTCGTCAACGTGGCGGGGCGAGACCTGGCCGAGCTTCACGCCGGGCAGGGCCGCTCGGATGTAGCGGGCGTCGGTCCGGTACCCCTTGGCGGTGGTCGGGCGAATCTCCTCGTTGTCCTGGCGCCGGTCGATCCAGGCGTCGATATGGTCGGCCAGGAGAACCTTGGGGGTGTGTGCCAGAAGCCCTGCATCGCGTTGCGCCTCCAACGCCCGGACCTTCCGCGTCACCTCGTTCTTGCTGGCGCCGTTGACCTCCCGGCGGATCGTCTTGCCGTCAGGGCCGACGCCCATGGTGACCTTGCCCCGCCACCGGGACGACGGGTGTCAGCGAAGATCGTGCTGCGACCGTTCGCCGCCCGTGACGCCATGATGGTCTTAGCCGGCCTGGTGGCTTCGACAGGCCCTGGCGTACTCGGTCACGGACTCGACGTTGACGAGACGACGCCGACCCTGCTTGCGCGAGGCCAGGGTGCCGTCAGAGATCAGAGCGTGAACCGTGGCGTGGGACAGGTCCAACCGTTCCTCGACCTCTTGGACGGAGATCAGGTCTTTGCGAGCGGCGGGCTTGTCGGCCGTGGCTTCGGCGGATATGCGCAGGGACCGGGCAGCGTCAGCGAGAGTCAAGGCCAGGCGTTCAACCTCCGCGGCCCGCTGGCAGATGGTCGCTGCGTCGTCAGGTCTTATGGGGACGATGGGCACTGCTTCTTCTCCTTGCGTGTATGGGAGCGTCGGATCTCGTCGCCCGCTGACAGGCACATCCCGCGGTGGATGTCGGAGTTGGAACAGCTCGGCGTTTTCGCAGCTCAGAGCCCCCAACGTGGCCCGAACACGGCGTCTTGCCTGAAAGTCAAGCGCGACACTTGACTAGACTGCTTTGCGTGTCCAAGCGGGTCACCGTCACCATCACCGACGACCAGTACGCCACCCTCCTGCGCGAGGTCGCCCGCCTCCGGAACGAGCTGGTCGTCACCAACCGGAAGAGCTTGGAGCAGGTGAGGTGGGTCACGCCCAGCGTGGTGGTCCGGGCCGCCCTCGACGCCTTGGGGGACGCCCCGTCATCGGGTAGGGAGATTCGCTCCCGGCTCGACAGGACCGGCTGGGGCGGGCGGCGGGACGGCTCCGGGAGAAAGGCGAAGGGGTCCGCGACCAGGCAATCGAGATGACAAGGGAGCCCAATGGCAATGACGCGCATACCGGGGTGGCGAGGGGTGGGACTACGGGTAGCAGCAATACCGGTGCTGGCACTGGCCGTGGGGGCCTGCGGCTCGACCAACGGCAACGAGCCGGGGCCGCCCAAGATCGTGTCGTGCGGCGCTACGTTCGACGGACGACCGGCTGCCTCGGTCCGGGTCTACAACGACCAGCCCGAGACGCTGCAATACGACGTGTCCGTCGATATCTACCTGCCAAACGGGAAGTTGAACGGAGTGGCCAGCGGAGGTGCGAACGTCAGGTCGCATAAGAGCAAGACGATCAATGTCTCAGACTTCTACGGCGAGCACCACCACGGGGACACGTGTCGAGAGGTGTCGGTTACCACGCAGCAGCCGACCGAACCGTAGGCCGAACTGCGGCCAGGCGCGGGTCGCTCGAAGGGCCGCGTCTGGCAGGTCGCCATCCACCATCACCACCCCCGGGTACAACCCGGCATGGACCCTGACACCGCGCTCGCAGAGGCCCTCGACCTGGCCGTCCGGCTGATCGACGAGGAGGCTGAGGACGGCGACGATGTGCGCCTCGCAGAGTTGATCGTCGGGCTGAACCGCTGGCTGGGTCGCGGCGGGTTCATGCCGGGCGCCTGGGCTCGGCCGACCAACCGGGCTCAGCAACGGGCGTGATCGAGGTCCTCGTCGCCGTCACCCACGGTCCGATGCGGCTCCGATGCCGGGACGACACGACAGCCGTGCTGCACCCGGTCGGGCCGGTGATGGACGGGATCGTGGGCTGGCAGCACCATCCGGAGCCGAGACGCCGGTCGCTGAGCTACGTGGTCCTCGGTGATGATGTCCGCGCACAGCCGGGGCTCTACCTGAGCGGCGCAGGATGCGCGCTCAAGCTGCTGGGCCTGGTGCGACCAGGACACCCGATGTGGGTCGGCTGGCTGGGCTGGGTCATGCGCTGCTGGGCCGAGCTGGACCTGGCTGAGGCCGCTCAGTTCGTGGGCGGGGCGAACCTGTGGGAGGCGCGGGTCGTTCGGGTCGGCCAACCTGACCAGGTGTAGCCCACAGGCAGAGTTGAAGACTGACGTGCGGTACCTGGCAGGGCCTGGCCCAGAGCGTGCTCAAACTTGCTTCGGCCACCATTCGTCGGCTTCGGAGCGTCGCTCGACCCACGGGCTCGGTGCGACGGCAGGCACGTACTCGGTCATGTCTGGCCGAACAGGGAGTGCTGCGTCGATGGTTGTGGTTACGAGTTCGTGAAGCTGGTGGCCAGAAACGTTGGGCGTCACGAGCGGGCCTTGAGCTGAGTTCCAACTCCACCAGGAGTACGGTCCGTGCTCAGGGTTTCGTGACGCGAAGTCCTTGCCAGTTCGGTAGCCCGGTTGACGAGGGCGGGGCGTGACGTTGAAGACGGGCATGTTCTCGGTCCAGTGCTCAACGAGGTCCCGCGCTTCGATCAACTCGGCCCGAATGACGGTGCCTACCGTCGGCGGGTGGTCCATGAGGCCGATGGCCTTCAACATGTTGCGTGCCGCGACGAGCAGGAAGTGCCGCTCGATCTCTCCCTGCCAGTACTCCTCGCTCGTCATCGTCGTGCGCGGCTCTGGCTGTGGAGTCATACCTGGCTCGATGGTCGTGAGCAAGTGCTTCGCGACGAGTGGTTCCCACCGTCCTAGCTGCCGTCGTACAGCAGATGCCCAAACGAGCGCTTGCCGCTCGGGTAAGGAGTTGAAGTACGGGTCACGTCCGGTGTCGCCCGCCATGACCTTGGACTCTATGCATTCTCGGGCTCGATCAAGCCCGGCTATAGGGGCAGCGTTTCATCCCGAGGTCCGAGACCCCCGGGCACGTCCTCGGTGTGGACGACGACCGCACTCCGCTCACCGACGCCCGGCACGGCCCTGCCCGCCTGTACCGACCCGACCATGACGGTCACCTCCACCCGGTCGGGCCGACCGTCGAGGCGATCACCGGCCGGGCCGTCGAGCCTCCGGGGCGGCGGACCATGACCTACGCCGTGCTCGACGTGGCGGTCGGGGCGACAGGTGGGGACCGTCTCGTCAGGGCCGGGCAGACGGTCAAGCTGGAGTACCGGGTGCCGATGACCTCGACTCGTCAAGCGCTGGTGGACCACGAGATGGACGTGCTCGGTTGGCTAGGCTCCGACATGGCCGTCGCGGAGAGCTGGCTGGCCGATCACGAGCTGTGGATGGGGCGCCTGGTCCATCCACGGAGGAAGGACCAAGGGTGATGCGCACCGACGGTCATCGAGCCGGGCTCGCCCTTGGGTACCGGACGACGTACGGTCGTTGCCAGGGCGTCTCGACGGCACGAGCGTCGTAGTGCTCCCGCACGAACGGCACCGCTTGGTCAGCCGGTACGCCGTCGATCACGGCGATGCAGGCGAGCGCCGTGCCGGTCCGACCTCGACCACCATCACAGGCGACCTCCACCCGCTCGTCGCCGGCGCGGGACCACGCCTCGCTCAGCGCGTCGGCGGCGTCACCGCGATCATGAGGCAGGCGGAAGTCCGGCCACCTGACCCAGCGCACCAGCCATGGAGCCGGGTCTGGTCGTGCGGCAAGCAGGTGGAGCGCGAAGTCAGGTGTCGGACCAGGAGGGACCGGGCGGCGCAGTGCCCGGCCGCGCAGGAGGCGCCCCGACGGCAGCCGCAAGACGCCTGGCGCGGAGGGGTCCCAGTCCTCGCTCATGTCTCGCAACCTACTGACAGGACTGGCATGGCTTCTTGTGGGCAGCGATCATGTTCCCGTGACGGTCAGGGACCTCTCAACCGACGATGTTGCGGCGGACCTGATGGAGGACCGTCGTCGCACAGGCTTGATGTGACAATGAACTCGGGTGATCTCACTGCTCTCGGCACGCTCGTGGCCGCAGTCGGCACGGTCGGCGCTCTGGTGGCGGCTCTCTGGCAGATCAAGAACGAGCGGACGCGACGCCTAGCTTCCGACGAACGGCTTCGAGTCGAGCGGCACCTTGAACAAGCTCGACTCATCGCCGCGTACACAGGCGAGCAAGAGAAGGAGGGAGCGGAAGCTGAAGAGGCGAGCGTTGACGAGGGGCGCACAGCCGTCTACCTCGCCAACAACTCGGGAGAGCCCGTCTACTCGGTGGTCGTCGGGATCGTGTTCGTGCAGGGGGCCGGACCGCGCACTCTTGAGGACATGCTTGATCTGAACCAGAGGCAGTACAGGCGGCGAGGGCCTGTAACGACGGTGAGCATTCTTCCCGGGGGTCTCTATCGTGTGTGGATCAGGGGAACCGGTTGGCACCGCATCCTGAGTGGGCGAGCAGGAGCGGACGTAGCGTTCACAGACCGAGCCGGGGCTCATTGGATACGGAGAGCGACCGGTCGGCTAGACGAACTGCCCCAGCCTCCCTTGGAATATCTCCAAGGATGGGAGTTCCATGGGCCACACGAGTTTCAGTCCCCAGAAAGAACGCAGGGCGGGTGACGAGGCGTCGAGTTGCTGAGACCCTTCACCTCGGACCGCCAGGTCCGCAGAGAATCCGCAACTCGCTCCCTGGGACCAGGAGGACAACGCCGACGAGGTGCTGACCAACCTGCCGCTGGTCGCTGCTGCTGGCCCCCAGGCGGAGGCGGGGCCAAACCCCGGGCGAGTCGGGTTAGCAGAACCTGAGCGCCTGGGTCCGCAAGGCCCGCTCGTTCGGCACGACCTGGGCTCGGATCGGGGAATCGCTCAGCATGACCCGTCAGTCCGCCTGGGAGCGCTTCTCCGGCGAGGAGTGACCGTGGTCAGGTGCTCACCGCCAGGGCGGGAGCGGTCCGTCGGCGCGAGGCTGAGGACGTGGAAGAAGCGAAAGCCCAACAATGCTGTCCTCGCCGGCATCGCCGTCGTCCATGTCGGCGTCACGGCCCTGACGTGGCGGGACCCGCGGGAACGACCGGACGATCAGGTCCGAGGGAACAAGACCATCTGGCGGGTCGTCAGCGCCGTCAACGCGGACGGGTCGTTGGCCTACTGGCTGTTCGGGCGGAAGGGACAGGTCGAGCGCGCCGGACGGCACCCGGGTCCCGTGACAACGCAAGCAGAAGGTCCGGTTGGCCTCGCGGCGTGGTCCCCGGAGCGGTTGTGCCATCGTCGGGGGCATGTCGGTACAAGAGACCTACCTGTCGGCGGCGAAGGCGTTCGCGGACCTCGTTGAACGCGTTCCCGAGCAGGCTTGGGATCGCCGCTGCCTCGGCGTGTGGAGCCTGCGAGAGGTGACAGCCCACGCCAGTACCGCCGCCCTCAGCTCCGTGCTCAAGGCGCTCGCTCAACAAGCGACCGCCGAGACCATCACCTCGCCGGATGGCTACTACGCCTTGGCCAAGACCGTTGACCCGGAGGTCTACCGAGCTGCCGTCCAGGCTTCCACTGACGGAGCGCGCTCCGATGCCACAGCCCTGGGCGACCAACCCGCCAGAGCGGTGCGGCGACTCGTCGAGCAGGTCAACGCCACGCTGGCCACCATCTCCGACGATCCCGTTGTCGAGAGCGCAGCCGGAGGTATGCGGCTGTCCGCATGGTTGCCCACCCGCACCTTCGAGCTTGCTGTCCACAGCCTCGACATCGCGACCAGCGCTGAGATTCCTGCGAACCTCCCCGAGGCGGTGCTCGCCGACGCGACCGCTCTCGCCGCCCGAATCGCGGCGGCATCCGGTGACGCCACCACCGTCCTGCGAGCGCTCACCGGACGAGCCCCATTGCCGGACTGCTTCTCCGTCGTCTAGCCACCGGGTCAACTGATGGCTAGAGGACCTGCGAGACGGGGTGGCCGGTGTCCCAGCGCGAGCGTGATGCCATCACGGTGTCGCGGTGCTCTGCGGCCCAATCAGCGAGGGCTTTGAGGACGACGGTCAGGCTGTGGCCTGTGGAGGTCGGCCTGTGACGAGGATCGGTGCAGGATCAGAGGGATCATGACGACAGACGGTGCCGAACTCGTTGCGGCCCCATCTGACGATCACGCCCTGTGGTCCCGGTCTAACCATCTTGGTTTGCCACCAAGCGTCAAGGCCCGGCGTGCCGGTCGTGGTGTGCGTTCAGGACCCGAGCCACCAAGTCGTGGGCTACCAACACGTTCCCGACGCCCGCTGCCACGAACAGAGCGACATCGACAGTCCCGTCAATGGTCACGAACCAGAGCGGGCCGTAGCCGTCCGCAGACCTGTGTGCCCCAACAGCACCCGCGACGGTGGTCAGCAAACCGTAGCCGCCGTAGACGCCAACAAGCGCGGCCAACCCGAACGGCAACGTCAGCCCAACCGCAGCGAGGAAGTACACCGTCTCGTGGGTCACGGCCGCGGCGACGGCGAGAACGGCAACGACCGCCGCGTACAACGAGCCACCGGTTCGCCATCGTCGGTTCAGCCGGGTCAGGGCAGACATCGCTATCAGTGTTGCCGACAACCCCTTGTCATGAGGAAACCGACGACTCGATGAGGGTTCACAGGGCCGGGGCCAAGCCATGCTGGTGCCCATGGGCGAGCCTGACGAGATCATGGTCGAGATCGGCGAGGGCATCGAGCTGGGCCAAGCCGGTGAGCGAGCCGGCGCCCGCCAGTTGTTTGCTGACCTGTGGGCGACCATCGGTCCTGATGGTGACCCGATCCACCGCTGCGCCCTGGCCCACTCCATCGCCGATGTCCAAGACGACCCGGCCGACGAGCTGGTGTGGGACCTTCGGGCGCTCGAAGCGGCGGACCTGGTGACCGAGGTACGGGCACGCCAGGCGGGCGTGGGCAGCTCGGTCAGCGGTTTCTACCCGTCGCTGCATCTCAACCTTGGCGACGTGTACCACAGGCTTTGGTGACCTCGAACTCGCCCGTGCCCACGCGAAGACTTGGCCAGGCGGCTCTCGGCGCGCTCGGTGATGACGGCTACGGCCAGGCGGTCAAGGGTGGGCTGGACCGGCTGGCGGACCGCTTGTGTGGCCCTTGATGACGACGGAGCCTCGTCAAAGTGGTCAGGGCCAGTGGAGGAACGTCATCGAGCCTTCGCGCCGTACATGAACCGAGCCGTCCAGCTCGGAGCGAGCAGCCATGACCAGTTCGTCCTTCGAGCGAGGGACCGCGGCCTCGCCTATCCGATGGAGTAGCCGCAGCGCTCGGGTGCCGATGGCCGTTTCCGCGACCAGCGACGTGGTGTAGAGCGTCCCGGCCGCGGCTACCTGGGATCGCAGGACCTGGATGACCTGGCTGGGATCATCGAAGAGGTGCAGGAGGCCATGGCAGGCCACCGTCGCGAACGAGGCCGGCTGGAACGGGAGGTCGAACAGATCGGCCTGAACGAAGGCGACCCGAGTCGGATCGTGACCCTGGAGGCGCTCGGCGGCCCGGCGAAGCATCCCGAGGGAACGGTCTACGAGAATCAAGGAGCGCTCTGTGGATCGGTAGCTGGCGGACGTGAACACCGCTGTCCCGCAGTCAACGTCGAGCAGCGGCCCATCGGAGTCGGCAACGGTGGTGTCAGCGAAGGCGGCGTAGGTGACAGGAGACGTTCCCCACACCAGGCGGTTGTAGAGCCTGTTGCCCACGAGACGGTCGTAGGTCGCCGCCTGCCGGTCGTAGGGGGAGCCGCGCTCGTCGGAGTTGAGCGCAGAGACCAAGCCGCCGCCAACGTCGTGCAGCTCGCGGCCAGGCGCCAAGAGTTCCGTGATCCAGGTAACGGGCATGGTGATGATTCTCGCGTGCTCAAGCGGAGCACGTGTCGGAGAGCATGACACCGAGACGGGTACCGGCTGAACGTCCAGCCCCGAGCGGAGGCACGGGCGCAGTGACCACGCCAACGCTCAGCTTCCATGGCAGACAACCCCTCGACAGCGGGCCGTCTCTGGCTGTGGGAACCTGAAGCTGTGGCAGATACCTTCGCGGCCCGGTTCGCTGCGGTGCGGTCGGGGCTCGGACCTCTCGTCTGGGGGTTGGACCCCTCCGAGAAGGTGCTGGAATCTTGGGGTGTCGGCGACACCGCAGAGGGCCTCGACCGCTTCGTGGACATCGTGCTCGAAGCGGCCGCCGGTACCGTCGGGCTGGTCAAGCCGCAGTCGGCGTTCTACGAGCGGCATGGATGGCGGGGCGTCCGGACCCTGCAACGTCTTGTTGCCGACGCTCGAAGCGCTGGGATGCTCACCGTGCTCGATGTCAAACGGGGAGACGTGGGAACCACCAACGACGCCTACGCCGAGGCGTTCCTAGGCGCTGACGCTCCACTTGAAGCCGACGCCATCACCGTTCACCCCTACCTGGGGCTCGCAGCCATGGGTGGCTTCGTCACCCGTGCGCATGAGGCTGGGGCCTGCCTCCTGGTGGTCACCCGCTCCTCCAACCCTGAAGGTCGAAGCATCCAAGGAGCCCGAGACGAGTTCGGACGCAGCGTCGAGGAGGCACTACTCGGCGACATCGGGGCGCTCAACGCCGCCCTTGCGCCCGGTGAGATCGGACCGATCGGCGCGGTCGTCGGTCCCACGCACATCGAGCCAACCCTCGATCTGGTCGGGATGCAAGGGCTGTTCCTCGCTCCCGGGGTCGGCGCCCAAGGCGCAGCCGGGTCGGACGTTGCCCAGGTCTTCGCCGCTTGTCCCGACAGGGTGATGCCCAGTGCATCGCGCACGTTGCTGTCCGGCGGCCCCGACTCATGCCGCCTACGCGACGCCGCCGCTGCGATGGCCGCCGAGTTCCGCGCCGCGCTGACGGTATGACACCGGTCGCCAGAAGTCCTGCTGGCCCGGTTCCGCAGGCATCACCGGCGTTCCGTTTAGATTTGGAGCCGCAGCTGCGCTGGTTCTGTCTGGCGGCTCAGACGGGTGTCGCCAGCGACGGGCGAGACGGCTCGACGCTCTCGACTCGGACCGGGACACCACCCTTGGGGTGCAACGCCGCCCATCCCGTCGGTCGGGCGGTCGGTCGCAGAGCGGTGAGGGTGACTCGGCGGAGGAGCTGTACCAGCAGGACCTTGAGCTCTTGGGTGGCGAAGGCGAAACCGAGGCAACGGCGGTAGCCACCACCGAAGGGCACGAACTGGTACGGGTCCGGCTCGGCGCCGGCCCACCGGTCGGGCATGAACCGGTCCGGGTCCGGCCACAGCTCTGCCAAGCGGTGGGTGACGTAGGGCGAGTACAGGACCATCGTCCCGCCGGCAACATGGTGACCGGCGAACTCGAAGTCATCGACCGCCTTGCGGGCGCTGACGAAGCCGGGCGGCCATAGCCGCAGGGTCTCGTTGACCACACCGTCGAGATGGGACAGACGCTGGAGGTGCTCGACGGTGAGCGCCTCATCGCCAACCACTCGGGCAACCTCGTCGGCTGCTCGCTCCCACTCGCCGTCATTGACGAGCAGCTCGTGGACGGCCCATCCGGCCGCGGCGCTGGTCGTGTCATACCCTGCGGCGATCAGGCTGACCACCTGGTCGCGCACCTCGGTGTCGCTCAACGCCAGGCCCTCATCGTCGGTGGCGGCGAGCAGGGTGTCGAGGAGGTCGCCGTCACCGGGTCCCGCCGCCCGTCGGCGGGCGATCTCGGCGTTGACGATCCCGTCGGCGCGATCACGGGCTGCCTTGGCCCGATGCCACGCCGTCCACGGCAGGTCGACCTTGACCTGAAGCCCGACGGGCCGGTTGACGAAGGCGATGGCCGCCCCGAGCGAGTCGCCCAGCTCGTCGGAACGCGACCCGAGCGAGTCACCGAAGAGGCTGCGCACCGCTATCCGTCGGACCGCCCGACGCAGGCAGGAGAACGCGTCCACGGTCTCGCCTGCCTGCCACCGGTCCAGCTCACGGTCGGCTTCAGCCGCCATGATCGGGAGGTACCGGCCGATGCTGCGAACACCGAACGCGGGCTGGACCAGCCGTCGTCGCCGCTGGTGCTCGCCGCCGTCGCTCACCACCAAAGCGGTGTCGCCGACAACAGGGATCAGGAACGACAGCGCCTCCCGCCACCGGAAGTTGCCGGGGTTCTCTGCCAGCAGGTAGCGGTTGGCGTCGACACCGAAGAGGGCCACGTAGTGGAACGGCCGATAGCCGAACCCGACGACCGGACCGTAACGTCTGTAGAGCCTCCGCATCGCCTCCGGTGGGTCGCGCAGCAAGGAGACGCTGAACCGCGACTGCTCCAATGGAGAGTGAGGGCCGGGAAGGGACACATGCCCATTGTCCCGTTGCCATGGCTGATGGCGCCAGTCCAAGTCGTGGTAAGAGGGGGCCGCTCCGACCCCGGTTCGATAGCTGGCACCGACGTGGTGGGGCGAGGCTTGAAGGCTCAAGCATGTCAGCCTCCGGCGCCCATGGCCAAAAGGCCGTATGGTGACCGGATGACGAGCCGCTGCCAAGTTGCTGCTGGTGTCGGGCAGCTTGCGCAGCGGTTCCACCAACAGGGCTCTGCTGCGTACCGCCCAGGTCGTAGCGCCGCAGCGGAATCGTGACCGTCCTCTACGAAGGGCTCGACCGCCTTCCTCACTTCAACCCGGACCACGACGCCGACCCGCTCCACCCGGCGGTGGCCGACTTGCGCTCGACGGTTCAGGATTCGGATGCGATCCTCTTCTCCACCCCCGAGTACGCAGGGGCACTGCCCGGGTCGTTCAAGAACCTCCTGGACTGGACCGTGGGAGACGACCAGCCGGGCTCCATCTACCAGAAGCCGGTGGCGTGGGTCAACGTCTCGGCCGCACCAACCGGTGCCGCCGACGCCCACGAGTCACTCGCCAAGGTCCTGGGCTACGTCCACGCCTCGGTGGTCAAGGATGCCTGCGGTGACGAGCCCGTCGCCACCAACGGCCTGCCGGGTCACCGGGATCGACATGCGACCCGGCGATCCGCTCGGAGATCACCCATGCGCTTACGGCACTTGCCGCCCATGCTGTACCCGAACCACGCTAGATCGGCTGGCGCGGCTCTACCCCTTACCGCCCGGCGGTCCGTAGAACACCACCCACGCCTCGAAGTCGTCGCTCATGTCCTCGAAGCGGTGCTCGACACCGGCAGCAACAAAGAGGGCCTCGCCTTGCTCAACGTCGTGCACGGTCTCCCCGTTTCGGAGCCTGGCGTGACCCCTCATCACCACGTACACCTCGTCCTGGTCGTGAGGGCTCTGGCCGTCGCCGTCCCGAGGGGCGTAGAGGCCAAGCTGGAGGCTGCCGCGCTCGAAGGCCACGGCGTAGCGGTCGTCGCTTCGGTCCGGGTGAAGGTCGCTTGGGCGAAAGCGGTACTCCGGCACAGGACCTCAAGCTACGCGGCCCGCTCCTTCGGGAGGGCGGCTCGAAGCCAGGCCGAAGCGCGAGAGGGATGGATGGTGGCCCAGCCCAGGGAAGCTCGGTAGCACCCCTGCGGCGCGGGAAGCATGGCCGGTGACGGCCGGGTGAAGCTGCCGAAGCTGATGCACGAACGCGAGGGTGAGGACGATGACGGTGAAGATGACAAGCGCGGGTGACGATGGATGAAGAGAGCGAGGAAGGTGAAGGTGAAGGGATGGCTATGAGCTACGGGTAGGGAACGATGCGGACGCGAGGAGCCAGCCTCCGGCCGTCCGGTCCCGGTTCGTTCACCCGCTGCTCGCCAGCCTGCCCCGCCACACGCCTGCCTGCCGTCCAGCCTCACCCAGCCCCCCTGCTCGGTCGCCTCGCCAGGTCCCGCAACCAGCGGCTCAGGTCGCTCCGGCCCGCCGCCGCACGCCGTGACCCGCCCGTGTCCACCTCCCAAGCCCGCCGCCGCACCTGCGTCCCCTCGGCGCCCCCAGCCTCTCGCCCCCGCCAAGGAACCAGCAATCCGAGTCGGATAGATGCAGTCAGACCGTATCCGATTCAGACAGGGGTCAGAACGGCGGGGGCAACTCGTCCGGGTCGTGCTCGTCCAGGTCCCACAAGATGTGCTCGACCTGAGTGGCTACAGGCGGAGCCGGCGCCTGGTCTGCCTCATGTGGGGACAGATCCCCGCGGCGAACCAGGGCCGAGTGCTCGACGATCAGCGTCAAGGCGATGGCAGGACAGACCGGTGACGTTGGTGGGTGGGCTGGGTTCGTGCACCAGGCGCATAGGTCGAGGGCCTCGGGCACCCCCAGATCATCGGTGGCCACGCCACAAGCCGTACCCGGGTGACGGTGAGCAACAGGTTTCGACGCCACGATTCGCACTCCAAACCCCATATTCGCACTCCAGGCCCCAGATTCGCAGCGTCGCCCCGATGAGTGCGAATGCCATCGTCCCTGCTCAGAGGGGGTGCGAACCCATCCATTCGCACTATTCGCACTATTCGCAAGAGAAATATATATATAGGGGGGGTCTGGAAGTTTGCAAACGCTCATCGAGACACCACGTCTCGATGGGGCTCATGCACACAGCTTCTCTCTCTATAGGGGGTGTGTTTTTTTAGCTGCGAATGGTGCGAATGCTGCGAATCGAGGGCGTTTACCCCATCTGACCTGGGCTTTTGTGATTCGTGCAAGTGCGAATGGCCGCCTGCCTTGCTGCGAATGGTGCGAATCGTGGGCTCGTGTGCGCATGAGGTGTCATGGAACACACTGAGGCTCCACATACCTCGCCTGCGAACGGTTCTGGCCGCTCCGCGCTGGTGGCAGCGGGTGTCAGCATGAGATAACGCAATACTTACTGAAACTCCACCCAACTCGCTCCTGTCCGGGTTCGAACCCGTTTTGACCTGGTGGTTCGAGGGCTTCTGCGCCATCTGATCACTAAAAATGCAGAAAACCCCCTGAAAACAGTTGTGTACAGGTGGGACAGCTTGTATGGTGTTGGTCACCCACGATTCATTCGACGACGGCCTTATCTGCTTCACAGATGATCAGGCCGTCCGGTTCCGAACATCGCCTGCGGGCGGCGCACGAGCAGCATCCCTGGCGAGATAGGGCATCCCAACCGTCTCCCCGGCACTAGCCGGGAGCCTCGAAGGACGCCGCTGTGCACGCCACCACCCCTGACGCTCGGGCCTATGAAACCGCCGAGCTGGTTGAGATGTCAGCCGAGGACCAGTTCCGGTTGGCCCACGCCGCCCAGTTCCCGCCGGACATATATCCGGCCGGCGCCATCCTCCCGATGTCCTTCGGCCCCAAGACGAACTGGACGTTCAAGCCTCCCTGGGGCGATGTGGACGCACAGTGGGCCTGGGCCAGCAAGCAGCTCGGCCAGTCGCTCTACCGGGTCGCTGGAGCCCAACCCGCCGACCTCAGCCGGATAGCCCGCGGTCGGAAGGACACGGTGCGGGCCGTCGCCAACCTGTGGCTCGACCTGGACACCACCAGAGGGGTACACAAGCCCGAGGCCATGCCGTGCATGACCGACGCCCAGGCATGGGACATCATCGCCGCCTACCCGCTTTTTCCGACAGGTGTGATCGACACCGGCGGCGGGCTCTTGGCCTGGTGGGGCTTGGATGAGGCCATCGACCCGCACTCCGCCCAGGGGAAGGCACTGCTCCAGCGTCACAAGGATGTGCTGGCCGGAGCGCACTTCGAGCAGGGTGTGGCCTTCGACGGCAGCGTCCCGGCCGACCCGGCGCAGGTGACCCGTCTTCCGTGCGGGGTCAACGGGAAACCACTACCGGTAGTTGGTGGTGAGTGGACCGCCGAGCGGGTCGCTCAGATTGACCCGAACATCACCACCGCTCCGGTCCACCTGATCCGCCTCGACACCCGTAACCGTTACTCGGCGGAGCAGATCAGTGACGCCATCAGCGACCCGGCTTTGCCCAAGCTCCCCCCGAGGGTCGCCAAGAGCCGCAAGAAGCCTAAGAAGGGCGAGTACGTTCACGTCTGCGGCGGCACCGACCACCCGGCGGACCAGGTGTGCATCACGCTGCCGATGGCTCGGTTGATGCGGGAGCTGCCCGGCATGATCAACAGCTCCGACCGTCTCATCTCCTGGGCCGACGCCGGGCTCATCCCCGACGACGCCGACGACTGGTCTCTCACCTGGGAGCACGAGAAGAAGGGTGGGATCGTCTACGCCAAGCTCTTTCGCGCCTCGTTCCCGGCAGAGGCTGGTCACCAGCCAGGCCCGGCTGTCTCGACCCTGACCGCGTTCGGCGCCGGTACCGCCAGCGTCTTCGGCGTCGAGGCGAACACCGGTCGGCTCTGCTCCTGGTGGTTCATCCGCAACATCAGGTGTGGGGGGAGGGGTGCCCTCGCCCACAACCTGGCCAAGCTGTTCGTCGGGGACCCTGACGGGTTGCTGGAGGGGTTGGTGAAGTACCCCGCGCCGGCCGACCTGTTGGCAGCGCATCCCGAGCTGGCGGAGCCTTCTACGGCAGCCCGCCAGGATGCCCGACCCGTCGAGCAGCCGACGGTGCGCGAGGCCATGGCGTCCATGGACGGGGCCATGGTCTGGCTCGACCACGACCCCGATCACGGTCTCTTCACCGTCTTCGGCGGGGAGAGGCACGGCACCTGGACCAGCCATATGGAGCTGGAACGTGACGAGAGTGGGGAGGTGGTGGGGGAGGGGCCGGTCGATGTGCGGGTCTGGTCGGCCATCATGATCCGCCTGCCGGTCGAGCGGTACAAAGACGGTAACAAACAGCAGTGCGATCCGGTCCATGAGGTGGGGGTCCTCACCGCTGACGGTCGATGGCACTCTGCCGGTCACCAGCTCGTCGAGGACTCGGTACTGGCCGCGCAACGGATGTTGGTGCGCTCTGCGGCCCCGGTGCGGTTGTGGTCGTCGCGGGACTGGCACGTGATCCAGGACGTGCTCCAGGTGTTGGGGGAGGGTGAGGACGGGCAGACCTGGCAGACCTCGATGGGCTGGCACGGTGGGAGTAGCTACACCGCTGCCACCTCCGACATGACCCCCGCCGGTCCCGAGCCAGGCACGCTGCGCGCCCTCCCGGAGATCACCAACGTAGGTGGCAAGACCGTCGTGACCACCGGCCAGCTCAAGCCGGCCCTGGCGAACATCGGCTGGCCGAAGGTGCCGATCACCCTGGCCGAGCACCGCCGGGCCGCCAAGGCGGTCAAGGGCTTCCTAGGTCTCACCCCGAACCGTCCCGACATCGGGGCGACCATGCTCGGGACGCTGTTCGCCGCCCCGCTCGGACTGCCCTCCCGTCCAGCCATCGTCGTGGATGGTGGGAGTGAGATCGGCAAGACGCTCTACCTCCGCTGCGCCCAGGCGTTCGTCTCGGGTGTCGGGGTGCGGAACGGGTCCCTGTCGTTCTCCCTGTCCGGGACCTACACGCCCAAGGGTTGCCTGGTCGTCATGAGGCAGTACGACGACGGGGTGTTCTTCCTCAACGATTACTGCCTGAACGGTCCCAAGCGGAAGGATGATCTCGCCACCGAGACCGTGAACGCCGCCCTGAAGGCGGCCTTCGAGGAGTCCGCAGGTGGCGTGTCCACCCAGTCCGGTGGTCACGCCGGGCGCCGGGACCCGCGCTGCGCCGTCATCGTCTCCGCGGAAGAGCGGGCATCAGGCCAAGGGATAGTCAACCGCTGCATCGAGCTTCACATGCTGGCCGGCGACCTGGTACTCGGCGTGCGGGACCCTGGCGGCTGGGTCGAGGAGTGGGACGACACCGGCTTGGCCCGAGAGCTGTACGGCGGCTACCTCGCATACCTGGCGGAGCGGCGGGCTGAGCTTGGGCCGGACGGGATGGTCGGGTGGGCCAACGAGGTCACCCGGACGATGAACGCCGCACACGGCGTGTCCCGCGCCTCGGACCTGGTGGCCGGGATCGCCACCGGCTGGGCCGTGTTTCGCACCTACGCCACTGCCGTGGGCGTGGCGGACCTCATCCCGACGGCCAGGGACATAACCACCACCCTCGGGTCGGTGGTCGAGCGCTCCGAGGTCCGCAACGCCGAGGAGGCCCCGGTCGAGGTCTTCCTGAGCGCTGCCAGGGATTGGATGGCCACCGGTGCCGCCTACCTCGCCGGGCCGCAACATGAGGCCCTGCCTGTTGAGGACCCCGACCTCAACGCCTTCGGGTGGAGGGTGAACGACTACGAGGTGGCGGAGCACCAGATGACCGCTATCTGCCTCGGACTGGTGCAGCCAGCGTCTCCTGACGGGCGACTGATCCTGCTGCAACGCCAGGGGGTCGAGAAGCTGTGGCGGGCCATGCAGCGGCCGGAGAAGGTCGGGCAGATCTACTCGGCGCTTGAGGAGCGCCATGTGGTGGAGGAACACCGCGGCGTCGTGGCCCCACAGTTGGGGTTGACCACCGGCACCCCGCCTCGGGGCTTCGCGATCCGCCCGGAGGCCTTGGGCCTGGTCTCCGAGCCGTACACGTCGCTGGCGAAGCGTGTCGATGGGGTTGGGCCGGACAAGTCATCTGCACCCGCTGACATCATGCCGCCGACAGGGAGCACGCGTCCAACGTCAGCCGGTGGGGTGGCGCTGGCCGAGTCTGACATCGACACCACAACCGGGCCGACGACTGCCGCCCTGATCGAGGGGCTGGCCGATACGGCGGATGCTGACGACGAGGACGACACTGACTACTACGACGAGGACGAGCTGTGAGCGACATCCGCAGCATCACCGACGAGCCGTCCCTCGCTGAGTTCGGCGCCTGGGCGACTGAGCAGCACGCAACCGGACACGCCCTTGCCCTCGACACCGAGACGACGGGTTTGATTCGGGTGCGGCGCTCCAGGAGTGAGCTACGCGGCGATTGGGAGGGCACCGTTTGCGTATCGGGACTGGTGGGTGCGTTGTAGTTCTTTGTCGAGGTGCCATTTCCAGTATGTCTCGAAGTCGT
>JBPCNZ010000119.1:0-52549 GCA_051000755.1 Acidimicrobiales bacterium | reverse complement strand
CTCGGCCCGGATCGTCTCGTCCAACACGATCGGCGCAGCCCTATACGGCATGGTCGGCTCCCTCCTGTGACGTCAAACAACAGGAGTGAAACTACACGCGTGTGTTCAGCGACCTGGTGCACTAGCGCCGCTGAGGCACTGCAACTGGCGGGCTGAGATCGGCGCTCGCCAAGCCGATGGCGACGAACACGACGAAGACGACCAGGGGCAACCACCTCAGCCGTCGAGGCAGCAGGTCGGCGGGTTGGCCCGCTTCGGCGTTGCCGTTCACCTGAGGAATGCTACGGCCGGACCGTCGCAGGCGTCCGGCCACGGCGCCATCGGGCGGCGTCACAAGGCGGTTCTGCGGGCGGCGATGACCGTGCCGGCGATGCTGATGAGGGCCACTGCGGCCAACGAACCGGTCGCCGAACCCAGTCCCAGCCACGGGTCGCGAACCGCGTTGGTCACCATGGTCAGCGGCAGAACGTCGGCGATCTGGCGTAGGACCGAGCCCATCACGTTCGGCGGCGGGCCGCCCGCCCCGAGGAGGAACGAAGGGAAGAACAGCAGCAGACCGATGGCCTGGGCGGCTCGTGCCGACGGCAGAAGGGACCCCAGCAGGACGCCGATGCTCACGAAGGCCAGGGCGCCCAGGACCAGGGCCGCGGCTACCGGCCACCCGTCGTGCACCGCCGGTATGCCGTAGACGGGGGCGGCGACGATCAACAGAAAGAGGCAGGCCAGCGCGCAGGTCACCATCCCCACGACGAGCTGAGCGACAGCAAACGACCACCGAGGAAAGCCAGCGGCCGCGAAACGTCGCAGGACGCCGCGCTCTCGGTAGGACGCCAGGTGGACCGGCACCATCACCAATCCGGTGGCGCCGATCACCACGGTGAGATAGGACGCCACGTACCAGTGGGCGGGGTTGACACCATCAAATCCCTTGTTATCGGGACTCGTGCCGAACGACCCGCCGATGATCAGCATGGTCACGATCGGAAACACGAACACGAACGTCAGGACCAGAGGGTCGCGCGTCATCAGCTTCAGCTCGGCTCGGACCAGTCGGCCTACCGGCGTGCTCATCGCAGTTCTCCTATCCGTTGGCCATCGATCCCTTGATGTCGTCCCAGCACATCCGCAACCGTCTCGGCCCGCGCGTGACCGTCGAGCAGACCAAGCAGCGCGTCCTCGAGGTCCGGGACGTGGACGCTCAGGTCCTCGGGCACTGACCCCCACCGCACGAGGGCGGCACCGACATAGGCGATGATCCGCCGGTCACCCTGCACCGTGACCCGTTCGTTCACCGACTCCACCCGGTGTACGCCGTCCAGGCGGCGAAGCTCGTCCAGGAGCTCGGGGGCCGAGGACGCATCGGGTACGGCGAACCGGAACGTAGCCCGGCGGGCATGGCGATCCACCAGTTCCGACGGCGTGCCGGCATCAAGGACCCGACCCGAACGCATGACGACGACCCGGCCGCAGAGGGCCTCGGCCTCGTCCATCTCGTGGGTGACCAACAGCACGGTCGTGCCCGCGTCGTGGAGCTGCTCCACGGCGGCCCAGACGTTGCGCCGAGCAGCCGGGTCCAGGCCCTGGGTCAGCTCGTCGAGGATCACCAGACGGGGCCGATTCAGCAACGCCAGGACGAGAAACAACCGTTGCCGCTCCCCGCCACTCAACGACGAGAACGCCGACCGGCGTCGCTCGACCAGTCCGAACCGCTCGAGCAGTTCGTCGCCGTCGCCCCGGCGCGAGGTGGAGAAGAGACGGACTGCCTCGGCCACTCGTAACCGGTCTGGTAGGGCGGAGTCCTGGAGTTGGCTCCCGACGAGGGGCCGCAGCTGCTCGGCCTGGGTCATCGGGTCGTAACCGAGGACGCTCAGCACGCCCCCGTCCGGTCTGCGCAGCCCCTGGATGCATTCCACCGTGGTGGTCTTCCCGGCACCGTTGGCGCCGATCAAGCCCACGATCTCACCGGCCCGGACGTCGAGATCCAAACCGTCGACCACCACCCTCGACCCGTAGGCCTTTCGCAGACCTCGGACCTTCACCACGTCAGATTCACTCATGCTCCCCATCATGAGAACCAGGGCCGGGGTGCGCATCCACCCGGAGATAGATTCTGGGCTCCATCCTCGGGTAGAGCTCGCTCAGCCTCCCGCCATGGCGCCGATGACCACAAGCGGTTCGCTCCCGCTGACCACCGCGTCCGGCAACGACGCCTCGGGCAATTCGTGGGACAGGTCGTCCATCCCTGCGAAGAGCCGTACGAACGCCCGGCGTCGTCTCGTGACCTGATCGCGGATGGTCCCTTGCAGCATCGGGTAGCGCTGCTCGAGGGCGTCGAGGACCGAATGCTGCGTCACGGGGGCGGCGACGTCCAGCATGACTTCGCCTTTGACGTTGGCCAAGGTGCGCAGGTGGGCGGGGAGCACGACCCGAATCATGGGAGGGTCTGGACCTCGACCGAAAGGACCGCCGGTAGGTCCCGGACGATCGGCGACCAGTTGTCACCCGAGTCAGCCGAGGCGTACACCTGACCGCCGGTCGTGCCGAAATAGACACCTGCCGGCTGGAGAGCATCGACGGACAGAGCGTCACGCAGGACGTTGACGTAGCAGTGCCGCTGCGGGAGGCCTGCGGTGAGCGCCTCCCACTCATCTCCCCCGGTCCGACTGCGATACACCCGCAGCTTGCCATCCGGCGGGTAGTGCTCAGAGTCGCTCTTGATCGGCACCACATAGACCGTTTCCGGCTCATGGGGGTGCACGTCGATCGGAAAACCGAAATCACTGGGCAGGTTTCCGCTCACCTCCCGCCACGACCCACCCCCGTCGTCGCTGCGCAAGACGTCCCAGTGCTTCTGCATGAACAGGATGTTCGGTCGGGACGGGTGCATGGCCACATGGTGCACACAGTGACCCACCTCGGCCTCCGGATCTCCAATGCCCTCGGAGTGGAGGCCACGGTTGGCCGGCTCCCAGGTTCGACCGCCATCCGAGGTCCGAAAGGCGCCCGCGGCCGAGATGGCGATCAGCATCCGTTCGGGATCTGTCGGATCCAGCAGGATGGTGTGCAGGCACATGCCCCCTGCGCCCGGTTGCCATCGCGCCCCCGTGTCGTGGCCGCGCAATCCGGACAGTTCCTCCCATTCCATGCCACCGTCGCGGGAGCGGAACAGAGCTGCGTCCTCCACCCCGGCGTACACCGTGTCGGGATCGCTGAGCGACGGCTCCAGGTGCCAGACCCGGGCGAACTCCCAGGGGTGGGGCGTGCCGTCATACCACTGATGGGTTCCCGGAACCCCGTCGTAGAGGAACTGGTTGCCGACCGGGTTCCAGCTACGCCCACCGTCGTCGGAGCGCTGGATGATCTGGCCGAACCAGCCGGTGCTCTGGGACGCGTAGATGCGGTCGGGGTCGATCGGGGATCCTTTGACGTGGTAGATCTCCCATCCGCCGAAATGGGGACCGGTGACCGTCCAGTTGGTCCGGCTGCCGTCCGCCGTCAGGACGAATGCGCCTTTGCGTGTACCAACCAGCACCCGAACCGCGCTCATCGACACAACCTCCATCGTTCCTCGTATGGCAACTCCAGTATGACGACGGCCCCGCCCCGATCTCATCGGTCGCCAGTGGAGGAGGCGATGTTTTCCGCAGAGACGCTTACGGGGCTCGAAAGCGCGCCACGCGGAGGAGGAGATGAGCATCGACCGACTCCCTTGTGGCACCGGTGGAGAAGCCCACCTCGACACTCACCGCCCGGCGCAGGCGTCGGATGATCCCGCCGACGACGCCGGCGTCACCCGTGGACAGGGAGGGCGCACGACGATGGGGCCGGCCCGCCGTCGGCGGGGATGCTCCCACCTGGCCACCGCCCAGGAGGGACGAGCCGGGTCGAGTGGCCTCCGAGATGATCCGATCGGTACGGGCCCGGTCGGTGATGAGCCGCTCGAGGATGGTGCAGAGGACGACTTCCTGCCGTTGCAACAACGCAGAGCGCCGCCTGAGGTCTTGGCGGAGCCTCTCGACCTCCGTCAGGGTTCCCTGCGCTTCAGCCACGGCCATGTTCGCCGCGGCCGCCGTCTCTTGTCGCACCACATGGGCCGCGACGTGCACCTCGCGAGCGAGCTGGTCGGCCTCCTCGAGGGTGGCTCGGGCCTGGCTGTGGGCTCGCGCGACTATAAGGCCGGCCTCAGCTCTTGCATCCGTGACGATCCCCTCCGTCCCCAACTCACCGACAGCCTCGCTCGGCACGTCTCCATCGTTGCATCCAACCCGACCGTCAGGGTGGATGCTTCAGCGGGACCTGCGAGTCCGCGGGTTCACGTGGCCCGGTCGAACACGAAGCCTTCGTAGTCGTTGTCAGAGCGTCGTGGCCAACAGGTCGCCGAGGTGCTGATCGATCTGGGGCATGTAGGTCGGCGCCACCCCGAAGAGCCCCAGGTGGCCCAGGACATCGTTGACGACGCGAAGCTCGCTGTGGGGGATCATCGCCTGTTCGGGCTCGCAGTCCCGGACGGGGAAGAGCAGGTCCTCGTCGATGGGCATGACGAAGGTCTTGGCGGTGATCCGCCCGAGGGCGGCCGCAAGGTCGCCGCCGGTGTGGCGGGCCACGTCGCCGCGCTGCCACTTCCACGACTGGCACAGCAGGTCGTTGGGGTCCATGGCGGTGAAGTACGGCTCGAGGAAACCGGCAAGGAAAGACTCCCTCGAGTCGAAGTCCAAAGCCCTCCAGACCTCCTGCTTCCAGAACTCCGTCGAGAACCCCACGACGGCCCAGATGTGAGCCTGGCGGACGATGCCGTCAACGACGTCACCGGTGGTCTTGTATTCCCCGCCATCCCAACCAGGATCGGACATGAACGCCTCCCTCATCGTCTGGGCGAGGAGGAAGTCATGGGGGGTGTTCTGCGCCGTGCCGGCGATGGGCGCGGCCCGCAAGACCTTGCTGGGAAAGCGGACCGCCCACTCGTAGGTTTGCTGGGCGCCCATCGACCCCCCGACGACCAGAGCCAGGGTCTCGATGCCGAAGTGGTCCCGCAGGAGCCGCTCCTGGGCAACGACATCATCGCCGATGCGCACCTTCGGGAACTTCGACATCGCCAGTGCCGCGTTGGGCCCGTCGGCGTTGTGCGGAGACGTCGACAGGCCGCTGCCGATCTGGTCGATGGCGACGATGAAGTAACGCTCGGGGTTCAGTGCGTGGTCGGGCCCGATGTAGGTGTCGCGCCAGATCTGGTGGGTCCCGGAGTACCAGCTGGTGATCAGGATGGCGTTGTCCCTGGCCTCGTTGAGCTCACCGAACGTCGCCACCGCGAGCTGGCAGTCCGGGATGGACCCACCCTCCTCCAGATCCAGCTGCCCGATGCTGATCAGGTCGTAGTCGCCGTGGAACTCATGGCTGTAATACGGATTGTCGATCACGGCTTCCCCCGAGCGTCGGTACCGCGGCATCCTATGCCGCGCCTTCGTCCGCGGAAAGCCTTCACCCCCGAGGTCGTTCCGACCAGCACCAGGCCGTCGGCGACGGAGGGTGTGGAAAAGGTGGGAACCGCCCCGACCTGTGCCGCCTTCTTCACGTCGCCCGTGGCCGGGTCGAGGACCTGCAAAGTGCCGTCGCCGTAGTGGAGGGCCCACAGCGAACCGGCCGCCAGGACCGGGGAGCCGTTGACCTCCCCATGATGCCAGCCCAGCTGATTTCGGGCCAGGTCGACCTCTTGGATGCCACCGTCCCGGCAGGGCACATAGAGGGTGTCGGTTGCGGTGTCGAAGGCGTTGCTCCCGACGGGGTCGCTCCCGCACACGCCCGGGATCCGGGCCACCAATGTCAGATCGGACTGCCGCAGAACGTACCCGATGTCGCTCTTGCCTACGGCGAAGAGGGTGCCGTTGGGCAGCAGGGTTGGGCTGTCGGTACCGAGATCCCCGTCGCCGGTCGCGGCGGGATCGGTGAAGGCGGCCTCCTCGACCAGCGTGGGCGACAGCTTCACGACGCTCTCGGCGTCCTTCACGTTGGGATCCCGGGGGTGGTTCCGATTGCCGGTGGTGATGTACAGGTCGCCCGCCGCGTCGATGGCCGGGCCGCCCGGCTCCCACACCGCTCCGCCCTCGTGGCCCGGAGTCACGTTGAACTCGACGTTGGCCGGCCCGACGCTCTCGCTCACTCCGACCATCCAACCGTGATAGTGGCCGCAGTCACCGAAGAGCCCCCCGAAGCCGACATACACCCTGCCGCCGGCCAGCGCCAGGTCGGCCCGCTGCTGAAGATCGACTGGATCGTCACCTCCGCCGGTGGGGTCGGCATCGGCGGATCGGACGACCTTGCCGGTGGAGGCGTCGAACCCCACCAACTGGCGGTGGACGGTGGGCGAGGCGCCGCCGGTGCTGGTCTCACCGAGTACGTAGAGAGTGGCAGTGGCCGGGTCGAACACGGGCCTGCTGGTGATGCCCAGCGGGTCGATGTTGCCGCAGCCGGCTGTGGTGGCTACGTCGGTGAGCGGCGAGCCGACGTTGGCGTGCCACAGCACGTGGCCGTCTTGGGCGTCGAGGGCATAGACGTCGTCCGCCTCGGTGGCCACATACACCCGTCCCATGGCCATCACCGGCGTGGCGTACACCGCGGCCCGGTCCAGGGGAGCGGCCCAGAGAGGCCTGATCGGCTCCGGTGTGGTCGTCTGGGACGTCGGAACCAGGTGGGTGGGTGGGACCGGGCCCTGACCGAGGAGCCGCAGCCCACCAGCAGGACCGAAAGGACCAGCGACAGGGCGGTCCGCACCGCTCCACGACTCATGGGAGGCATCCTCGCTCACCGGAGCAACCGTGGGGGACCATTCGCACCGCTAACCTTTGGTGAAAGACGAGCGTGCTGTCCCGAAGGGTGGCCCAGGATGTTCAGCGTGATGAAGGTGGTCGAGGAGCGGCACGGCGAGAACTTCCGCCTCCACAACCACTACCTCAACCCCAAGATGGCCCAGGTCCTCAAGACGATCGGGTTCGATCGCTTCTATGTCCGAGGGGAGGGCTGCTACCTCTACGACGCCGACGGTCAGCGCTATCTGGACTTCCTGGCCGGGTTCGGCGTCTATGCCCTTGGCCGAAGCCATCCCGTCGTCAAGCGGGCCCTCCACGATGCGATCGACGCCGACCTGCCAAACCTGGTGCAGATGGACTGCGCCTTGCTGCCCGGGCTCCTGGCCGAGCAACTGGTGCGCCGGTCACATGCCGACATCCGCAGGGTGTTCTTCTGTAACTCCGGCGCCGAGGCGATCGAGGCGGCCATCAAGTTCGCCCGTCACGCCACCCGGCGCCCCCGAGTCCTGTACTGCGATCACGCCTACCACGGCCTGACCACCGGCGCCCTGGCCCTCAACGGGGGCAAGGAGTTTCGCTCGGGCTTCGGTCCGTTTCTCCCGGACTGCGACGCCGTTGAGATCGGCGACCTCGACGGGCTGGAACGTGAGTTGCGCCTCGGCGATGTTGCCGCCTACGTCTTCGAGCCGATCCAGGGAAAAGGCGTCAACGAGGCGCCCGACGACTACTGGGCGGCGACCCAGGAGCTGTGTCGGCACCACGGCACGCTCTTTGTCGCCGATGAGGTCCAGACCGGGCTGGGGCGCACCGGTCGGTTCTTCTGCCATGAGCATTGGGGCCTACGACCGGACATCATCACCGTGTCAAAGGCGCTTTCTGGTGGTTACGTGCCGGTCGGGGCCATGTTGTGCAGCGAGAAGGTCTCCGAGAGCGTCTACAGCTCCATGGACCGGGCCCTGGTCCACTCGTCCACCTTCGGCAGCAATGCCCTGGCCATGGTCGCAGGCCTGGCCACCTTGGCGGTCTTCGACGACGAGGACATCGTCGACCGGGCCCGGCGCACCGGGGACCTGTTCACCAAGGCCCTCGAGCCACTGGTGGATCGGTATGAGCTGCTCCACGAGGTTCGAGGCAAGGGCCTGATGATCGGCCTGGAGTTCGGCAAGCCGACGTCACGGCCTCTTCGTCTGCGATGGAACGCGCTCGAACGGATCCGTCCCGGACTGTTCTCCCAGCTGATCGTGGTCCCCCTCTTCCAACGACACCACATCCTCACCCAGGTGGCCGCCGACAACGTGAACATCGTGAAGCTTCTGCCGCCGCTCATCGCCGGCGAGGACGAGGTCAACCAGTTCGTCGATGCCCTCGAGGAGGTCCTTGACGACGCCCACGGTGGAGCCGGCTTCTACGTCGACTTCGGCCGAAGCATGGCCCGAGGGGCGATGCATCGCGACAGGGACTGAACAATCAGCCCGCTCCGTCGGCCGTCTGACTCCCCTGCCCGAGGAACGACGTCGCCTTCGGCGACACGTCCTCGCTGCCGGGGTGCTCCTCGTGGATCAAGCCACTGTGGCTGAGAGCGAAGACACCGAAGGCCAGCACGGCCAGGGCGATGACCTCGATGACGATCTCGCTGGGCCCCAGGCGCAGGCGTTCCTTGAAGATGAAGACGCCGAGGAGACTGGCGACGAGAGGGTCCACGATGGTGAAGCCAGGTTGGGAGGCGGCCAGGGGACCGGCCCGAAGGGCGTTCGACGACAGGATCATCGATGCCGCCCCGACGCCAACGAGGACATAGAGGGACCAGGTCGAGAAGATGCCGGACACACCGCCACTGGTGTGCGAACCCAGTTCCTTGATCACCGCCGCAAGGAACCCCCACGAGACGCCGGTGGCCACGCCGAGCATGCCGGCCCGGCGGGCAGCTGACGGCCGGGTCCCGCGGCGAAGCGGGGTGAAGGCCGCCACCGCGATGATCATGACCAGCCCCAGGCCGGAGAGCCCGGCCAGCACCCACAGGGTGGCCGCCGCCTCCGGCTGGCCGCCCGACGGTGAGGCCGTGAAGAGGAACACCCCCAGCCCGGCGGCCATGGCGGCTGCGGTCAGCCAATCGGTGGGCCGAACCCGGCGGCGGCTGGCCACCGCCAGATAGGCGAAGACGAACAGAAGCTCGGAGGCCAGGATGGGCTGGACGAGGGCCAGGCTGCCGAAATGCAGGGCCGTCGCCTGGCAGGCGAAACCGACCACCATGCTTCCGACTCCCAGAAGCCAGATGGGCTCCCCCATCAGGTGAAGGATCAGCTTCACGCTGAAGCCCTCCCCCCCGGGCACCCCGCTGGCGCCGCGTCGCTGACAGATGGACGACACGGCGGTGAACAGGCTGGCAGCCACGGCGAGGATGATGGCTTTGCCCATCATGCGACTCTAGCGACGAGTCCCTGGTACGAGGGTTCTGCGATCTGGCCCGTCCGGCAGGGACGCGACCCGGTTCAGCCGTTCTTGAGGGCCGCCAGCAGGGCGGTCCCGTCGGGGGATCCGAGCCCGGTGCAGGCGTCCCAGCCCCCGCCGGCCTGGTAGGCGCCATTCGAGCCGGAGGTGATGTCCCGGAACGCCCCGGGGGCGCCGTAGAGAGCGGGATGCAGGTCGCCGACCTTCCGGCCGAGGGCCTGGTTGAGCCGGGCCACCAGGGCGGCCCAGAGGGGCGCCACCGCGCTGGTGCCGCCGATGACGGTGTCCTGACCGTCGACGCGCACGGTATAGCCGGTCTGGGGGTCGGCGTCACCGGCCACGTCGGGCACGCCCCGCCCGACGTGGCCCCCGGGGTTGGCCGATGGGGGCACCTTCGCCGAGGTCTGGTAGGCCGGGAGCTGGAACTGATCGCTCACTCCCCCGCCGGTGGCGCCATGGCCGCTTGCCAGGTCGTTCCATACGGTCTCCGACGACACGGCGGTCCCCGACAGGGCCAGGCTGGTCCCGCCACAGGCCAGGCTGTGGGGTGCGGAGGCGGGAAAGTCGACGTGCTGGGCCCCGTCGGTCGCCCCGTCGGTGGAGCCGCCGTCGCCGGCAGCAACGGTCACCGTCACGCCCAGGGCGGCGGCTTCGATGAACACCTGTTCCATCTGCTGCATGGCCTGGGCCGTCCACGTGCTCTCCGGGCCACCCCAGCTGATGGACACCACGGAGGGGGTGTTGGTCGTGTCGTGCACCGCGGTGGACACCGCGTCGATGAAGCCCTGATCCGTGTTGGGGGCGAAGTAGACGTAGATGCGGGCCCGGGGGGCGATGGCGCCCACCACCTCGATGTCGAGCATGACCTCGCCGTCGGGACCGTTGGCCGCGCCAGGGCTGTTGGCCCCGCCATCGACGCCGACGGCGGTGACCGATGGCGAGGCCACCCCGAGCCCGGTGAAGTAGGCGCTGAGGTCCTCGGCGCGGAACCCGCCGCCGAGCTCGATCAGCCCCACCGCTTGCCCGGTGCCGTCCGTGCCGGCCGGATATCCGTAGGCATCGGCCACCGCCACCGGTGAGTATCCGGCGGTCCCGGCCGCGGCCTGGAGCCGGCGGAACTGGGCGCGGGCCTGGGCTCGTTCGTCCATCCCGAACACCCCGGTGATCACCGCACCGAGATCGGCGGGCACCGAGAGCGCTCCCTGCTGGGCCCGGTACGTCGTGCCGTCGTCCGCTGCGTAGAGGGCCATTTGGGCGTCGAACGCCCGGGCCAGGTCATCCAGCGTCCCCTCCAGCACGACGGCCCGTCGGGTGCGGTCAATCGCGGTCACGGTCAGACCGAACTCCGACGCGAATGCCTCGACGGCCTGGACGTCCTCGATCCGGCTGCTGTGCCGAGCGGCGAACTCGTCCCGGCTGAGTGGTTGATCGCCCGGCTCGACGACCGCCGCGGGCCGGAGGTAGACGGTGATCGTCGTACGCGTCCCGGGGTCGACGTCGCCGGCGCGCGTGTCCATCGGTAGCGCAGCACGATCGGCTCCTGCGACAGAGACTCGCTCGGGGGCGGCCATAGTGACCTCCTCGCCTCGGTAGGTGCTCGTGTGCCTACCCGTTGAGGCCGGCAGCCATGCCTCCGAGCCGCCGGCACCCCGAGGTCCAGACCTGGCTGACGAGGGGAACGCCGGGCCGGTAGGCGAGGTGGACCGGAGACGGGGCGTCGATGACGAGGAAATCTGCGGTGGCTCCGATGCCAAGGTGGCCGACGTCGGGTCGTCGAAGGGCTGCCGCGCCGCCGGCGGTTGCCGCCCACAGTGCCTCGTCGGGGCTGAGACCCATCTCCCGGACCGCCAGGGCGATGCAGAAGGGGAGGTTGGTGGTGTAGCTGGTGCCCGGGTTGCAGTCCGACGCCAGGGCGACGGTGGCTCCCGCGTCGAGGAGGCGACGGCCGTCGGCGAACGGTGACCGGGTGGAGAAGTCCGCACCCGGCAGCAGGGTCGCGACGACCTCCGATCCGGCCAGCGCCTCGACATCGGCGGCGCTCAGGTGGGTCAGGTGGTCGGCGGACGCGGCGCCCACCTCCACCGCCAACTGGGCCCCCGGCCCCGCTTCCAACTGGTTGGCGTGGACCCGGGCCGCCAGACCCCGTCGCTGACCGGCCTGGAGCACCTCCCGGGCCTGGTCCACATCGAAGGCGCCCCGCTCGCAGAACACGTCGATCCAGCGGGCCTGGGCCGCGCAGGCGTCGAGCATCGCCGTGCACACCAGAGCCACGTAGTCGTCGCTGCGACCGGCGAACTCCGGCGGGACGACATGGGCGCCGAGGAAGGTGACCTCCGGCGTCACGGCCGCCGCCACCTCCAGGCTGCGCCGCTCGTCGTCAATGGTGAGGCCGTATCCCGACTTGCACTCAATGGTTGTCGATCCCGACGCCAAGGCCTCGGCCGCCAGCCGGGTGGCGTTGCCCATCAGGGCCTCGTCCGTTGCGCCTCTCGTCGCCGCCACCGTGGTGCGGATGCCGCCGGCCCGGTAGGGCCGGCCGCCCATGCGCGCCGCGAACTCCTCGCTGCGGTCCCCGGCGAAGACGAGATGACCGTGGCTGTCGACAAATCCGGGCACGACGGTCCGCCCGTCGACGTCGACCCGCTGATCGGCCGGTGGCGGCCGCCCGCCGCCGGTCCCGACCCAGACCACCCGGCCTTCTTCGACGACGAGGACGGCGCTGTCCAGGCGTCCGAGCAGGCCGTCGCCCCATCGCTCGTCGTTGGTAACCAGGCAGCCGATGCGGTCGACGAGAAGCGAGGTCACCGGCCCATCAGCTCGCGGACGGCGGCGTCGAGCTGGGCGGCCACGTCGACGAGACCGGTGTGGCGCCCGGAGGCCACGACATGGCGGCCGGAGGCCACGACATCGGTGATGTCAGCGGCGGTGGCGGCATAGACCACCGCCGCCACCAACTGGCCGTGGTCGGCGCCGGCCAGACGGGGGGTGTCAAGGCCGACCGTGACCAGGTCGGCGATGGCCCCCGGCTCGATCCGCCCGGCGTCGGGCCAGCCCAGGGCGGCGTGTCCGGCGTAGGTGGCCGCCCCCAGCAGCGCCTCCGGCGACCACCGGCCCCGCTCGCCTCGGGCCAGGCGCTCGTCGAGCTCCAGCGCCCGGGCCTCCTCCAGGACGTCGATGACGGCGTGACTGTCGGTGCCCACGGAGATGGGCGAACCGGCATCGGCCAGAGCCCGGGCCGGGCCGATGCCGTCGGCCAGGTCGCGCTCGGTGGTGGGGCACATGCAGATCCCGGTGCTGGTGGAGCCCAGCATCTCGATGTCGGCCCCGCCGAGGTGGGTGGCATGAACGGCCGTGGTGCGAGGGCCCAGCGCCCCGGCGGCGGCGAGGACGGCGGTAGGGGTGGCGCCATAGGCCGCCAGCGAGGCCGCGTTTTCCGCCGGTTGCTCCGAGAGGTGGGCGTGGAGCGGTGCACGACGCTGAGCCGCCCAGGTGGCGACGATGGCGGCCTGATCGGGCGGCACGGCTCGCACCGAGTGGATCGCCGCGCCCATGCGGGCGTGGCCCGCCTCCGGGCGGGCCGAAGCCCGCTCGGCCCACGCGTCGCCGTCCACGTCGCCGAAGCGCCGTTGGATCCCCTCGAGGGGGCGATCGGGGCCGCCCTGGAGGTAGCAGGTGTCCAGGAGGGTGATGCGCACGCCGGCCTCGGCGGCGGCGGCCACGAGGGCCGCCCCCATGACGTTGACGTCGTCGTAGGGCCCACCGTCGGGACGGTGGTGGACGTAGTGAAACTCGCCGACGCACGTCACGCCGGCCAGGACCATCTCCGCGTACGTCGCTCGGGCCAGGCGGTGGTAGCGGTCGGGATCGAGACCGGCGGCGGCCCGGTACATCTGGTCCCGCCAGGTCCAGAACGATCCCGGACCGTGCTGGGTCCGGGCGCGCAGGGCCCGGTGGAAGGCGTGGGAGTGGACGTCGGCGAGGCCGGGCACGGTGATGCCTCGCAGCCCGACAGCCTCGGGGGGCCGAGGCCCGGTGGTCACCTCGACGATGCGATCGCCCTCGACCTCGACGATCACGTCCCGGGTGGTCGTCGGCCCGCCGAGCCACGCGTGGGCGCAGTGGTAACGGATCACGAGCAGGCCAGATCGGCCAGCACGTCGCTGAGAGCGGCCACGCCCGCCAGACAATCGTGGCGATCGGCGTGCTCGGCGGGGCTGTGGCTCACGCCGGTCGGGTTGCGGACGAACAGCATGGCGGCCGGAACGAAGGCGGCCAGGACGCCGGCGTCGTGGCCGGCGCCGGTGGGCAGGTGGGGGACGGGTCCTCGGCGCCGGGTCGCGAGCACCGCCCCCAGCCGCTCCCGCAACTCGTCGGCGAACTCCACGGCCGGGGCGGACGACTGGGAGGTGATCTCGACGTCGACGCCGTGGCCGGCGGCGACCTGGCGGGCGTGGGCCGTGACCTCGTCGACGACCCGGGCCACGGCGGTGGTGGTCGGGGCTCGGGCGTCGAGCCAGGCGTCGACCTGCGAGGCGATGGCGTTGGCCCAGTTGGGGGTCACCTCGACCCGCCCGAAGGTGGTGTGGGCCCCCGCCCGGCGGGCCGCCTGGCGGGCCGCCAGAACCGTGGAGGCGAAGGGCAGCATGGGGTCGCGCCGGTCGTCCAGCCTGGTGGTCCCGGCGTGGTTGCCCTCCCCCGAGAAGCGGAACCGCCAGCGTCCGTGGGGCCAGATGGCGGTGGCCACCCCGACCGCTGCCCCCCGGTCGATCAGGTCCCGTCCCTGCTCGACGTGCAGCTCCACGAACGCCGAGATCTCCTCCAGCCGGTCCGGTTCGGCGCCGAGGGCCGCGGGGTCGGCCCCGTTGGTGGCCATGGCCTCGGCCAGGGTCGTCCCTCCGGTGTCGCGCAGGGCCCGGGCCGCCGGGGGCGCCACCTCCCCGCACAGCAGGCGGCTGCCCATGCAGGCCAACCCGAAGCGGGCCCCTTCCTCGTCCACGAAGTTGGCCACCGCGATGGGGCGCACTGGGGTGACTGAACGGCGGCGCAGCTCGTCCACGGCGAGGAATCCCGAGAGCACGCCGAGCGGGCCGTCGTAGGCGCCCCCTCCCGGGACGCTGTCGAGGTGGCTTCCGGTGACGACCGCTCCCGGCCCCCGCCGGCCCCACCACGCCCACTGGTTGCCATTGCGGTCGGTCTCCACCGTGAGGGACCGGGACGCCGCCTCGGTCGCGAACCACCGTCGCATCTGGGCGTCCTCGTCGGTCCACGCGAAGCGGTCGTAGCCGCCGTCGGGACGGGCCCCGATGGAGGCGAGGTCGTGCCAGGCCGCGTCGAAGCGGCGGCCCATCTCCTGGCCCGCGGAGGTGCCGGCCGCCTCGGTGGGTATCACCGGGGCTCGCGCATGGGAATGGCGACCCCTCGCTCCTCGGCGACGGCCTCGGCTCGGGGGTAGCCGGCGTCGACATGGCGGATGATCCCCGTGCCCGGATCGTTGGTGAGCACGCGGGAGAGCTTCTCGGCGGCCAGCGGGGTGCCGTCGGCGACACAGACCTGGCCGGCATGGATGGATCGCCCGATGCCGACCCCGCCGCCGTGGTGGATCGAGACCCACGATGCCCCGCTGGCCGTGTTGAGCAGGGCGTTGAGCAGGGGCCAGTCGGCGATGGCGTCCGATCCGTCGGCCATCCCTTCGGTCTCACGGTAAGGCGAGGCGACCGAGCCGCAATCGAGGTGGTCGCGGCCGATCACGATCGGTGCCGCCACCTCGCCCGCCGCCACCATGTCGTTGAAGCGGGCACCGGCCCGCTCCCGCTCGCCGTAGCCCAACCAGCAGATCCGGGCAGGAAGGCCTTGGAAGGCGACCCGCTCGCTCGCCAGGCGCATCCACCGAACCAGCGGCTCGTTGTCTCCGAACAGCTCCAGCACGGCCCGGTCCGTAGCGGCTATGTCGGCCGGATCCCCCGACAGAGCCGCCCACCGGAACGGGCCTTTGCCCTCGCAGAACAGGGGACGGATGTAGGCGGGGACGAAGCCGGGGAACGAGAACGCCCGCCCGTAGCCGCCCTTGCGGGCCTCGTCTCGGATCGAGTTTCCGTAGTCGAAGACCTCGGCGCCACCGTCGGCGAAGCCGACCATGGCCTCCACGTGGCGGGCCATCGATGCCCGCGCTCGGTCGGTGAAGCCGGCCGCGTCCTCCGCCCGGTAGGCGGCCATGTCCTCGATCGCCACCCCGCTCGGCAGGTAGGCGAGAGGGTCGTGGGCCGAGGTCTGGTCGGTGACGACGTCGATGGGAGCGCCGAGGCGGAGCAGTTCGGCGAAGGCGTCGGCGGCGTTGCCCACCACCCCTACCGACACCGCTTCGCCCGCCTTGGCGGCGGCTTCGCAGCGGGCCAGGGCGCCCTCCAGCGACGGGGCCTTCTCGTCGAGGTAGCGCTGGGCGATCCGGCGGTCGATGCGGGCCTCGTCGCACTCGACGCAGAGGGCCACGCCGTCGTTCATGGTGATGGCCAGGGGCTGGGCGCCCCCCATCCCACCGAGGCCTGCGGTGAGGACGATGTGGCCGCGCAACGATCCGCCGAAACATTTGGTCGCCACCGCAGCGAACGTCTCGTAGGTGCCCTGGAGGATGCCCTGGGTCCCGATGTAGATCCAGCTGCCGGCCGTCATCTGCCCGTACATGGTCAGCCCCAGCGCCTCCAGGCGGCGGAACTCCTCCCAGTTGGCCCAGTCCGGTACCAGGTTGGAGTTGGCGATCAGGACCCGCGGCGCCCACTCGTGGGTCCGGAAGCGCCCGACGGGGCGACCCGAGCCGACCAGCAGCGTCTCGTCGTCCGCCAACTCGACGAGCGAGGCCTCGATGGCATGCAGCGAGTCCCAGTCCCGCGCCGCCCGCCCGGTACCGCCGTAGACGACGAGGTCCTCGGGGCGTTCGGCCACGTCCGGATCGAGGTTGTTGTGGAGCATCCGCAGGGCCGCCTCCTGGGGCCAACCCCGGCAGCTCAGGTTGCTGCCCCGCTCGGCGCGCCGCGGCACATACGGCGGGACGGTCATGGTGTGGCTCCTTCTCTGGGGAATTGCCCCGTCGGGAGGGGGTCGACCGATCCGACGGCCAGCGATGCCGCGGCCAGGGTCGGCAACAGCTCGGAGGCGAGCTCCAGCTCGGGGCCGAGGTCGTGGTCGCCGAGCTCGTCGGGGAGGCCGGCCAGGACGGTGTCGATCAGATCGCCGAGCAGGGGGGCGGCCGTGTCCCGCAGCCCCTCGCCCGGCCAACCGGAGATCCGCAGGGCCCGGGCGGCCACGGTCAGCTCCGCGCTCAGCACCGCCCGGAAGGGGGCGACCCCCTCCCGGGCGGCGATGGCGCTCTGGGTGGCGAAGCTGGCGCCGTCCTCGTGGCCGAGCGAGAGGGTCGTCCAGGCCATCCCGGCCGGCAGGGACCGCTGATGAAGCTCGGCCACGGCCGCGGCGGCGCTGTACTCGCAGATCATGGTCCCGCTGCTGCCTGGCGGCCCGACGGCGAGAAACGCAGGGAGCCCGGTCACATTCGGGAGATGGAGGAGGCGGATGCGGGCCAGCGAGCCGTTGGCCGCGGTGACGAGGGCGACCCGGGTGGCGTCGAGGTGGGCGGCCAGTTCGGTCGCCACGATGGCGGCATGGTGCAACCAGCGACCGACCTCCGGGACGAGGAGGGGGTTCTCGGTCGACCGGTTGAGCTCGCGTTGCAGCTCCGCAGAGAGCTCGTCGATGGCGGTGACGAGAGGGCCGTGCCAGGCGGGCGCAGCCCGCAGCGGGTAGGGGTCCTGGAGCCGGCGGCCGTCGCCACGGAGCAGCTCGGCGAGGGTGGATGCCACCCAGGCCCCGCCCGATGAGCCGAGGCGGACCGATCGCCCGGAGGTGTCGGCGACACCGGCCGTCCGGTCGGGCCAGACCACGGGCGAGAAGGCCTCCGCGGAGGTGCCGGCGGCTACGCAGCTCATGGCGGTGATCATGGTGGCGGCCCGCGACAGCTCGGTCAGGCCGTTGGAGGCGAGGGCGGCCAGGGCGACGGTGAGGGCATTGCTCGACAGCAGGCCGAGACCGTCACCGACCGTCGGAGTGATCGGCTCGGGGGCCACGCCCTCCACCCGCCACCAGGGCCGCCTACCGGCCAGGCACAGGCCCAGCTCAGCCAGGGCGGTCAGATCCCCGGTGCCGACGGCGCCGTAGCGGTGCACGGCGGGCAGGGCGTCGGCCTCGATCGCCTGGCGCAGGGCGTGGGCGCACTCCGAGGACACCCCGGTGCGGCCCGTGCAGATCTGGTTGAGGCGGACGGCCAGCATGGCCCGCACCGCCACCTCGTCGATCAGCGGGCCGGTGGCTGCGGCGTGGCTGGCCCACAGGCGCAACGCGTGGCCGGTGTCGGATGCGTCGACGAGGAGCTCGCGGTTGGCGCCGACGCCGGTGCTGCGCCCGTAGGCCGGTACCGAGACCATGGCCGTGGCGGCATGCGTCGCCTGATCGACGAGCGACAGGTCGGTGATGGCAGGGATGGACCGCTCGGCCAGGCCGGCGATGGTGGGCACATCGAGTGACCGCCCGTCGAGACCGAGAGCCGTCACCGCCATGGTCGCCGCCCGCCCCATCCCCGCGGCGGGCCCTCGGGTGATCCGAACGAGGACGGGCGGAAGGGGAGGATCAAGCTCGTGGTGGGTCTCCGACAGGTTGCGGTCGACACAGAATACCGCCCCCGTCAGGGGCCGGCGGTGACAAAATCGATGAGCGACTCCACCGCCCCTACCAGGGCCGGCTCCAGGTCGGCATAGGTGCTGACCGAGCCGAGGATCCGCTTCCACAGGCGGCCCGGGACGGGCTCGCCGAGCGCTTCACAGACGCCTTCCTTCCAGGACCTGCCCTTGGGGATCTGCGGCCAGGCGGCGATGCCGAGCACGGAGGGGCGCACGGCCGCCCACACGTCGACGAAGGGGGTGCCGGCGATCATCACGTGGGGGCCGCGGGCCGTCTCCGCGATCCGCGACTCCTTGCTGCCGGCCACCAGATGGTCGACGAGGACGCCGAGCCGGGCGTCGGCGGCGGGGGCGAACGCCCCGACGATCGCGGCCAGGTCATCCACTCCGTCGAGGCGCTGGACGACGACACCGTCCGCCCGCAGGTCGTCGCCCCACACCTTCTCGACCAGCTCGGCGTCGTGGATGCCCTCGACCAGGATGCGCCCGGCGCGGGCCACCCGGGCCGGCCTGCGGGGCCCGAGCACCGATCCCGAGGCGCTGTGCGCCGGTGGCGCCGCTCCCGTCGGGTGGGGGCGGGCGAGGGTGACGGTGCGCCCGCCCACCCGGAACGACCCCGGGTGCATCCGGAACACCCGCTCGGCGCCGGTGTTGACCGAGCACAGCACCACCCCGCCGTCGTGGTCGAAGCGAGCCACCACACCGGTGAAGCGCGACCCGAGGTGGGTGGCCCGCAACCCGACCCGGGCTTCGAGCTCGGGGTAGGTGACCGCCGCCCGCCAGGGACCGTCGATGGGGCCGCCGAGGATCCCCGGACCCGGGTGGTGAGGCATCCGGCCACGCTAGGGCGGCGCCCGGGTTGGGAGGTGGACGGCCCCGTTGGCATCCTGGCCGTGGGAAGCTTGGCGCCATCGACGCCGAAGCCCCAGCCCGAGCCTCTCGGTAGCCGACGTGGTCATTCACCTCCCTGTCTTCACAGCCATCCTGGTCGACGCCCTGCTCTGGGCCGGCTGGAGCACCCTGGTGGGGGTGATGGGCGCCCGGTGGCCCGACGAACGGGTCGGCCGGGACGGCCCCCTCACCACCCTGCGGGCCTTCGAGGGCGGCGGCGGGCTCTACCGCCATCTCGGCATACGGCACTGGAAGCGGTGGTTGCCCGACGCCGGCTCCTTCGCCGGCGGACGGCGAAAGCGTCTCGACCGCCGCCTCGACCCGGCCGGATGGACGGCCCTGGCCGGCGAGACGCGCCGGGCCGAGCGCGTCCACTGGCTGATCATGCTCGCCCTGCCCGTCACCGCCCTGGGGAGTCGTGGGGTGCTGCTTGGGGCCATGGTCGCCTACGCGGTGGTCGCCAACGGGCCCTGCATCGCCGCCCAGCGTTACAACCGGCTCCGGCTGGCCGCCCTCAGCGACCGCGCCGCCCGGCGGGACCGCTAGGTTGATCCGGCGTGGCCACCGTCGCGGAATCGACGACCATCGCCGGCGTCTACATCGTCGACCCTGTCGGTCACGGCGACGAGCGGGGACGCTTCTACGAGACCTACCGACGGTCGTGGTTCCCCCTCGGGCGGGAGATGGTCCAGGCCAACCGGTCCGACAAGGCCGCCGGGGCCGTCGTCGGACTCCACTACCACCTCCACCAGGCCGACTACTGGCTGGTCCCCAGGGGTGAGGCGCGGGTGGTGCTCCACGACCTGCGGGTCGGTTCGCCCACCGACGGCGCCACCGAGGTCCTCGACCTCGGCGCCGACGACGGGCGCGGCGTGTTCATCCCCCCCGGCGTGGCTCACGGGTTCGCCGCCATCACCGAGTTGACCCTCACCTACCTGGTGGACGGCTACTACAACCCCGACGACGAGCTCGGGGTGGCGTGGGACGACCCCCAGATCGGCGCCGACTGGGGGCTCAGCGACCCGGTGCTCTCGGCCCGGGACCGGGCCAACCCGTCCAGGGCCGACATCGACCCCGGCCGCCGGCCCTACGCCGGGCTCCGCCGCTGAGAGTCCGGCCGCTGAGAGTCCGGTGCTGAGAGTCCGGGTGCGGTGCACCGTTGGGCGGGCGCCCTCCCGCTAGCATCTCGATGTTGTGAGCAAGGTTCTGCCAACGTTGGCGTCGGGCGACGCAACCGGGGCCGACCAGCCGCCCCCCGTAGCGATGTCGCTGGTGCGGGGTCTGGTCAAGACGGCGCGACCGAAGCAGTGGGCCAAGAATGTCCTCGTCCTGGCTGCTCCCGGCGCCGCCGGGGTGCTGACCCAGAGTGCCCCCCTCCTGCGATCCCTCTTCGGGTTGGTCATGTTCTGTGTGGTGTCGTCGGGCACCTACTACCTCAACGACGCCCTCGACGTCGAGGCGGACCGGCGCCATCCGCTGAAGCGCAACCGACCCATGGCCGCCGGGGTCTTCCCGGTGCGGGTCGGGCTGGTCATCGGCGCCATTCTCCTCGCCGCCGGCATCGCCGGGTCGGCCGTCGTGGGCTGGCGCCTGCCGGTCGTCATGGCCGTCTACGTCGCCGTGCAGCTGAGCTACAGCTTCTATCTCAAGCACCAGCCCGTCTACGACCTGGCCGCGGTGGCAGCCGGTTTCGTGCTGCGGGCCATTGCCGGTGGGGTCGCCGCCCACGTCCCGGTATCGGAGTGGTTCCTGATCGTGGCCACCTTCGGCAGCCTGCTCATGGTCACCGGCAAGCGGGTGGCCGAGCAGGCCGAGCTCGGCCACGACCGGGCCGCCCACCGGGCCACCCTCGAGAGCTACAGCCCGACGTTCCTGCGAACGGTGCTTGGCATCGCCGCCACCGGGGCGATAGTCGGCTACTGCCTGTGGGCGTTCAGCCTGCAGACCGCACTCGCCCACCATGCCGATCCCATCTGGTACCAGCTTTCGATCGTGCCCATGATCGTGGCCCTGCTCCGCTACACGTTCCTGGTGGAGGCGGGCCGGGGGGCCCGCCCGGAGGATCTGGTGTTCTCGGACCACTCCCTCCAGGTGCTGGGTGTGGTGTGGGCGGTGCTGTTCGCCCTGGGCGTCTATGCCAGCTGAGCGGCCGACCCGCCTGCTGAGCGGGTGGGGCCGGACGGCGCCTACAGCAGCCGCCGTGCAGCAGGTCTTCTCTCCCGATCAGGTGGAGACGGCCCTGCGGGACGCCGGTGAGCGCGGCGTCATCGCCCGGGGCCTGGGCCGCAGCTATGGCGACGCAGCCCAGAACGCCGGGGGCGACGTGGTGCTGACCACGGGCATGGACCGCCTGATCGACCTCGACGTGGCTGCCGGCACGGCCCGGGTGGAGGCCGGGGTCAGCCTGGACTGGCTGATGCGGACCCTGCTCCCCCTCGGCCTGTGGCCGGCGGTCAGCCCCGGCACCCGCCAGGTGACCGTCGGGGGGGCGATCGGCTCGGACATCCACGGCAAGAACCACCACGGGGAGGGCAGCTTCGCCAACCACGTGCCGTCCCTCCTCCTCGACACCCCGGCCTCCGGCCCCATCGAGATCGGGCCCGACGCCGACCCCGACGCCTTCTGGGCCACCGCCGGTGGCATGGGGCTCACCGGGGTCGTCCTCGAGGCGACGGTCCGCCTGTTGAAGGTCGAGACCTCGATGATGCGGGTGGACAGCGAGCGCATCGGCGACCTCGACACCCTCATGGCCCGGATGCTGGCCTCGGACAAGGACTACCGGTACTCGGTCGCCTGGCTCGACTGCGTGGCGACCGGGGCGTCCCTCGGCCGCTCCATCCTCGAGCTCGGCGACCACGCCCGCCTCGGGGACCTGCCGGCGGGGTCCAAGGCTGCGGCCGCCCCCTTGGCGTTCCACCCCTTCGACAAGCTCGTCGCCCCTCCCTGGGTCCCGAGCGGGCTGCTCAACCGCTGGACCATCGCCGCGTTCAACGAGGTGTGGTACCGCAAGGCCCCCCGCAAGGCAGTGGGCCACCTCATCCCCGCCGGCTTCTTCTTCCACCCCCTCGACATGGTGGCGTGGTGGAACCGGATCTACGGCCGCAGGGGCTTCCTGCAGTACCAGATGGTCGTTCCCGACGGGGCCGAGGACACCATGCGGCGGTCGATCGAGGCGCTGAGCGAGGCCCGCTGCGCCTCGTTCTTCGCCGTCCTCAAGCGCTTCGGGCCGGCCAATCCGGCGCCCCTGTCGTTCCCCCGACCAGGCTGGACCCTCGCCCTCGACGTCCCCGCCGCCGGCGACGAGCTGGCGGCCCTGCTGGACCGGCTCGACGAGATGGTGGTCGAAGCCGGCGGGCGGGTCTACCTGGCCAAGGACTCCCGGCTGCGCCCCGAGCTCCTCGAGGCCATGTACCCCCAGCTCCCGGCGTGGCGCCAGGTACGGGACCGCTTGGACCCCGAGCGCCGTCTCCGCTCCGACCTGGCCCGGCGCCTCCCCCTCGTCGAACCCCTTCGACCCGCTGCCTCAGGAGGCCGCCCGACCGTGAGTGATCCGCTGTGAGAGATTCCCTTGGCGCCATCGGCTCGGTCCTCGTCCTAGGGGGGTACTCCGAGATCGGGCTGGCCATCGCCACCCGGTTGGCGGGCCCCCGCCACGCCACGGTCGTGCTGGCCGGGCGCGATGAGACCAAGCTGGCCGCCGCCGCGGACGTCGTTCGTGGCGCCGGGGCCGGACGGGTCGACACCCTGGCCTTTGACGCCTCTGACACCGCCAGCCACGAGGCGTTCGTGACGGCGGTGAACGAGCGGGTCGGCGACATCGACGTGGTGGTGATCGCCTTTGGCCTCCTCGGCGACCAAGAAGCCGATGCCGCCGGCGGTGATGGCGCCGTCCGTCTCCTCCAGGCCAATTACGTCGGTGCCGTCTCCGTGGCCCTGCCGGTGGCCCGCCTGTTGCGCCGGCAGGGCCACGGAACCCTCGTCATCCTCTCGTCGGTGGCCGGCGCACGGGTCCGCAAGGCCAACTACATCTACGGATCGACCAAAGCGGCGCTCGACGGGTTCGCCCAGGGCCTGGGCGACTCGCTGGCCGGCAGCGGGGCCGGCATGCTCATCGTCCGCCCCGGGTTCGTGACGGGCCGGATGACCGAGGGCATGGACCCTGCGCCGCTGGCCACCACCCCCGAGGCCGTGGCCGACGCCACCGTCGCCGCCCTGGTCGCCGGCAGGGACCGGGTGTACGTGCCCGCTTTGATGCGCTACGTCTCCGCTGCCTTCCGCCACCTCCCCCGTCCGCTGTGGCGCCGCCTACCGATGTAGGGGGGACGTCCCCCTCGTCGCGAGCCGGGGTCGCGGCCTTCGATTTCGACGGCACGCTGGTCCCCGGGGACAGCCTGCGCCCCTACCTGATGGCCGTGCTCGGTCGGGTCGGGATGGCGACCGCTCTGGCCCGGGCGGCGTCGCCGATGCTCAGGGGATACGCCACCGATGGCCGGGACGGGGCCAAGGCGGCCCTTTTGGTGCGGGCCCTCGCCGGCGTTCCCGTGCCCCACGCGGCCGACGTCGGCGTCAGCTTCGGGGCGGCCCTGGCCGCCCGGGTCAAGCCCGACCTGGCGGCTCGGCTGCGCTGGCACCGCGACCGTGGTCACCGCCTGATCCTCGTGTCGGCTTCGCTGACCCTCTATCTCGACGAGTTCGGGCGTCGGGCCGGTTTCGATCAGGTCATCGCCACCAAGCTGGCCGTTTCGGGGCCGGGTCCCGACGCCGTGCTGACCGGCGTCATGGAAGGGACCAACGTGAGGGCCCAGGAGAAGGAGCGGCGCCTCCGCGCCGCCATCGGCGACGATCCCGTAGAGCTGTGGGCCTACGGGGACAGTGCCGGAGACCGGGAGATGCTGGCCATGGCCGACCATCCCTACCGGGTCGACGGTCGCCGCCTCACGCTTTCTCTCCCCGCTGCCACCAGGTAGCGGGGCCGGCGGCCCGACCAGCGGTTCTGGCAGCGGGCGCCGGCGGTTTGTCAGACTGTCAGGATGCCGCCCACCGCACTCATCACCGGGATCACCGGGCAGGACGGCTCTTACCTGGCTGAGCTCCTGGTCGACAAGGGTTACGACGTGATCGGCTTGCACCGCCGAAGCAGCACGGTGACCTTCGAACGGATCACCCATCTGGTCGACAGGATCACCCTCGTGCCCGCCGACCTGCTCGACGAAGGGTCCATGATCCGGGTCCTGCGTCAGTACCAGCCTCAGGAGGTCTACAACCTGGCGGCCCAGTCCTTCGTCCAGACATCCTTTGCTCAACCGGTGCTCACCGGCGACGTCACCGCCCTCGGAGTGACCAGGCTCCTCGACGCCATCCTCCTCACCGATCCGAGCATCCGCTTCTATCAGGCCAGCTCCAGCGAGATGTTCGGCAAAGTGGCCGAGGTGCCCCAGACCGAGCGGACTCCGTTTCATCCCCGGAGCCCCTACGGGGTGGCCAAGGTGTACGGCCACTGGATAACGCTCAACTACCGCGAGAGCTACGACCTCCACGCCAACTCGGGGATCCTCTTCAATCACGAGAGCCCGCGACGGGGTCTGGAGTTCGTGACCCGGAAGGTGACCTTCTCCGCGGCGGCCATCAAGTTGGGCATGCAGCAGCAGCTGGCCCTCGGCAACCTGGAGGCTCAACGGGACTGGGGTTTCGCGGGCGACTACGTCCGGGCCATGTGGCTCATGCTTCAGGCCGACACTCCCGGCGATTACGTCGTCGCCAGCGGTGAGACCCATTCGGTGCGGGAATTGTGCGAGGTGGCCTTCGACCAGGTCGGGCTCAATTGGCAGGACCATGTGGTCGTCGACCCGCAGTTCTTCCGGCCCGCCGAGGTCGACCTGCTGGTCGGCGATCCGGCCAAGGCCAATACGGACCTCGGTTGGAAGGTCGAGGTGGGTTTCGACCATCTGATCCGCTCCATGGTGGACGCCGACCTGGTCGCGCTCGGCCGGAACTGAGTACCAACGGCCTCCCCGTGATGCGCTTCACCCAGGTGCTTGCCGGCGCCTCTCCCGGCGACGCCATCACCTCGGCGGCCTTGGAGATCGACCGGATCGTCACACCTGTGGCCGACACGTCGATCCGTGCCCGCTTCGTCGAACCGACCCTGACGGGGATCGTCACCCCCCTCGCGGCCCCCGACGACGCCCGGCCGCCGACAGGCGACGACGTCATCCTTCTGCACGTATCGATCGGTGAGCCCGACGTGACGAGCTGGCTCGAAGGCCGACCCGAGCGCCTCGTTGTCCTCTATCACAACATCGCCCCGCCCGAATCGTTCGAGACCTTCGCTCCGGGTTTCGCCGACCTGCTTCGCCTGGGTCGCTCCGAGCTCCCCGCCCTGAGGGACCGAGCCGTGCTGGCCTTGGCCGTTTCCGAGTACAACGCCGATGAATTGCGCTCGGTCGGCTTCGGCGACGTCCGGGTCTGCCCGCTCGTGGTCGACCCCTTCGCCCTCGTCGAGACCGAGCCGGACCCTTTCACCCTCCAGCATCTCCGCGAGGTGACAACCGGCCCGGTGGTGCTCTTCGTCGGCCAGGTTCTTCCCCACAAGCGGATCGACTGGCTCATGGAGGCCTACTTCATCCTCGTCACCTATCTGATCCCCGAGTCCCATCTCATCGTGGTTGGCTCCTCCACCCTCCCCAACTACCAGCGGATTCTGCAGAGCTTCGCCGACGAGCTCAACCTCAGTCGATCGTGGCTGACCGGTCGGGTCAGCGCCGGGGCCCTGGCCGCCTTCTACCGCCGTGCCGATATAGTGGTCACGGCATCGGAGCACGAGGGGTTCTGTGTCCCATTGCTCGAAGCGATGGCGTTCGACACCCCCGTCATCGCCCGCCGGTTCGCAGCCATACCCGAGACGGTGGGCGACGCCGCCGTTCTCCTCGATCCCGACGATTCCGCCGGCGTGCTCGCAGAGGTTCTGTCGGAGTTGGTAGCCGACCCCAACCGAGCTACCGGACCCGAGCCGTCCGACCCTCGGCGAACGGCGTCGCTCCGGCAAACACTGGTAGAGCGCGGACGGCGGCGGCTCGAGGTGCTCAGCGCAGACAAGGCCAGGACCACTCTTCGCCATCATCTGGCCGAGGTCGTACCCGGTCTCGGCGACGAGCCTCCCGGAGCCGGACGATGAGCTCTGGACACGGACCCGGCCGTACCCTGCGGGTGGGATTCCTGGTGCCCCGCTACGGGCTGGAGATCATCGGCGGAGCCGAGTTCGGGGCTCGCATGCTCGCCGAGCACCTGGCCGCCGACGGCTGTCGGGTAGAGGTGTTCACGTCCCGGGGCCTCGAGGCCAAGACCTGGGCGGACAGCTACCCCGAGGGCACCGTCGAGATCAACGGCGTCAACGTGCACCGCTTCTCGGCGGGTCCCCGTCATCCCGACTTCGATGAGCTGTCCCACCCGGTGCTGGCGGACCCGGCCCGGACGTCGATGGCCGTGGCCGACCACTGGATCGATCTTCAAGGCCCGGTGATGCCGGGAGCGCTCGACGCCGCCGAAGCCAGTGACGCCGACGTGATCGTCGCCTATCCGTACCTGTACTGGCCGACGGTGGCCGGTGTCCGCCGTCTCGGGCGACGCATCGTGTTGCAGGCCGCGGCCCACGACGAACCCCCTATCCGCCTCCCGGTCTTCGAGGCCGTCTTCGTCAACAACGGTGGCATGGTGTTCCAGACCAACGCCGAGCGTCGGCTGGTGGAGCGACTGTTCCCGGCCAGCCTCACCGCGCCCCAGGCCATCATCGGCCTCGGGGTCGAACCCGCCCCCGGTGATCCCGGCGTGGCCCGCGCTGCACTCGGCGTCGGCGACCGCCCCTACCTGGTGTGCGTGGGCCGGGTCGACCAGCACAAGGGGACAACGATCCTGGCCGAGTGGTGGGCGGCCTACAAGCACCGGCGACCCGGACCGCTCGCCCTGGTCTACGTCGGTCCCATCGCCGACCCACCCCCGCCCCACCCTGACCTCATCGTCGCCGGTCCTGTCGACGAGGAGGTCAAGTGGGGGGCCCTCCGCGGGGCCACGGCTCTGGTCCAACCGTCACCGTTCGAAGCCTTCTCCCTGGTCCTGGTCGAGGGATGGTCGGTCGGAACCCCGGCGCTGGTCAACGCCTTCTGCGGCCCCACGGCGGAGCATTGCGCCCTCTCCGGCGGCGGAGTCGCCTTCAAGGGTTATGCCATGTTCGAAGCTGCCGTCGACGCCCTCGTCGCCGACCCCGCTCTGGGCGCCCGCCTGGGGGCCAACGGGACCGCCTACGTCGACCGGCGCTTCCGGTGGCCGGCCCTGACCACCCGCTATCGCACGTTCCTCCAGACCGTCGCCGACCGGCGTAGCCTTGCCTGCCCATGACTTCCTCCACTGACTCGCCGGAACCTGTGGACGTAGCCCTGCTGCTCGACGAGTTGCGGTCCCGTGTCGTGCAACGGCGGATCGACGGCGACTATCCCCCCGACATCGAGGAGCGACTGAACCACCAGCTCGAGCGGGTCCGCCCTCCCGCCGAGGTCGAGGCCCAGGACCCACTCACCACGCTCCGCATCGCCTTGAGCCAGCTCAAGGACCGCAGCCACTTCACCCCCGAACGCATCGCCCTGAGCTCCACGAGCCGAGTCCGTGAGCAATACCAGCGAGCCATGGCCCAGGCGGTCGCCCGGCAGGTGTCCGGGGTGCTGGAACAGGTGCAGGAATACGTCGAGGTGCTCGGACCGATCCTCGACCGTACCGTGGCGCTCCTGGGTGACCTCGACACGTTCGTACACGACGAGCTCGAAGAGCACCTCAACGCCGCCCTCTACGACGTGGAACGTCGAGAGCTGGCCGGCTCCGACGTGTCCGGTGATCTGTCGGCCCTGCGCGCCCGGGTTGCGGTGCTCGAAGCCGAGCGATCCCTCCGGCTGCCGTTCGACGAAGGTGCCCTTCACGAGCACCTCCAAGGCAGCCAGGCCGAGCTGATGGACCAGGCCCGCCACCTGAGCGAGCTCATCGGAGACCGGACTCCGGTGCTCGACCTGGCCTGCGGGCAGGGCCAACTGCTCGAGGTTCTGGCCCAGCGAGAGGTCCCCTCTGAAGGTGTCGATGTCCGCTCCGACCTCGTCGCCGAGGCTCGACGCCGGGGTCTTCCCGCCCGTGTAGCCGACCCCCTCGTGGCCCTGGAGGAAGCACCCGATGGGAGCCTGGGAGCGCTGGTCCTGGCCGGCACCGTCGAGCACCTGGCACCCCAGAGCCTGGTGGACCTGATCAGCCGGGCCCCCGTCAAGCTGGCCTCTGGCGGCGTGTTGATCCTGGCCGGCGCCAACCCCGCGGCGGTGGTGTCCGCCGCCCAGCGCGCCGGTTGGGATCCCCGCCGACGGGGGACGGTCGGACCTGAGTATCTGTCCTTCCTCTGCTTGCAGGTCGGATTCGCTGGCGCCGACCTGCACTGGTCGACCCCGCCCCGCGAGACGTCCGAGACCCTGGCGGACAGCCAATCGGATAGAGGCCGGATCCGCCAGGTGCTCTTCCCTCCCGCCCGCTTCACCTTGGTCGCCGCCCGGCGTGACCGCAGCGAGGACTGATCCGCGGTGAAGCTGCTGCTGGCCGTGCAGCGCTACGGCAAGGAGGTCCCCGGCGGCGCCGAATCGTTCTGTCGGATGATGGCTACGGGGATGGTCGAGCGGGGTCACCAGGTCGAAGTGGTGACCAGCCGGGCTGTGAGCTACGAGGACTGGTCGGACGTCTACCCGCCCGGCGACACCGATATCGACGGTGTCACCGTGCGCCGCCTGTCCGTGCGCCACCCCCGTCTGCAGCGCTTCTTCAGTCCCCTCGAGGCCCGGGCAGTGTGGGGTTATCAGCCCTCGGCACCGGCGTTGCAGGAAGCGTGGCTGCGGGCCCAGGGTCCCGACCTGGTCGGCATGCGATCCCTGATCCGTCAGCGGGCACCCTACGTCGACGCCATCGCCGCCTTCACCTACCTCTATCTCACGACCTGGGACACCCTGGCCGCGGCCGCAGGCATCGCCCCCGTCGTGGTGCACGCCACCGCCCACGACGAGCCCCACCTGTGGCTCACGGTCTTCGACCGGCTCCTGACCGTTCCCGACGCATTTGTATGGTCCACCCCTGAGGAGCGGGACCTGCTCGACCGGCGGGCCCGGCGGAGCTTGCCAGGGGCGGTCGTGGGCATCGGGACCGACCTGGCGGCGCTCGGCCAACCCGACCGATTCCGGCAGCACTTCGGGCTCGGTACCAGCCCCTACCTCCTCTACACGGGCCGCATCGATCCGGCCAAGGGGGCCGACGAGCTCTACGACCAGTTCGTCGCCTTCTGCGAACGGCACCCGGAGAGCGACCTGAGGTTGGTCATGATGGGCGACCCGATCCTGACCCTGGCCGACCACCCGTCGGTGCTCATCACCGGGTTCGTTGACGAGGGCACGAGGATCGATGCCGTCGCCGGATGTCAGGCCATGGTGGTGCCCTCCTACTACGAGAGCTTCTCGATGGCCCTGACCGAGGGATGGGCCCAGGGACGGCCGGCACTGGTCCAGGGCGCCTGCGCCGTCCTCGCAGGCCAGGCCCGACGCTCGGGAGGCGCCCTGGCCTACCGGTCGTTCGCCGAGTTCGAAGCGGCAGTCGAGGTGCTGACGGAGCGCCCGCAGCTCGCTGCCGACCTCGGGGGCAGCGGCCGGCGCTACGTCGAGGCCAACTACACCTGGGACGCCGTCCTGGGCCGCTACGAGGCGCTCCTGGTCTACGCCGGGCAGCGGCACCGACACCGGGTGCGCTCGCAACGGGCATCCCTGCGCCCTCGGGTATCCTCGGACCATGGCTGATCCGATCCACCCGCGGCTGGCCCAGACCGGGCCTCTCGACAGCAGCAACACCGACGTCTACGGCCGACTGCTCAAGGAGCGGATCGTGTTCCTCGGCACCGAGGTCGACGACACCAGCGCCAACCTGATCTGCGCCCAGCTCCTGCTGTTGGCAGCCGAGGAACCCGACAAGGACATCAGCCTCTACATCAACTCACCGGGAGGTTCGGTCACCGCCGGTCTCGCCGTCTACGACACCATGCAGTTCGTCCCCTCCGACGTGTCCACGGTGTGCATGGGCCTGGCTGCGTCCATGGGCCAGTTCCTGCTGTGCGCGGGAGAGCCGGGCAAGCGCTTTGCCCTGCCCCACTCGCGCATCTTGATGCACCAACCTTCCGGCCAGGCCCAGGGCCAGGCCGCAGACATCGCCATCCAGGCCGAGCAGATCATCTACCTCAAGCGCATGATGGCCGAGCGGATCGCCTTGCACACCGGCCAGGAGGTCGAGCGGATCGAAGCCGACTCCGACCGGGACCGTTGGTTCACCGCCGCCGAGGCCAAGGATTACGGTTTTATCGACGCCGTCATCGAAAAGGCCGTCGTGGTGGCCGACCCTGCGACCCACTGAGCGTCCCGGCGGCCATGCTGTGTCGGGCGGGGGCGCACCCGGTAGCGTGGAGAGGATGGTGCATCGGAACGGGCCGGGACTGACGTCGGGCGCCCCGGGGCGTCGCAGGGCGGGGCAGTGACGCTTATCGCCCGTCCGGGCACCGGATCGAATGACCCCAAGGGTGGCCCCAAGGGGAATGAGAAGCACCATACGGCGTCCTACGACGGCAAGCAGCTGACCATCGTCGCCCCCCACATGACCACCCGGCAACGGCTCGTCGCCATCTGGCGGTACCGCGAGCTGCTCATCGGCATGACCCGCAAAGAGCTGAAGGTCCAGTACAAGGACAGCGCCCTCGGGTTCCTCTGGTCGCTGCTCAACCCGGCGGTGACCCTGCTGGTGTACTACGTGGTCTTCCAGATCATCCTGCAGAACGGTGTCCCCCGCTTCGCCATCTACCTGATGGCCGGCGTCATCGTGTGGAACTTCTTCTCTTCGGCCGTTCCGGCGGCCTGCGGCTCGGTGGTCGCCAACGGCGGAATCATCAAGAAGGTGGCGTTCCCCCGCGAGATCCCGGCTCTGGCCACCGTCGGTGCCTCCCTGGTCCAGATGGGCCTGCAGAGCATCGTGCTCATCATCTTCATGGTCGCCTTCCGAAAGGGACCGGCCATCGAGTTCCTTCCCCTGATCATCCCGGCCATGATCGCCCTCCTGCTCCTCACCGGCGCCTGTGGTGTCCTCTTCGCGGCCATCAACGTGCGCTTCCGGGACATGACCCACCTTCTCGGCGTGGCCATGAACGTATGGTTCTGGGCGTGCCCGATCGTCTACACATACCGGCTCATCAGAGACAAGATCATCGTCTTCCACCACAGCCTGGTGTGGCTGTTCTACCTCTACCGCTTGAACCCCATCACCCCCATCGTGCTCACCTTCCAGCGGGCCATCTACGGGTCCACCTCCCCACCCGGGAAGGGCGGCGCCATCATCCATGTCCTGCCCGACCATGCCGGTCCGTGGTGGTACCTGTGGCAGCTGCTGGTGGTGATCGCCTTCTCCCTGGGGCTCTTCGCCTTCGCCTTCCGGGTGTTCGGTCGGGCCGAGGGCAACTTTGCCGAGGAGCTCTGATCCCGTGCTTCGCTCATCGCTGTGCACCGAGGCCGAGCTCATGTCTGAGCCGTTCTTGGTGTGGGCTGACCGAATGCGCCCGGCGTGGGCACCTGGCACCTCGCCCCGGCCCCCCAACGTCCACCGCAAGCTGTGGGAGTGGTTCTTCATCGCCGAGGCCCTCAAGGAGCGGGGCCTTCTCGAGCCCGGCAGCCGAGGGCTGGGGTTCGGGGTGGGCCAGGACCCGTTGGCCTCGGTCTTCGCCAGCCTCGGCTGTGAGGTCGTAGCTACCGACCTCGATGTGGGCCGGGCCGCCGAAGCCGGGTGGGTCGAGACCGGCCAACACGCCCGGGAGGTGGCCCAGCTCAACCAGGCGGGTCTGTGCGATCCCGACGATTTCGCCAAGCGCGTCAGCTTCCGGACCGTGGACATGAACCATGTGCCCCCCGACCTGGGCGACTTCGACTTCACCTGGTCCTCCTGCTCGTTCGAGCATCTGGGCTCCATCGCCCTCGGCCAGGAGTTCATCCTCCGCCAGATGCGGTGCCTGCGACCGGGGGGCGTGGCCATCCACACCACCGAGTACAACGTCTCGTCCAACCGGGACACGATCGCCGCCGGTCAAACCGTGCTCTTCCGCAGGCGCGACATCGAGTGGATCGCCGAGCACCTCCGGGCTGACAACCACATCATCGACCTCGACTTCGATGCCGGGACGTCCCCCGCGGATCGACACGTCGATGTACCGCCATGGTCCAGCACCCACCTGAAGCTCCGCATCGACCACTACGTGGCCACCTCCATCGGGCTCATCATCGAGAAGAACCCGTGGGCCGGGGCGGAGACCGGGCCTCCGCCCCTGGTCCGCCGGGCCCGCCATCAGGCAGCCCTCGGTTACCGCCGGGCCGCCCCACGGGTCGATGCCGGCCGCGCCGCGGTCCGACGCCCTGCCCAGGACGGGGCGGCCCGGGCCCACGCCCAGCTGCGTCGGATCAGATCCCGCCTGAACCGTTAGCCTGATCGGATGCCCGAATCTCCGGCGCCCCCTGCGGGGCCCATCGACCTGCGACAGGTTCTGGTCGACATCGATGTCGAGGTGGAAGCAAAGCGAAGCAGCGGCGAGCTGCCCGAGGACCTCGAACGAACCCTCGATGTGACGTTCGCTCGCTTCGCCCCAGTGGACGCGGTAACCGGTGACTTTGACACCATGGTGGCCAAGCTGGAGGCGTCGACCAACATCGACACCCGGGCGCCAACGGACTCGTCGCGGCGCGGCGTGGCCCAGATGAAAGCCGTGGTCGCCAAGGCCATCGATTGGGAGTTGCGCCACGTCGCCTCTCAAGCCAGCGGCCTGGCCCATGCCACCACCAGGGCTCTCCGCCTCCTCGGCGAGCGGGTCGACGATCTCGAGCGCCACAACCCGGCGAGCGCCGAGACCTCCCTCGTCGAGCTCGGAGTCGAAGGGCGGGCTTCGCTCCCCGCCGGCGACTGGGCTCCCGCGGTCGCCACCATCATGGCCGGCATCACGGGTCGGATCTGTCACGCCGAGTGCGGCGAGGGCGATCTCGTTGCCGCCCTCCGCAGCGCCGCCCTCGACATCTACGGCGTGGACCCCGACGAGCGGCTGGTGATCAGGGCGTCGGCCAAGGTCGCCGATCTGCGCGCGGACAGCGTCCGCGACCACCTCCGGCACCTCCCGCCCGACTCGCTCCAGGGGCTCATCCTCTCGGGCTACATCGACCGGACCAACGCCCAGAGCGTCGGGTCGGTGATCGATATGGCCCGGCTGAGCCTGGCTCCAGGGGGCGTCCTGATGGTCATCAGCCACCAGCCCGAGGCGTGGGACAATCCTGATCGGGCGGTGCTGGCCGACCTGGCCGGCGGGCGGCCCCTGCATCCCGAAACATGGCAACTGCTCCTCGCCCAGCGAGGCCTGACCGACGCAACCGTGCACCCCGGTGGGGTCGGCTATGCCGTCTCGGCGCGGCGCTAGGCCCCATCGCCTTGGTCGCCGTTCATCAATTCGTTCCCACCTACGCGGGCCGGTCCGCCATCGGGTTCCACACCCATCAGGTCACCCTGCTCCTGCGGGAGATGGGCGTGCGCAGCAACACCTACGTCGGCCACGCCACCGGTGTCGATGACCGGGACGTGTTCGCCTACCGGAGCTACGAACCGGTGGCCGGCGAGCCTACGTGGCTCCTCTACCAGCTGTCCACCGGCCACGCCATGGGTGACTTCCTGGCTGATCGACCCGAACCCCTCGTCGTCAATTACCACAACATCACCCCCGAGGCCTACTTCCAGCCTTGGGAGCCGCTCATCGTCCCCGAGCTGCGCTCGGGTCGGGCCCAACTCCGGCGCATGGCGGGCCGGACGGCACTCGCCATCGCCGATTCCAGCTACAACGAGCGGGAGCTGACGGAGGTCGGTTATCCGGCAACGGTGACCGTGCCGTTCCTCGGTGACTACGACGGGCTCGGGGCTCGCGCCGACGCGTCGCTGTCGGCCGACCTTTCCCGGATCAAGGCGGGTGGCGGCGCCGACATCCTCTTCGTCGGGCGTCTCGCGCCCCACAAGGCCCAGCACCAACTGATCAAGGTGCTGGCCCTGTACCGGCGCCTGTACGACCCGCAGGCTCGGTTGTGGCTGGTAGGAGGCAGCTCATCGCATCGCTACGAGACGACCCTGGTCGACTTCGCCAAGCACCTGGGTCTGGGCGAAGCCGTGCATGTGACCGGATCGGTCGATCAAGATGAGCTGGTGTCGTATTACCGTCATGCCGACGTGTTCGTATCGACCTCCGAGCACGAGGGGTTCGGGGTGCCGCTCATCGAGGCCATGTGGCAATCGGTACCCGTGGTGGCACGGGCCAGCTCCGCGGTGGCGGGCACGGTCGGTGACGCCGGCCTGCTGCTGGAACCGACCGATGCCCCCGACAGCGCCAGGGTGGCCGCCGCCATCCACCGCGTGCTCGATGACGGCGAGGTGCGTGCCGATCTCGTCAAACGGGGTCGGGCCCGAGCCGAGCACTTCTCGCTGGATCAGGGCCGCGAGGCGTTTCGATCTGCCCTCAGGCCCCTCCTGGAGCGGTGACCACCCCATCCGCCATCCACCAATTCGTGGCGACCGCTGAACCCGGTGCGGTGGGAAACCATCTCCTCGAGGTCCAACGGGTGATTCGCGAGGTGATGGGCCGCAACTCGGAGATCTTCGCCGAGCACAGGCGGGGGTCGTTCGAGGGACGGGCCCGGAGCTACCTGGACTACGGCACCTCGGTGGTTGCGGCCGCCGACGACATCCTCGTCTACCACCTGGCCATCGGCTCCGTAGTCGCCGACTGGCTGGCCCAGCGCTGCCAGACGCTCGTTGTCGTCCACCACAACCTGACGCCCGTGGAGTTCCTCCGGGCCTGGGATCCGGCCGCTACCTATGGGGTGGAGTGGGGCCAGCGCCAGTTGCCCGAGCTCGCCGGGCGGGCCACGTTGGGCATCGGCGTCTCGTCGTTCAACGAAGCCGCCCTTATCCGGGCCGGTTACCAGCGCACCACGGTTGCCCCTGTCATGGTCGACCTGTCGTCGTGGTCCACGGCCGCCCCCGGGCCGGACGTGACCCCGCGGCCCCCCCATCTCGGTGGGTCGTCGTGGCTCTTCGTCGGCCGGTTGGCCGCCTCGAAGTGCCAGCACCATCTGGTCCGGTCGCTGGCCGCCTACCGGCAGGCCTACGACGACGAGGCCACCCTGCGCATCGTCGGTGGTCCCTCCGAAGGGCCCTACGTCGACGTTGTACGCCGTTATGCCGAAGCCCTCGCACTCGGTGCCGCCGTCACCTTGACCGGGCCCATCTCCGATGCCCAGTTGGTCGCGGAGTACGGGCGCGCCGACATCTTTGTGTGCCTGTCCCAGCACGAGGGGTTCTGTGTCCCCTTGCTCGAGGCCATGACCGCAGCGGTGCCGATCGTTGCCGCTGGGTCTTCGGCCGTCCCCGAGACGGTCGCCCAAGCGGGCCTGGTGCTACCCATTCGAGACGGTCGCCAGCCCTCGGCGTTGCATGTGGCCGCCGCCGTACACCGGGTGTTGTCCGATGACCGTCTACGGGGCCAGCTCATCGCTGCCGGAATCGAGCGCGCCGCAGCGTTGTCCGTGGAGGCGAGTGGCAAGCGCTGGGCCGACGTGCTCGGCGGCCTCTCGAGCGGATGAGCACAGCCACGGCCTCGTCGTCGGTCCTCGTGGTTTCCTACCGTCCGGGGGACTGGCTGCGTCCCTGCCTGCAATCGATCACCACCCAGGCTGACGAGATCATCTTGGTGGACAACGGGTCCGCTGACGGGGAGGCCGGGGCGATTGGAGAGGAGGCCGGTGTCAGGGTCCTTCGCCTGCCAACCAACGTGGGCTTCGTCGGCGGGGTCAACGCCGGCTTGGCTGAGGCATCGGCCGACCTCGTGGGTCTCCTCAACGACGACGCCACCGCCGACCCCGGATGGCTGGACGTGGCCACCGACGTCCTTGCCGATCCGGGCATCGCCGCAGTGGCGCCAAAGATTCTCTTCCGTGGTGCGTGGGCAGAGATCGGCCTCGACGAGGAACCGCACTGGGCCCCCGGAGACCGCCGACCCCTTGGTACGCCGATCACGTCACTGACCGTCAATGGGACAGAGCGACTGGCCGACGCCATCGGTGGGATCCACGAGCTCGAACCCGGCGACGACCCCATTGCGTCCAGGCGGTGGAGCAACGGTCTCGACCCCGTGCACGTCCCCGTTTCCTCGGTGACTTCCGAGGACGTCGAGATCCGGGTAAACGGCCGTGTCGTAGAAGCGGTACGGATAGGCAGCGTGGTCAACAACGCCGGGTCCTACCTGGCGGCGAGGGGCTTCGGGGGTGACTACGGCTTCGAGACCGCAGACAGGGGACAGTTCGACACCCCGGCCGATCGCTTCGCGGTGACCGGGGCGGCGATGGTGGCACGACGGGCCACGTTCGATCGGGTCGGACCGCTGGCTGAGGACTTCTTTGCCTACTACGAGGACCTCGACTGGTCCTGGCGCGCTCGGATGGCGGGCCTTCGCATCCACTACGAACCCGCTGCCACCGTCCGACATCGGCGTTCGGCCACGAGTGGCGCTCGCACCACGCCGCTGCTCGAACTGCTCGGGACCCGGAACCGCCTGCTCTGCCTCATCCGCAACGCCCCCCTTGGCTTGGCCTACCGGGAGGTCTCTGCCGGGCTCGTCGCCAACCGGCCTCCCCGGCTGCGCCAGTCCCTCGCGGCCCATGTGCCCCGCGCCCTACGGGCCCGGGCCCAGCTCGCTCGTCGGTCCCGCTTGCGGTCGGCTGAGGTTCTCGCCGATTGGCAGGGGCGGGACAACAGGTGGGGGCTGGCATCGCAGATGCCGGGAGCGGCTGCACCCGGTCCCGGGCGCAAGGGCTGGTAATCTCCTCAGCCATGCCCACGGCTATCGAGGTACGGAACGTGTCCAAACGCTTCCGGCTCTACCAGGAGCAATTCTCCTCGCTCAAGCAGCGGATGATGCACGGCGGCAAGGTCCCCTTCGAAGATTTCTGGGCCCTCAGTGACATCGAGTTCAACGTCGATGAGGGCAGCACCTTCGGGCTTCTCGGCCACAACGGGTCGGGAAAGTCGACGCTCCTCAAGTGCATCGCGGGCATCATCACCCCCACGTCGGGAGAGATCGTCACCCGAGGTCGGGTGGCGGCGCTCCTGGAGCTCGGCGCCGGCTTCCAGGCCGAGTTGTCGGGCCGGGAGAACATCTACCTCAACGCTTCTCTCCTCGGCATGTCGAAGAGCTTCGTGGACGCCCGCTTCGACGAGATCGTGGCCTTCGCCGAACTCGAGCCGTTCATCGACAACCAGGTCAAGTACTACTCGTCAGGCATGTACGTTCGCCTCGGTTTCGCCGTGGCCGTCAACATGGAACCCGACATCCTCATCGTGGACGAGGTGCTGGCCGTCGGCGACGAGTTGTTCCAACGCAAGTGCCTGGATCGGGTCAAGGAGTTTCAACGCGAGGGCCGTACCATCGTCGTGGTCACCCACTCCGCGGACATGATCCGCCAGGTATGCACCTCGGCTGCGGTTCTCGATCGAGGCGTCATGGTGGGCAACGGCACGCCCGGCGAAGCCGTGCGCTCCTACCGTGAGCACCTGCTCCGCAGGAAGGCCTACGCCGAGGCCGATGAGATGAGCTCACTCATCGGCCTCGCCGACGATCCCGACGGCGCCATCGTCGTGGAACGGTCCGAGCACCACGGGAGGACCGACAGCGGGCTGCAGATCGTCAGGGTCCGCTTCGAGTATCCCCACATGGACGAGCGGCCCTACCTGGAGACGGGCGAGTCGCTCACCATGCGGATCGGATACCACGCGGATCGCCGCATCGATGACTGCTTGGCTGGCATCAATGTCTACGACAGGGAGGGACGCCTCCTCTTCGGCGCCAACAATCGCTGGTTCCCGGCCGACATCGTGCTCGAGCCCGGCGACGGTGAGGTCGTCTTCGAGTTCGATCACATCCCCCTCCTCGATGGGTCGTACCCGGTCACCGTCGGCCTGGTCACCCACGACGAGGGCACGGTCTACGACTGGTGGGAGCAGCAGATCAGCTTCGGTGTGGTCTGCCCCTCCCTCGCTGGAGGCGCAGTGCTGGTACCCGCCCGGATCACCAGCCGAGGTTCGCCGGCCGCCGACCCGGTCGGCGAGCGTCTCGACGCCTGATCCCAGGTCTGACCGCCCCGACCACATGGCTCCTCACGGAGACGGGATGAAGTACGACTACCAGGAGCTGACGGATCCAAACAGCTCACACGTCCAGGTCCTCGAACTGGTCGGGTCCGGCCATCGGGTGCTGGATGTGGGGTGCGCAACCGGCTCCTTGGACAAGGTCCTCACCGCTCGGGGCAACATCGTTACGGGAGTCGAGATCGACCCCGAAGCAGCAGAGAGGGCCCGCCCCCACCTGGCCCGGTTGTTGATCGGCAACCTGGAGACCATCGACCTGGTGGCTGAGCTCGGCGCCGGCGGCTTCGACGTGGTCGTCTTCGCCGATGTGCTCGAACACCTCACCGACCCCCTCCGGATCCTCCGCCAGGCACCCGCGCTGCTGGCTCCCGGCGGATCGGTCGTGGTGTCCATCCCCAACGTGGCCCACGGCTCCGTGCGCCTGGCGCTGCTCCAGGGCCGCTTCGACTACAGCGACACCGGGCTGCTCGACGACACCCATCTGCGGTTCTTCACCCGCAGCAGCGTGATGGAGCTCCACGAGGGAGCGGGGTTGACCCCGGTCGACCACCGGCGGGTCGTGCATGATCCCTTCGGCACGGAGATCACCCTCGATCCGGCGGACTTCCCTCTCCCGCTTGTGGATCACCTGCGGGCCGATCCGGAGGCGATGACCTACCAGTTCGTGATCCGTTCGCTGCCATCGCCAGGCGTCGGGGAGACCGCCCGGCCTCCGGCGAACCACCCTTTGAAGGGGCGGGCCCAGCGGGCGTACGGATGGCTGCGGCGCCGCTTTTGAGCGCCCCGTCGAACTTGTCGGGCCGGCGGGCAGCTACCCTCGGGGCTGCATGCGGGCGTGGCGAAACTGGCAGACGCGCCAGGTTTAGGTCCTGGTCCCGAGAGGGGTGGAGGTTCGAGTCCTCTCGTCCGCACCAGCCACCGAGCGGTTGCTCGACCGTGGCAGAGGGTAGAGCGAGGTGCAACCGCCCACCAGACCTCGAGGCCCTTCGATGACACTCTCCCGCCGCTTGGCCCGCCCGCTCCTCGCCTCCATCTTCATCAGCGGTGGTCTCGACGCGCTGCGCCACGCCGAGACCAAGGTGGGCGCGGCCGAGAAGGTCGTCGGGCCGCTTTCCGACAAGTTGCCGCTACCGGCCGACACCAAGACAGTAGTGCAGGCCAATGCCGCGGTTCAGGTCGGCGCCGGGCTGCTGCTCGCCATCGGCAAGGTCCCCCGCCTCTCGTCCCTCGCCCTGATCGGATCCCTGGTGCCGACCACCGTGGCCGGGCACCGCTTCTGGGAAGAGACCGAGCCCCGAGCCAAGAGCCAGCAGCAGGTCCACTTCTTCAAGAACCTGTCGCTGATCGGGGGATTGCTCATCGCCGCCTTCGACACCGGGGGCGCACCGTCACTCGGGTATCGGGCCCGTCACCGAGCGTCGCAGGCCGGCAGCCTGGTCTTCCCCTCGTAGAGCAGACCCCCTCGTACAGAGGGACGGAGGGTGCCGGGCGGCACAAATGTAAGCCGGAAACCTCATCCGCCACCTCGACAGCTCCGTACAGAACCTTGGAGGTGGTAGCAACCATGGATGCACGCACCGAGGAAGCCGAGCAGGACCCCGCAGGTGAGGGCGGCGAGGAAGCAGAGCCGCGGACGCCGATCAGCCGCCGCAAGTTCGTGGGCCGAGGTTCGCTAGGGGTGGCCGCGGCGGGAGTTCTCGCCAGCCTTCCTGGCCTTCCCTCGTGGCTGGCCAGCTCCGCTCCGGAGGCATCCGGCGCTGCCGGGGACGCCAACGTCGTCGCCGGCGACGCGTCCGGCGCCGAGCAGTCCATCGTGGCTCAGGTCCACAACATCAACACCGGAGACATCAGCCTCCACATCAACGGCACCACCGTCGCCGTGCGCGACCCCCAACTGGCCCGGAACATCGCCCGGGCCATGCCCTGACCCGGCCCCGGACCCGGCCGTACCCCTTGTCTGCCAGACCCAACCAACAGGAGAACCATGTCGTCGCACCGTGAAGCACCCGAGATCTCCAAAGATCCCACTGCCGACAGCACCGATGTCTACGCCTTCGTCACCCCCGGCGATGCCACTACTGTCACCCTGATCGCCAACTACATCCCCCTCCAGGCACCCGACGGCGGGCCCAACTTCTACGAGTTCGACGACAAGGTCGGCTACTTCATCAACCGACCACACGGGGAGTGGGACGGCGGACATCTCCTACGAGTTCCAGTTCACCACCGTCAACACCAACCCCACCACCTTTCTCTACAACAACGGTCCGATCGCCAAGGTCACCGACGCCACGTGGAACCGCAAGCAGACCTACAAGCTGTCACGCATCGACCACAGCACCGGGACCACCACCGTCCTCGGTAGCGGGATCCCCTGCCCCCCCTGCAACATCGGGCCGTTCTCGACCCCAAACTACTCCGGTGCCAACGGTCTGGTCTCCCAGTGCATAAAGTCGGTGTCCCAGGGCGGGTTCTCAGCCAAGACCTTCGCCGGCCAGCGGGCCGAGGGCTTCTATATCGACCTCGGGGCCGTGTTCGACCTCGGTGACCTGCGACCCTTCCAGAGCCTCCACAACACCTTCGGGGGCATGGGCCTCATGAAGAACATGCCGGGCGTCAACTCCACAGACGCGGTCAACGTCCACTCCCTGGCCCTCCAGGTGCCCATCACCGACGTCGTCGCCCCCGGCGGGGCGCCCACCAACCCCAGCGCGGCGAACGCCGTCATCGGGGTGTGGACCTCGGCCACCCGCCCGGCTCTCGCCATCCACCAGGACGTCAACAACGGGGGCGGGGTCTCGACCATCGGCGCCCCGGTACAGGTCTCCCGCCTGGCTAACCCGCTGGTCAACGAGCTGCTGATCGCCCTGGCCAATAAGGACCTGTGGAACGCCAACGTGCCGGCCGGCGACGGTGGCCCCACATTTCTGCCCCGCTTCCAGCACCCCGAGCTGGCCTCCCTGCTCCCGGTGCTGTATCCCGGCAACACCTTCAAGAACCTGGCCGCCTTCAACGCCACCGGCGCCGTCCGCAACGACATCGTCGCCGTCTTCTTGACGGGCATCCCCGCCGGTGTGGTGCCCAACTTCCCGGGGAACCACCTCTCCAACGGAGCCATGGCCGACGAGTTGCGCCTCAACGTCGCCATCCCCCCGGCGACAGCAGCCAATCAGAGCAACCTCGGTCTCCTGGGCGGCGACAACGCCGGCTTCCCCAACGGCCGGAGGGTCTTCGACGACGTGGCCACCATCGACCTGCGGGCCGTGGCCGGCGCCATCCTGGGCCTGACCAACACTGGGTACGTGCCCGACGCGGCCGCCGGGCTGGTCAACTTCGGGCTGACCGACGGCGCCACCAAGGCCAACCAATACGAGGGAGACGACGGCAAGGACGTCACCGCCCACGGCACCGAGTTCTTCCTGACCACCTTCCCGTACCTGGGCACCCCTCACGCCGGCTACGACGCCCACACCGTCCATGCGGTCAACGGCGGCAGCGTCAACGTCTACTGAGCCATGGACGCCCACCCGCACGGAGTGAGCAGAGCCGGCACCGTCGTCCTCGACATCGGAGGTGATGTGGGCGCGGCCGTCGTGGTCGTGCCCACGTCCCTGGCCGGGGTCGAGATCGAGATCCGGGCCGAGGGCGGCGCGTGGGCCGAGGTCCACACCGCCGTGCGGGAGCGGGAGCTGCCCGGCGGCGGCTCCCTGCAGGCTGCCGTTTTCGAGTCACTCCCTGCCGGTACCTACCAGGTCCGGGTTCGCCACGGTGAGCCTGGAGCAACCACGACGAGCTTCACCGTTAGCGGCGGCCACGTGAGCGACGTGAGCTGGCCGACCCTCTGAGGCCGATGCACGAGTTCCAACGATTCGTATTGCCAACTCCTGGCACCAACAACTTCTGAAAGGCATGTGTGATGAGATCGAGTAAACGATTGAGCGTCCGTTTGAGCGCAGTGGCCGCCATGGCGTGCACGGTAGGGCTGTTCCTGCCCGTAACCACGGAAACGGCCGGGGCGGTCACGGCCAGCTCGGGGCCAGGGGCGTATCAACCCCTGGCACCGACGCGGATCACCGACACCCGCCCGGGTAGCGGCCAGCCCAACGCGGGGATGAAGCTGGGCCCGGCTGGCACCCTCAACGTCAACGTGCCCGCGGCGGTGCTGGCCACGGCGACGGCGGTGAGCTTGTCGGTCACCGCGGTCGACGGCACCAGCAACGGCTATCTGACGGTCTATCCGACGGGCCAGGTCCCGCTCAGCCCCACATCGGACGTCAACTATGTGCCCGGGACCCCAGGATGCAGCGTGCCGAGCTGCACGGTGTCCAACCTGGTCGTGAGCAAGATAAACGGCGGGCAGGTGACGATCGCCAACGGGAACACCACCGGCAGCGTCGCCGTGGTGGTCGACCTGGAGGGGTACTTCGACCCGACCACCGCCTCCAGTGGCGTCGGCCACTTCTTCCCAATGTCCCCGTACCGGGTGGCCGACACCCGCTGCGGCTCGCCCGCTCCTCCGTCCCTCTGCGCCGATGAGACCCAGCTGACCACCCACACCGCCAGCCCGGGCCCAGCCGGGGTCCTCGATGTTCCCCTGACGCCGGTCAGCATGCCCGGCCTGGGCATCGGCGCAGCCGAGGTGCAGGTCACCGCGACCACGACCTCCGCCCCTGGCTTCCTGACGGCCTACGCCGGCGGCGCGACCAGGCCTACGGCGTCCAATGTCAACTTCGCCCCAGGCGAGACTGCGTCCAACAGGGCGATCGTGCCGGTGGGGCCCAACGGTGACATCAACATCTACAACAGCGCCGGCAAGACCGACGTGGTGGTCGATGTCGTCGGCCTCTTCGGCGACGGCACCGGCGTCAATGCCGCCACCACCGGCTCGCTGTACACGCCGATCGTCCCCGCCCGGCTGGCCGACACAAGGTCCGACGCCGGGGCCCTCGGTCCCAACACCAGCGCCACGTTCCCGGTGGCCGGCCAGGCCACCATTCCCGCCGATGTCAGCGGGAGCATCACGGCTGCGGCCCTGAACGTCACCGAGGCGTCGGCCACGGCTCCGGGCTTTCTGAGCGTGACCCCGCGACCCAGGCCCCGCCGGTGACCACCTCGGACGTGAACTTCGTGGGCGGTCAGATCCGGGCCAACGCCGATCTGGCCGAGCTGGGCTCGGATGGCTCGGTGAGCCTCTACAACTCGGCAGGCACCACCCAGGTTTTGATCGACGCCTTCGGTTACTTCACTCCGGCCCCGGCGTCGTCGCCGTCGCAGGGTTGATCTCGGCACCACAGCCCAGGACCGGATGAACGGTTGGCGGCGGACGGGAGCTCTCGTGGCTCCTGTCCGCCGCCTTCGTTCTGTCCGCCGCCTTCGTTCTGCCCGCCGCCTTCCTTCTGAGCAACGGGAAATCACCCAGCCGGGGGACCAGCCTTCACCGCATGGCGCCGCCACCACACGGACCTCTCGGTTCGGATGTGACCAGGGTCGATGTGAAGGGACAGGTAGGTCAGGCCGCCGACCGGGATCGGCAACCAGAAGTTGACCAACCGGTACCCGATCACGCCCAGGATGGCTATGCCACGGGGGGTGTTGAAGCCCACCAGGGTCGATGTCAGCGTGGCCTCGACCAGACCCAGGCCGCCGGGGGTGATGGGAAGGGCCGACAGGACATGGGCGATGGAGAAGGCGAGGATCAGGCCGTCGGGGTTGACCCAGTGGCCGAACGCCCCGACGAAGACGTACAACGAGGCGGCGTCGAGCAGCCAGTTGAGCGCGGCCCAAATAGTGGCCCGTGCCACCAGGCGCCGGTTGGCGCCCAGCTCGCTGAAGCGGACAGCGAGACGCTCGGACGTGGCTCGCATGGCGGGACCGTCCAGGAAGGAGATGCGCCTCGCCAGGCGGTCGATCAGCGAGTTGGTCCAGCGCTGGCCCCTGGTGAGGAGCAGGACCAGGACGGCGAAGAAGGCGACGAGCAGCATGCCCACCACGCCCGCGGTCAGGTAGAGCGGCGAGAATCCCCACACGGGTATGGACACCACCAGGGCGATCCAGAAGATGAAGTTGAGGACCACGGCCGACCCCGAGGCCTGAAGGCCCATGGCCAGGCCCACATCGGCCTTGCCGGCTCCGGCCAGGGTGAGCAGGCGGTACCCGAGCGACGAGCCGGCGGCCGATCCGGCCGGGACGCAGTGGCTGACCGACAAGGTGGTCAGCTGGATCCGCAGGACGGTATAGAACCCGGGGTCGCTCTCGTCGGGAAGGATGGTCCTGGTCAGCTGGGCGTAGGCCACGAGGCAGAGCGCCTCGAGGACGACCCCGAGCAGGAGCAGTTCGGGACGGACCTGCGAGATCAGGTGGAGCGCCTTGCGGGTACCGGCGAGCTGGGGCAGAACCAGGTATTCAACGACCAACGCGATCACGAGGAGTTTGCCGATGTGCCAGATCGGGGCGGGCAACAGGCGGCGACGCTTGCTCCGCCCCGTCCCGGCCGGTGGGGTCTCGGCCGGTGCCGCGCCAACTTCATCAGGGCTCTCGTCGGGCGGCGGATCGGGTTGACCCGGCGGAGCTGCGGGTTCGCCGGACTGAGCCGTCACCGGCTCATCGGGTTCCCGCTTCGTGCTCATGGGTTCATGATCGCACTCTGAACCGGTCAAGGAACGGGATCCGCTGGCTACGGTCGGGGCCATGCGAGTCCCCGACCTGCGCACCCCCGCCCTCGTGGTCGACGCCACCGACCTCGATCACAACCTGGCCACGATGGCCGAGGCTCTCCCGGGCGACCGTCTCCGTCCTCATGTGAAGGCCCACAAGTGCACCGAGCTGGCCCGGCTGCAGGACCGGTTCGGCCACCACCGCTTCACGTGCGCGACCATTCGGGAGGCGGAGGGCTTGGCGGCCGCCGGGCTGGGTCACGATCTGCTGGTGGCGAACGAGCTCCTCGATGCCGGCCGTCTGGGCGCCGTGGCCAACGGCGGCGCCCGGGTGACCTTGGCCGTCGACTCCCCTGCCACGGTCGCGGCGGCCGCTGACGGTGGCGTGCGAGAAGTGGTCATCGATGTCAACGTGGGTCTGCCCCGATGTGGGTGTGAGCTGACCGACGTGGGCGCCGTGGCGGACGACGCCCGTCGGCGGGGACTTGCGGTCCGCGGCGTGATGGGCTACGAGGGCCACGCCGTGGGACTCGAGGACCGCGACCAGCGGGCCGCCGAGGTCCGCACCAGCATGGCCATCCTGCTCGCGGCCCACGGAGAGGTCGGGGGTGAGCTCATCACCGCCGGGGGAACCGGCAGCTTTGACCTCAACGAGGTCGCAACGGAGATCCAGGCCGGCTCGTACGCCTTGATGGACACCGCCTACGGTGCCCTCGGCCTACCCTTTCGCCAGGCCTTGACCATCGCCGCCACCGTGATCTCGGTCAACAGGCAGGGGTGGGCGGTGGCCGACTGCGGGCTGAAGGCTCTGGGCATGGACCACGGCAATCCGTCCGTGCCCGGCTTCAGTGTCTGGTTCTGCTCGGATGAGCACCTCACGTTCGCACCGGCAGACGGAGGCGGACTGCCTTCCGTTGGGGACGTGATACGGGTATGGCCCGCCCATGTCGATCCGACGGTGGCGTACCACGAACGACTGCACCTGGTGGATGGCGACGACGAGGTGGTGGAGGAGTGGCAGGTGGACCTGCGCCACTGGTAGGAACGCCTACTCGGGGATGAGGGCGGCGAGGGCGCGGAATGCCCGTCCCCGATGCGACACGGCGTGCTTGGTCTGGGAGTCGACCTCGGCAAACGTCGCCCCGCCGGTCTCTTCGGCGATGAACACCGGGTCGTAGCCGAACCCGCCGTCTCCTCTCGGCTCGTCGGCGATCCAACCTGCGACGGTGCCTTCGGCGAGCACCTCCCTCCCGCCGGGCCAAACCGCGATGGCTACCGTCCGGAACCGGGCCCGCCGGGCCTGGGGGCCGACGACCTCGCCGAGAGCGGCGAGCAACTTGGCCACGTTGTCGGCGTAGGAGGCAACCTCGCCGGCGTAACGAGCAGATCGAACGCCCGGAGCGCCGTCCAGGGCGTCGACCTCCAGGCCGGTGTCATCGGCAACGGCGGGGATCCCGGTCGCCGCGACCAGGGCGACCGCCTTCAGCCGGGCGTTGTCCTCCAGGGTGAGCCCCGTCTCCTCGACGTCGGGGATGTGAGGCGGACGGGCCGTGAGGGCGAACCGGTCGCCGAGGATCTCGGTGATCTCCCGCGCCTTGTCGGGGTTGGCGCTGGCCAGGACGAAGGCGGTCGTCAACGGTCGGGGGGAGGCGTGGCCAGCAGCTCGGCCTGATGGTCGAGCAGGGTGGCGATCCCGTGTTCGGCCAGCCCGAGCAACTCGTCGAGGTCGCCCCGGCTGAACGGTGCTCCCTCCGCGGTGCCCTGCACCTCGACGAAACGGCCTGTCGATGTCATCACCACGTTCATGTCCACCTCGGCCCGGCTGTCCTCGCTGTAGGCCAGGTCGAGCATGGGCACGGAGCCGATCACGCCCACCGACACGGCGGCGCACGCCTCGGTGAGGGGATGGGAGGTCATCCGGCCGGACGCGAGCAGTCGGGTACAGGCGTCGTGGAGAGCCACGTACGCCCCGCAGATGCTGGCCGTGCGGGTGCCACCGTCAGCCTGGAGCACATCGCAGTCGAGGGTGATCTGGTGTTCCCCCATGGCCCTCAGGTCCGTCACCGCTCGAAGGGACCGCCCGATCAACCGCTGAATCTCCTGGGTCCGACCGGACTGCTTACCCTTGGCCGCCTCCCGGCCGATCCTCTCGGGGGATGCGCCCGGCAACATCGAGTACTCGGCGGTGACCCAACCCTTGCCCGAACCGCGCATCCATCGGGGCACGTCGTCGGCGACCGACGCCGTGCACAGAACCACCGTTGCGCCCATGCGGATCAGCACCGAACCAGCAGCGAAGACCGTGTAATCGCGGATCAGCTCGACAGGGCGCAGATCTTCAGGGCCGCGACCGTCCACGCGGGGGGTCACCTTGCCCTCCGGTCGGTCACGTCTTGGGTGGTCATCGGGAGGCCTCCGGGTCCTGCAGTGCTCGGTCGGTGCCGCCGGGGTGAGCCGCACGGCGCGGTGAGAACCTAGCGGTCGGGGCCCGTTGTCCGGAATCAGGGCCTGGGGTCAGGGCTCCCAGCCCTGCACCGCATCGATCTCGGGACCGAGCAGTTGGCGGCCCAGCTCTCGGAAGGTGGTCGTGTTGCCCGACGAGATCCAGGTATGGGCGCCGGCCTTGGTGGCCCGGCGCCCCACCCCCGCCTCTGTGAGGATCCTCCGGACCTCGAAGGCGGTCTCGTCAGCCGAGCTGACGAGGACCACGTCGCGCCCGACGACGTCGGTGATGGTCCTGGCCAGGAACGGGTAGTGCGTGCATCCGAGGAGCAGGGTGTCGACCCGAGCCTCGAGGACGGGGGCCAACAGGCGCTCGGCCAGCACGTGGACCTGGTCGGATCCTGTCTCGCCTCGCTCGACGAACTCCACGAAGCCCGGGCAGGCGGCGCAGGTCAACTCCACCGGGGCGGAGCGGGCCATGGTGCTGACCGCCCTCTGGTAGGCGCCAGACGCGATGGTACCGACGGTGCCGATGACGGCCACCCGTCTCGTCGTGGTGACCGACAGGGCGGACCGCAGACCCGGGTCGATCACTCCTATGAGGGGAATGTCGAAGTCGAAGCGCAAGGTGTCGAGAGCGGCCGCCGAGGCCGTGTTGCAGGCCACGACCACCATCTTCACGCCGTGGTCTTGGACGAGCTTGGTGGTGATCTGGTGGGCAAATCGGGTGACCTCGTCGAGAGGGCGGGGCCCGTAGGGGTACCGGCCGGTGTCGCCGACGTAGACGAGGTCCTCGTCGGGCAACAGGTCGATCAGGGCCCGGGCGACGGTCAGACCACCGAAACCACTGTCGAACATCCCGATCGGGCGGTCATCCACAGCGCCGCCCTCAGTGCCCGTTGCGATCGTAGACCTGGGTCGTGGTGGTCACCCCGTGGCGGAACAAGCGGCGCAGCCCGGCCCGGGCCAGCCCGTCGACCACGAGCACGGCGTTCTTGGCCGCCTGCCCGGGAAAGCCCCGGAAGGTGGTGACATGGAAGTAGTCGTGGTCGACGACCGTCCCCTCGTTGCTCATGGGCCGGCGGGAGAAGTAGTAGTTGGACACACAGGTCCGGGGACCGTCGGCCAGGACTTCGTTGACGCCGTGCCAAGAGCGGGTGGAGGTGGCCATGACCACCAGCCGGTTGAAGCGGGAGTGCAGAGTCCGCTCCGGGCCTCGCATGCCACGGTCCCAGAGCTGCAGATGGCCACCGTCGGCATCGTTCCACGCCGGCGTGGTGTAGTAGAGGAGGTTGAGCACCCGGTAGCTGTCCCGATCCTCCCGGTGGGAGTTGTCGATGTGAGGGTTGAGGAACTGGCCCCTCGTCATGGCACTGATGCCTCCGGCGTAGAGGCGGGGATCGCCCAGCAGGTCGTCGATTCCGGTGATGTCCGACACCATGTCGATCACCGCCTGTTCCTGGAAGGCGAACACCACCTCCTCGAGAAGTGGGTCGTAGCGGTCCATCTGGGTGGCGACATATTTGTCCTCCCGGATGCTGTGGCGCCGCATCATGGTCTCGACCGGGGGGAACGCCTCATGGATCCCCCGGGCCAGGTCGTCGTCGAGGAGGTCGTCGATGACGAAGGTCCGCACCTGGCCGGCACGGGTGAACTGAGCCCGCAGGCCGTCGGCATCGGCCTGCAACCGGTGGACGATCTGCTCGGCGATCTGGCCTCTGTCTGACAAGGCACCTCCTCTCGGGCCCCTGGGGGCTCCCCGACTGTAGGACTCGGCCCGCCCTCCGCCGCCCGAGATCAGAAGTAGATCACCCTCTTGGCCCGCTCGGTGACCTCGTCGATGTCACCGGTCCATGCCCCGGTGGAGAGGTACTTCCACCCCGCGTCACACACGATGGTCACAATCGTGCCCTCGTCGATCTCGGCGGCACATTTGACGGCGGCGGCCATGATGGCACCCGAGGAGATGCCGGCAAAGATACCGACCTCGGTGAGCCGGCGGGTCCACTCGATCGACTCCTTCGGCCCCACGACGCGGCTGCGGTCGAGCAGGTCGAAACCGTCATTGTCGGTGAAGACGGGAGGGATGAAGCCCTCGTCCAGGTTCTTGAGACCGTCGACCATCTCCCCCGCCGGTGGCTGAACGGCCCAGACCTGCACATCGGGGTTTCGCTCCTTGAGGAAGCGACCCACCCCCATGAGGGTCCCGGCGGTGCCCAGGCCGGCAACGAAGTGGGTGACCTCCGGGCAGTCCCGCCAGATCTCCGGGCCAGTGCCCTCGTAGTGGGTCTTGGGGTTGGCCGGGTTGCCGTACTGATAGGGAAACCACCACTCCGGGTGGTCGGCGGCCAACTGCTGGGCCCGGCGCATGGCCCCGTTCGATCCCTCCGAACCCGGCGAGTCGATGATGTCGGCGCCCCACACCTCCAGGGCCTGACGACGCTCCACGGACACGTTCTCGGGGAGCACGATACTGATCGGGTAGCCCTTGACCTTGGCGATCATGGCCAGGGCGATGCCCGTGTTGCCCGACGAGGATTCGAGGATCCGCTGACCGGGGCTGAGGCTGCCGTCCTTCTCCGCTTCGTCGATCATGCCCTGGGCGGCACGGTCCTTCACCGACCCACCGGGGTTGGTCCCTTCGAGCTTGGCCACGATGGCCACCCTCGGGTTCGGGCTCAGGCTGGAGATGTCCACCATCGGCGTCCCACCGATCATGTCCAGGACGCTCTCGTAGCGGGCCACCTGTCAGCCTCCAGCGACGGCGGGCATCAAGGTGACCGTGTCGCTGGGCGAGACCTTGGCGTCGAGACGCCCGAGGTAGCGGATGTCGTCGTCATTGAGGAACACGTTGAGGTGGCGGTGCAGCTCACCGTCGGTGGTGAGCAACTGGTCGCCGAGATCGGGGTGGGCGGCGATGAGACTGTCGAAGACGGCGCCGATCGTCTCGCCGTCCGCCTCGACGGTCGCCTGACCCCCCGCAGCAGGGCGAAGGATGGTCGGCAGGCGGACAGAGACGGTCATGGCACTCTCCAGAGCAGGAAGTCGGGCGGCCCGGTCATCAAAAGACGACCGGCCTCGTCACCATTGTAGGGCGACCGGCTCCTCTTCGATCTGGCCATCCTGGATCCGGTAGCTACGCACCACCGGATGGGTGTCACGCAACGAGACGAGCACGTAGTGCCAGGCGGGATCGGGAGCCTGGGCCACGTCGGTCGGCGACGGCCAGGCATCGGTGTGGGTATGCGAGTGCCACACCCCGATCAGGGCCATCCCCGCGTCCTCGGCCTCCCGATCCGCCCGCAGGAGGTCACGGGGGGCGACGCTGTAGATCCGGGAGGACCGGGAGGCGTTCTCTGCGGGGTAGTGGGCGTCGACCGTGGCGTCGTCGCTGTCCCCCCCGGGCGGCGGACCGGCGAGCAGGCCGCACGCCTCGAGAGGCCAGGCGTCGAGGCAGGCCGCGATCATCGCCTCATGGACAGAAGGAGCGAGCACCAGCACGACATGGACGGTACCGTGGCTGGGCCATGGCCTCGAAGTCCACCGTCGCCAAAGGGCCCCGGCCCGTCGCTCAGAATCGTCGCGCCCGCCATGACTACGACATCATCGAGACCTACGAGGCGGGGATCGTGCTGGTCGGCAGCGAGGTCAAGTCGCTCCGGGACGGGAAGGTGCAGATACGCGAGGCTTACGCCCGGGTCCAGGACGGGGAGGCATGGCTGCTCGGTATGCATGTGCCTCCGTGGGTCTACGCCAACGGATTCGGTGCCGTGAACCCTGACCGGCCCCGCAAGCTGTTGTTGCACCGCCGCCAGATCAACGAGCTCGGGGAGCGCACCACCCAGGAGCACCTGACCCTCGTACCGCTGTCGTTGTACTTCAGCGACCCCCGGGCCAAGGTCCAGCTGGCCCTGGCCCGGGGGCGCCGCCGCTACGACAAGCGCCATGCCCTGGCCAACCGCGACGCGGAACGGGAGGCCCGTCGCGCCGAAGCCGCGGGCCGAAGAGGCCACGACTTTGGCTGACGGCTCCGACCAGCCCGAAAGGGGGTAGAACAGGAGGGTGAGGGACACGGTGCGGATGGGACGCATAGGAGGCGTACCGGTCGGTCTCAACTGGAGCCTGGTCGTCGTTGCCGGGCTCTTGGCGTTCGTCCTGGCCCGCAACCGGCTGCCCTACGACGCCCCCGGCTATGGCTCCGGGGCCTACGCCATCGCCGGTGTGCTGACCGCCGTCGGGCTCCTCGCCACGGTCCTGGCCCACGAGCTGGGCCACGCCTTTGTCGCCCGCAAGGCCAACCTACGGGTCGACGGAATCACCCTGTCGTGGATCGGCGGGATCACCCGGATCGAGGGCGAAGCATCGGGACCGCTCGTCGAGGCCGGCATCGCCGGCATTGGACCGCTGGTCAGCCTGACGGTGGGTGGCGCCCTCTGGGCCCTACGCCTGGGGCTGTCCGCCGCCGGGGTCGGTCGCCTGCTCACGGCCGCCATCGGGTGGTTGGCCCTTATTAATGTGGTGCTGGCCGTCTTCAACCTGATCCCCGCCGCGCCCCTCGACGGTGGTCGCCTGCTTCACGCTGTGGCCTGGCGGGTTACGGGGGACCGCTGGAGAGCGGGCCGACTGGCCTCGACCACGGGGGTGGCCCTGGGGGTCCTGGTGTTGGTCGTCGGCGCCTACGAGGCGTGGCGCGGAAGGACGGCCGGCGACACGTTCAACGCCCTGGTCACCGGGGTCCTCGGCTGGTGGCTGATCGTCGCCGCCCGCAGCGAACGACAGGTCGCCGCCGTGCACCGGGTGCTCGATGGTTGCCGCTGCGCCGACGTCATGCGGACGGTTCAAGCCGGCCCGGGCTGGGTCACCATCGACACGTTCCTCACCGGCGGCCCTGTCGATCCGGGAGAGCCCGGTGCGGTCTGGCTCCTGGAGGGGTGGGGTGACGCCGGCTACGTCGGCGTGGTGACGACCGAGATGCTGATCTCCGTCCCGACCGCCCAGCGCCACCTCCAGCGTCCCATCGACGTCGCCATCCCGGTGACGGAGGCCGCGGGAGCCGGACCAGCCGATGACGTTCTGGAGACCCTGGCGACGAGCACCGGGGCGCGGGTCATCCTCGTCATCGACGGTGGTCGCACCGTGGGTGCGATCATCCCCGCCGACGTGGACCTGCTCGTGCACATCGGGCGCCGCCCGGAAGCCGTGATGGCCTCTCCGAGCGGCCCGGGGGAGGGAGGCGCGGCCCGCGCCCCCGCACCACCCTTTTCTCCCCCACAGGGTGCTCGGG
>JBPCNZ010000118.1:0-38704 GCA_051000755.1 Acidimicrobiales bacterium | reverse complement strand
CCTCCGGCGGCAACATCAACATGTAGCCGTGAAAAGCCTCATCCCCAGCTGACCGGCCGACCCGCGACGTCATACCCGCAATCGTCGCAGATTCAACAGACAGCAGCGCGGACCTGAATGCTTACCTTTGGTGAGAGGAGAATAGCGGTAAATAGGGGTAAGGGAAACGGTTGGAGAATGTGAGGAGACGCTGGGATAGAGGGGTGCGGGAGGGCGATCGGCCAGGGTGTCGCCATAGGTTGGACGGCCCGCTGCGAACCGGCAGGAGCATCGCGTCGCCTTGTTGGCGGCGGGACCGCCCATAGGTAACCGGACAAACCCGTGAAGTACCTCAAGCCGAAGGAGCCATCCATGGCCACCACCGATGCTCTCCCGCACCTCCTCACGATCGAGGAGCTCGCCGAACATCTCGGCGTCACCGTCCGACACGTCCGCCGCCAAGTCGCGGAACGACGGGTCCCCTACCTCAAGGTCGGGCGGCTCGTCCGCTTCGACCCCGACGAAATCTCCCTCTGGATCAACGAAGCCCGCCATCCCGAGCTGGGCGCGCACGGCCGTCCAGCATGAGTGGCGGGCATCGATCCGCTTACCGGGGCGCTTCGACAGGAGCTGTCGAGGCCGAGAGTCGACGCGCATCTGTCGGAGCGAAGGGCTCTCAGCGCGATGGTCCGAGATCGGAGGTGGCCAACGACTCATGAGACGGATGAGTGGCAGACTGGATACGTGAGCATCGGTGAGGACCTTTTGGAGCAGCGGCGTCAGCGCCGGCGGGCCGGTGACCCTCGGCTGTCTCCCGAAGGTCGAGAGATCCTTCACCGGTTGGTCATGGGTGACCTGGTCGGCGAGTTTCAGGGCGCGCTCGAGGCCGTCAGTGACGTCGATCTGGTCCTCGGCGGCGAAACCGACGCCGACGCCTGAACCGGCGGGCTTCGGAAGGTGATCGTCATTGACGAGTACGTCGCCCTGCGAGTCGTGCTCGCGGAGTGGCCTGCGGAGCTACCCGATGACGACTTGGCGCTTCCGGCGAGCCGACATTGGCGGCTGCTCCAGGCGGTTCACTCCCCCAGGTCGGGGCGGCTCTCGGAGATCCTGTCGCTATTGCCTGAGTCCGACCGAGCGGTCATCCGACGACCCGATCCAGCTGTCTTCCAGGTACTGGACCCACGGCCTCTCCTCGATGAAGCGGCGGTGATCGCAGGGCGCTACGGCGGCACCGGGTTGCTCATCGCCGAAACACTGGCGGCGGGCCTGACCATGCGCGGGCAGCTCAGGTTCGGTATCGCCGCCAACGTCGGCCGGGTGATCTCCCGGGCCGCCCCCGAATTGGGGCTAGCTGTCCACGTTGCCGACGACGGCTGTGGTAGCCAAGGGCCATTCCCCGCAGGCGGCCTGAGCGGCGCAGCGGAGGATCTCCGCCCGGCCTGATGGAACCCTGGAGTTAGTCGGCGTCCTCCGAGATCAGGGTCGGGGAGGGGCGGTGGGCAGGGGCACCGGCCAGGGCAGTTTCGATGCGCTCGTTTGCGAGTGCCTCGTCGCCATGCAGAGCGCCGACATAGGTCGACACGAGCGTCTCCACGCTGTGGCCCATGCGTTTGGCCACCTCGCCCAACGGGACCTCGGCGGCGAGCCACGTCGTGGCCGCAGCGTGGCGGCAATCGTAGATGCGCAGGGGCGGGAGGTCCTGCTCTCTCAGCGCTCGCTGGAAGGCCCGGGACCAGTTCGAGGCGGTCGGGCGGCGACCACTCCGCGTGCGGAACAGCAGATCGTGGCCGGAGAACCCGCCTCCTTCGAGCCACCCTTGGAGGAGTGTGCCAGCTGGGGCGAGATGGCACCGACCGTGGCCCGGTCTTGGGTTCGCCGGGCTGGTCGAAGGCGACGTCGGCCTCGGTGACGTGGAGGTGACCCCAGCCTTCCGCCGGCAACTCAAGGGCCTTGGCCCGGAGCATCACCACCTCGGAGGGTCGCAGGCCGGCGTAGTAGGCCACAGCGGTCATCACCTGGTAGGTCCGGCTGGTGACTGGCGATGGCATCGATCGCGACCGCCATGGCCCCCGGGTCGGGCAGGTTGCGGATCGACACCCTTCGAACCACCCGAGACGCCTTGCGCTGGGCACGTCCCCGCGGCGGTGGCGGCCACGGATCGACGTCGAGGACCCCCAGCTCGACGGCCCGGCGGATGCAGGCTCTCGATACCTTGCGAAACCGTCCGGCGGTAGCCGGGCCGAACGGCTCGCCGTCGTCCCGGACGACCAGACGGCGATCGACGACGGCGAGGACGGACCTCGACAGCTGGCCCAACTGGAGGCACGACTCCCCCAGCCACCGTTCCGCCTCCTCGTCCACGCCGGGACCGCCCGGCCCCAAGGAGGAGGCGAGATGGGAGCGGAGCGTCGCAGGTGGCGCCGGCGCCGTGGGGGCGACGAGGAGCGGCACCAGCCGGGTCAAAGCCTCCACGGCGGAGACCCGGGTACGAGGGGCCCACTCCGGCCACTGCTCGGCCAGCCACCGGCGGGCCCACTCGTGAGCCAGCACCTGGTCGGGCAGCGGCTGCCACGACAGGGCTCGCCGGTCGCCCCGTCGAAGGCCTCACCTGACTGGACCGCCACCATCAGGCCCGAGCGGAAGCGCTCGCCTTCCGCCTTGGTCCGGTAGGACCGGCTGCGCTGGCGCCCGTCGACGGACCACCGGACCACCCAAGGTCGCTTGTGGCGCTCGGCCGACCGGTGCTGGACGCTGTAGATCGCGACGTCCGCCAGTGGTCGGCCGGTCAGCGGGAGCTTTGGGAGGACCATGGGAGGAGAGTACCCAGAGGGATGTGACACCCGCTCTGAACTGCTGCTTTACTGCGAAGGAGTGCGGCCTCCGGAGCCGGGTGCGCAGGCTCGAATCCTGCCGGGGGCACGGACGGACTGTCGCCTGAACCGTTTGTACCGATCTGCGCCCGGTTGCGAACCGAATGTGCCGTGAGACGGGACTTTCGGTTCTCAAACCGAGGACCCCGACATGTTCGGTTCATTTGGTGGCCGGCGGCCCCGGCCCGCCACCGGCCGACTACATGCCCCGGCCCCCCGCCGGCCCCCCGCCGGCGCCCCGCCGGCGCCCCGCCGCCCGCCCCGCCCCGACCGGCGATGTAAGGCTGGACGTGTGCCAGCATCGGCGCATGCCGATTGCCACCAGCGCCTACGCCCACGTTCGCTTGACCGTCACCGACATCGACCGTTCACGAGCGTTCTACGACGACGTGTTCGGGTTGCCGGTCGCCTTCGAGGTCCCCGAGGATGCCGATGAGGCCACTCGCGAACAGCTCGGGTTTCTCTTCGGTGGCGTCATCTACCAGCTCGGCAATTCGTTGTTCGGGTTGCGCCCGGTGGCGAACGACGCCTTCGATGAGGATCGGGTGGGACTGGATCACGTCAGCTTCGCGGTCGCCTCCAGGGCAGACCTCGATGCCGCCGCCGGCGTCCTCGACGCACGGGGTGTCGCCCACGAGGACGTCAAGGACATAGGCGCCGGTTATCTCCTGGAGTTCCGGGATCCCGACAACATCGCCCTGGAGCTGTTCGCCCCGAAGGCGTAGCCCCGCAGGGGAGCAAACGACCGGGGCCGGCGCTGATGCGCCGGCCCCGGTCGATGACGTGACGGCCCCGGGCCGCCGATGGACGTAGGACTACTTGAGGCCGTTGGCCGTCAGGAACTGACCGGCGACTGTGGCCGCATCCTGCTGGTTGACCCCGACCGCCTCATTCATGATCTGAATGGCCTGGTCGGTCAACTTGGCGCTGACCGCGTTGAGGGTCTGCTGGAAGGCCGGGCCCTCAGCGGCCAGCACCTTGTTGGACACGACCGGAGCCACCTGCTGGAACCCGAAGATGCCCTTGGGATCGTCCAGCACGGTGTACTTGTTGCTGGTCAGCTGGCCATCGGTGGTGAAGATGGCAATGGTGTTGACCTTGCCGGCGTCAAGGGCCTGGTACTGCGAGCCGATCGGCAGCGGCACGAACTGGGTGTTGGTCAGTCCGTAGGCCTGCTGCATGCCGAGGACGCCCTGGAAGCGGGTGGCGTTCTCCGGTGGTCCCCCGTAGGTGAACGACGGCAGGCTCTTCAGGTCGCCCATGGACTTGAGGTTGTGGGCCTGGGCGTAGGCCTTGGTGGTCGCCACCCGGTCAGCGTCCTGGAACGGGGTGGGCTGAAGGTAGGTGAACCCCCGGCCCGCCTCCCACTTGACCGCGCCCTGGTAGGTGACCGGTGCGCTGGGCGGGGTGTCGCCGAGCTTGGCCAGCTCGGAGTAGATGACACCGCTGTACTCGGGGTACAGGTCGATCTGGCCGCTGGTCAGGGCCGTGTCGGTGATCTCGGAGCTACCGATGTCGGACTTGATGTTGACCGTGAAGCCCTTGGCCTGCAGCGCCTGGGCGTAGAGGTCGCCGAGGATATATTCCTCGGTGAAGTTCTTGTCGCCTAGGGTTACTGCCGGTTTGCCGGCCCCGGGCTTGCCCGAGGGGGAGGTCGTGGTCGACTTGCTGCTCGAGCCGCACGCCGCCAGACCAACGGCCAACGTCACGGCTGCGAACACGGCCGTGGCGCTGGTGAGGCTTTTCGGGATGATCTTCATGCCGGTTTGTCTCCTTTGATGATGTCCTGCGTTGGGGTGCTGCCGTTCCCTGCTGGTGGGATCAGGCACCATGGCGGTGCCTTGGTTGCCTTCTCCGCCGTCGGGCGCCGCCTAGGCCGCCTGGGTGACCAACGCTCGGTCCTCCGGCTCCTGGATGGGGGGACGATCGTCCTGGGCTCGCTCGGCCCGCAGCCCGCGGGGGGTCACGGCCCGCTCCACGGCGATGAACAGCACCTGGGCCACCAGGGCCAGGACGATGATGACGTAGGACGCGCCGATGACCCCGGACAGACCGAAGCTGGCCCGGTTGGCGATGATGTCGCCCAGCCCGCCGCCACCGAAGAAGCCGGCCAGGGGCGCGGTGGCCACCACGAACACGGCCGACGTGCGGACACCGGCGAAGATCAGGGGCAAGGCCAGAGGTATCTCGACACGGAGGATTATCTGACTCGGTCGCATCCCCATCCCGGTGGCGGCCTCCACGGCGTCGGGATCGACCTGTTCGATGGCCACGTAGGTGTTGGTCAGGATCGGGGGGAAGGCCAGGATGACCAGAGCGATGACCACGTCGGTCTTCCCGATGCCGACGAACGGCAGGAGGATCGACAGGATGGCCAGGCTGGGCAGGGCCCGCCCGAAGTTGGAGGTGTTGATGGCCAGGAACGAGAAGCGGTGCACGTGGCCGAGGATCACGCCCAGCGGTATGGCGATGATCACGGCGATGATCATGGCCTCCAAAGACAGGAGGAGGAGGACACCGGTCTTGCTGACCAACAGGTGGACGTTATGGCCGATGAAGGTGAAGGCGTTGGAGAAGTTGCTCATGGTTCCTCTCAGACCGGCCGGCGGGAGTGGGCCCACGGGGTGAGCATCCGTTGGGTACCGACCATCAGAAAGTCGGCAACGAGGCCGATGAGGATGGCCAGGACGCCGGCGCCGATGGTCTCGGTGTTGAAGCTCTTGCCGAGGCCGTCGAAGATGGGCGCCCCCAACCCGAGCGGGGTGATGAAGGCGGCGATGGTGGCCAGAGAGATGGTGGTGACGATGGCGACCCGCAGGCCGGCGAAGATGGTGGGCAGGGCTAGCGGCAGCTCGACCCGCCACAGGGTCTGGCGGGCCGTGAGGCCGATGCCGGTGGACGCGTCACGCACGTCGGCGGACACCCCGGACAGGCCGGCGAGGGTGTTGGTGAACAGCACCAGCAGGGTGTAGGCGACGAGAGGGATCTCGATCGTCACACGGCTCAGACCGGTTATCGGGGTCAGGATCTCAAAGGCGGTGAGCGATGGGATGGTGTAGAGGAGGCTGGTCACGAACGTGATCGGGGGGACCATCCAGCGGTTCCGGTGGGCGACCACGGCCAGGAAGAAGGCGATGACAAAACCGATGGCCACGGCGATGGCGCAGAGTTCGATGTGCTGGATCAACGCCGGCTGGAAGATGGAACCCCAATGGGCCGTGAACCAGGAGGAGCAGAAAACGCCGTTCTGCTGAACGCAGGCGCTGGGCTTGCCGAAGTTGGGGATGACCGGCCCGCCGGCGGCGAGTACAGCGGCAGCGATCACGGGGTCTTGACAGCCGCCGTCGGCACCGCGATCGCCGCCGCCCCGTCGTGCAGCGAACGGTTGATCAGCTCGATCGACACGTAGCCGGCCACCTTGCCGTCACCGTCGACCACAACCAGCGGGCGCAAGGAGTCGGTCATCATCAGCGACAGGGCTTCACGCATGGTGACCCCCGTGCTCACGGTCTGGTCGATGTGGCGGGCGTCGCCCTGAGCGACCCGGCCGTTGCCGAGCTGATCGGCGGAGATCTGGCCGACCGGGCGGCCGTCGTCGTCGACCACGATGACGCTCGCTCCTTCGACCAAGCCGTCCCGCATGGTGGCGATGTCGTCGCCGATGTGCACGATGGGTGCATCGATCAGCTTGAGATCGCCCACCCGGGTGAGGGCCAAGCGCTTGAGTCCCCGGTCGGCCCCAACGAAGCGGGCCACGAAGTCGTCGGCGGGGTGGGCCAGGATCTCGGCGGGTGTGTCGTACTGGACCAGCTCGCCTCCCTCGCGGAGGATGGCGATGCGGTCACCCATCTTGATGGCCTCGTCGATGTCGTGGGTCACGAAGACGACGGTCTTGCGGATGGCGGTCTGCAGGCGGAGGAACTCGTTTTGCAGGTGGTCGCGATTGATGGGGTCGATAGCCCCGAACGGCTCGTCCATGAGCATCAGGGGCGGGTCGGCGGCCAGGGCCCGGGCCACGCCGACCCGCTGGCGCTGACCACCGGAGAGCTGGCTGGGGAAGCGACTGCCCATCTCGGCAGGGAGCCCGACCAGCTCGAGGAGCTCGGCGGAACGCTTCTCGATACGGCCCTTGTCCCAGCCCAGCAACTTGGGAACGACCCCGATGTTGTGGGTGATGTTCAGGTGGGGGAACAGGCCGATCTGCTGGATGACATAGCCGATCTCCCGGCGCAGGTCGGCGGGGTCCCGCTTGGTGATGCTGGCCTCGTCGATGAGGATGTCGCCGCTGGTCAGGTCGATCATCCGGTTGACCAGGCGCATGGCCGTGGTCTTGCCGCAGCCCGAAGGGCCGACCAGAACACAGATCTCGCCAGCCGGGACGGTCAGGGACAGACCGTCAACCGCTGCTTTCTTGCTGTTGCCCGAATAACGCTTGGTCGCGTCTCGGAACTCCAAGGGGGCCGCCGAACTACTGGTCACAGGGTCTCTCTCCTGAGTCAGGTGAAAAACAACCTACCGGGTGGTAACCACAGACAAACACCTCGACCCGCCCCAAGCTCAGACCGCGCCTGAACCGGCTGGCACCGGGAACGACGGAGTGGTCACGGGAGGTAGTCATGGTGGACAAGCGACAAACGGACTGTGGTGCCCCCGAACGTGTCGCTGAGGAGAAGTTATCACCAACACGGGGGGCGGCGACGATCCTCAGGCGTCGTAGTCGATCGTGACCCGCTCCGAACGCGGGTAGGACTGGCAGGTCAGCACGAACCCGGCCTCGATCTCGGCCTCCTCCAGGGCGAAGTTGCGGCGGAGATCGACCTGACCCTCGGTGACCCGGGCCCGGCACGTCCCGCACACGCCCCCCTTGCAGGCGAACGGCAGATCCGGGCGGGACCCCTGCGCCCCGTCGAGGACGGCGGTCTCCCGGCTGAGCGCCAGCGTCGTCGAACGACCGTCGAGGATGACGGTGACCTCGCTGGCCTCGCCGGCGATGGCGGGGTCGGCGTGGCGCACCGGTTCGGGGGCCACATCGTCGACGTAGAACAGCTCGGTGTGGATGCTTGGCGCCGGCACCCCGGCGGCGGTGAGGGTCTCCCGGGCATCGCTGACCATGGCGAACGGTCCACACAGCCACCAGTGATCCACGGCGGCCACATCGATCAGGCAATCGAGCAGCTCGGTGAGCTTGGCCGCATCGAGGCGGCCGCTGAACAGCTCCGGTTCGCGCGCCTCGCGTGACAACACATGGATCAGGTCCATCCGGGTGCGGTAGCGGTCCTTCAGGTCGGCCAGCTCCTCGAGGAACATGACCGTGTCGGTGCGCCGGTTGCCGTACAGCAGGGTGAGCGATGCCTGAGGGTCGGCCAGGACGGACGCGGCGATGGACAGCACCGGGGTGATCCCGGCCCCGGCGGCGATGGCGACATGGCGGGCCGGGGTGGCCAGATCGGGGGTGAACCTCCCCGACGGGGTGCCGACCTCGATCACGTCACCAGCCCGGAGTGCGTGCACCAACCAGGTGGAGAATGTCCCCCCCGGCACCTCGCGGACCCCGATCCGGGGGCGGGCCCCGGCCGCCGCACAGATGGAATAGGACCGGCGCTCCTCGGACCCGTCAATCACGCGCCGCAGGGTGACTGACTGGCCGGGGGCGAACACGTAACGGTCCGCCACGCCGGCGGGGACGTCGAAGGTCACGGCCACCGCGTCGTCGCAGAGGCGGGCGACCTCGGCGACGGTGAGGCGGTGGAACTCGGCGCGCCCCGCCCCGGCCATCGCCTACAACGCCTTGATGTGCTCGAAGGGCTCGGCGCACGAACGGCACCGCCACAGGGCCTTGCAGGCGGTGGCCCCGAACCGGGACGTCTCGGTGGTCTCGGCCGACCCGCAATGGGGACAGGGGACCGGGCGGGGCCGGGCCCCGAGGACCAGGGGCACGGGGCCGGGGCGGGGATGAGGGGCAGCACCAGGGGGGGCCAGGCCGGCCGCAGCCAGCTTGCGGCGCCCCTCGGCGGTGATCCAGTCGGTCGTCCACGGCGGTTGCAGGACCTTGCGCACCTCGATGTGGTGGTAACCGGCCCCGGCCAGGGCGTGCTCGAGGTCGTCTCGCATGGTGTCCATCGCCGGGCAACCGGTGTAGGTCGGAGTGATGGTGACCGTCACCCGGCCCCCGTCTTCCTCCACGCCGCGGAGAATCCCCAGGTCAGCGAGGGTGAGCATGGGCAGCTCCGGGTCGGTCACGGCCTCGGCGATGGCCCGGGCCGTCACCACCTGGCTCCCGGGTGGGCCCGGGCCACGCTCTGCAGCTCGGCCAGCAGGGGGCTGAGGGCCTCAGTGTGCACCCCGTCACGCCCCGTCCGACCACCGACGCCGCTGCGGGCCGCCACCTCCGGCCGGCGCAGCCCGGAGGCGGCCACGACGGCGTCGAGGACCCCGTCGAACTCGGGGCGCAGACCGGCCGGGTCGACAGCCACGGACGCGTCGGCCAGGCGCCGCTCGACCGGATGGCACCCGAACAGCTCGTCGACCAGGGGCCAGGTGGCGTCGAGGCCGGCCTGCATCCGGCGATGGGACTCGTCGGTCCCGTCACCGAGGCGCACCACCCAGTCGGCGGCGTGCTCACGGTGATAGGTGAGCTCGGGCACCCCCTTGGCCGCGACGGCGGCCAGCACCGGGTCGAGCGACGCCGTCAGATGGGTGAAGAGGGCCAGCCGCCAGGTGGAGAGCACCAGCAACCGGGCCATGGTGCAGGCGAAGTCCCCGTTGGCCGTCTCGGCCAGGCGGACGTTGCGGAACGCCCCCCCGTCGCGCCGGAAGGCGAAGTCGTCCTCACTCCGCGCCGACCCGTCAGCGGCCCCGGCCCGGGCCAGCAGCAACCGGGCCTGCCCGAGCAGGTCGAGGGCGATGTTGGCCAGAGCGACCTCCTCCTCCAGCTCCGGGGCCCGGGTCACCCACTCCCCCAGCCGCTGGGAGAGGATCAGGGCGTCGTCGCCCAGCATCAGGGCGTAGGCCGCCAGGTCGGCTCCGTCGGCGCCGGGAGGCACGGCGGTGTCGACCCCGGCCAGAGGGTCGGAGAACCCGGTGCCGAACGCCCAGCGGGCGTCGCCCTCCTCGCTCAGGGCCTCGTAGGCGTTGGACTCGGTCACAGATGGGGCACGTCGGCGGGGATCTCGTAGAACGTCGGGTGGCGGTACACCTTGTCGCCGCTCGGCGCGAAGAAGGGGTCCTTCTCGTCGGGGCTGGACGCGGTGATGGCGGCGGCGGGGACCACCCAGATGCTGACCCCTTCGTTGCGCCGGGTGTAGACGTCGCGCGCATGACGCAGGGCCATGTGGTCATCGGCGGCGTGCAGCGACCCGACATGGACGTGGTTGAGACCCCGCTTGGCCCGCACGAAGACCTCGTAGAGCGGCCACTCCGCGCTCATGGCGCAGCTCGTTTGCGGGCATGGGCCGTGGCCGCGTCGCGCACCCAGGCCCCTTCCTCGTGGGCGGCCCGGCGGGCCGAGATGCGTTCCGCGTTGGCCGGGCCGGCGCCGGCGAGGACGGCCTCGAACTCGGACCAGTCGATGGCACCGAAGTCGTAGCGGCCCCGCTCGGCGTTCCAGGTCAGGTCCGGGTCCGGCAGGGTCAAGCCGAGCGCCTCGGCCTGGGGCACCGACATGTCCACGAACCGTTGGCGCAGCTCGTCGTTGGTGTGCCGCTTGATGTTCCAGGCCATGGACTGGTCGGTGTTGGGCGACTTGCCGTCGGGAGGTCCGAACATCATCAGGGCCGGCCACCACCACCGGTCGACCGCGTCGGAGACCATCTGGCGCTGAGCGTCGGTGCCGCCCATCATGGTCATCAGCAGCTCGAACCCTTGACGCTGGTGGAACGACTCCTCCTTGCAGATGCGGATCATGGCCCGGGCGTAGGGTCCATAGGAGCACCGGCACAACGGCACCTGGTTGCAGATGGCCGCCCCGTCCACCAGCCAGCCGATCACGCCCACATCGGCGAACGTCAGCGTCGGGTAGTTGAAGATCGACGAGTACTTCTGGCGCCCGGTGATCAGCCGGTCGGTCAGATCGCCTCGGTCGGCGCCGAGCGTCTCGGCGGCCGAATACAGATACAGACCGTGACCGGCCTCGTCCTGGACCTTGGCCAGCAGCACCGCCTTGCGCCGCAGGGAGGGGGCCCGGCCGATCCAATGGCCCTCGGGCTGCATACCGATGATCTCGGAATGGGCGTGCTGAGCGATCTGGCGGATCATGGTCTTGCGGTACCCGTCGGGAAGCCAGTCGCGCGGCTCGAGGCGGCGGTCCGCCTCGATGGTGTCGGAGAAGTGGCGCTCGAGCCCGTCCATGGTGCCTCCCAACTTACTGAGGCTCTAGCGTTCGTCCATGGCAGAAGGACGAAACGACACCGTTCTGGTGGAGCGCCAGGACGCGGTGGCCACCATCACCTTGCACCGACCAGATCGGGGCAATGGCCTCGACCGGCAGCTGCGCTCGGCTCTGCGGGACTCGCTGGAGGCCGTCGCCGGCGATGACACCGTGCGGGCTGTGGTCCTCACCGGGGCCGGGCGCTCGTTCTGTGTCGGTCAGGACCTGGCCCAACACGCCGAGACGTTGCGGGCCGACGCCGGCGGTGCGTTCGACTCGGTGGCAACCGACTACAACCCGATCACCACCGCCCTGGCCACGATGCCCAAACCGGTGGTGGCCGCCGTCAACGGGGCCTGCGTCGGGGCGGGGCTGGGGTTCGTGCTGGCCTGCGACCTGCGGATCAGTGCCGAGGGAGCCAAGTTTGCCACCGCCTTTACCGGGATCGGGTTGACGGCCGACTCGGGGCTGTCGGCCAGCCTGGGCCGGACCGTGGGCGCGGGCCGGGCATCGGAGCTGTTGTTGCTGGGCGAGGCGTTCACCGCCGAACAGGCCCTGGCCTGGGGGGTCGTCGGGCGGGTGGTGGCCGCAGAGGATCTGGCCGGCGAGGCCGCAGCGCTGGCCGCCCGCCTGGCCACGGGGCCGACCCGCGCCTACGCCGAGCTCAAAGCGGCCATGGCCAACGCCTGGGGAGCGTCGCTCGGCGATGTGCTGGCCGCCGAGGGTGAGGGCCAGGCCCGCCTCGGGGTGACCGAGGACCACCGTGGGGCGGTGGAGGCCTTCCTGGCCAAGGAGAAGCCCACGTTCCGGGGCCGGTGACCAACCGCCGCCTCAGCCCCGGCCGGCCCCCCGGGCCCCGGCGGCCGAGGTCATTCACATCCTCTCGACCAGCAGTGACACCCCCTGGCCCACGCCGACGCACAGGGTGGCCAGCCCCCTCCGCCCCCCTTCCCGCTCGAGACGGCCGAGCAGGGTGACCACCAACCGGGCCCCCGAACAGCCCAGGGGATGGCCGAGAGCGATGGCCCCGCCGTCGGCATTGACCCGGTCTGGATCGACACCGAGGCGGCGGATCACCGCCAGGCTCTGAGCCGCGAACGCCTCGTTCAACTCTACGGCGTCGATGTCGTCGAGCTTCCAACCGCAGCGATCGAGCACCTTCTCCGTCGCCGGCACCGGCCCCAGGCCCATCACGTTGGGGGCGACGCCGGCGCTGGCGCTTCCCACCACCCGGGCCCGGGGGGTCAGCCCGTGGCGCTCGACGGCTTCGGCACCGGCCAGGACCAGGGCCGCGGCCCCGTCGGACAGCGGCGACGACGATCCCGCGGTGACGATCCCGTCCTTGCGGAACACGGGCCGCAGACCGGCGAGGCTCTCCAGGGTGGCGGAACGGCGGGGACCTTCGTCGACGGTGACCGCCTCGTCGCCGGTGGGCACCGCCACGATCTCGGCCGCAAAGCGACCGGCGTCGATGGCCGCGACGGCGCGGGTGTGGCTGCGCAGGGCGAAGGCGTCGCAGTCCTCCCGGCTGATCCCGTCCAGGACGGCCACCTCTTCGGCCGTCTCGCCCATCCCGAGCGTGATCTTGCGGACATCGGGTCCGGCGCCGGCCGGTACGGCCCGGTCAACTTCGGTGAAGATCGGGTTGACGAACCGCCATCCGAGGCTGGTATCGGCGATCTCGCCGGGCGGCGCCCACGGCCTGGCCGCCTTGGCCAGCACCCACGGCGCCCGGGTCATCGACTCGACGCCGCCGGCCACCACGATGTCCGCGTCGCCGACCTTGATCGAGTTGGCCGCCGACGCCACCGCCGTCAGACCGCTGGCGCACAGCCGGTTGACGGTGTAGCCCGCCGTCTCGTCGGGGAGCCCGGCGAGCAGGACCGCCATCCGGGCCACGTTGCGGTTGTCCTCCCCCGCCTGGTTGGCCGCCCCGAGGACGACCTCGTCGATCGTCTCGGGCGAGACCCCGGCCCGGCGCACGGCCTCGGCCACCACCAAGGCGGCCAGGTCATCGGCCCGCACCCCGGCCAGCGCCCCCCGGTGCCGGCCCTGGGGTGTGCGTACCGCGTCGACAATGAAGGCTTCGGTCATCACTGCATCCTCTCCTCCCCAGCCGCGGTTGACACCGTGTGGGCGGCAATCTTTACTGGACCCGTGGCGGCTGCGTGCTCCTCCTGGCCGACGTCATCATGACCACTGCGCCCCGCCTCGGGACACCGCCGGTACCCGGTGAGTTGGACAACGCCGAGCGTCTCGGGCCCGACGAGCTGGCCTCTCTCCAGCTCCGACGCCTGCGCTGGACGTTGCGCCACGCCTACGACAACGTGGCGTTCTACCGGGGCACCTTCGATGCCGCCGGCGTGCATCCCGACGATTGCCGGTCGCTCGAGGATCTGGCCCGATTCCCGATGACGACCAAGGCCGATCTGCGCGACAACTACCCGTTCGCCATGTTCGCCGTGCCTCAAGCCCAGGTCCGCCGCATCCACGCGTCGAGCGGCACGACCGGTCGGCCGACCGTGGTCGGCTACACCGCCGCCGACATCGAGACCTGGGCCACCGTCATGGCTCGATCGATCCGGGCCGCCGGCGGCCGCCCTGGGCACAAGGTGCATGTGGCGTACGGCTACGGCCTGTTCACCGGCGGCCTCGGCGCCCACTACGGCGCGGAGAAGCTGGGCTGCACGGTCATCCCCGCCTCAGGGGGCATGACCGCCCGCCAGGTGCAGCTCATCGTCGACTTCCAGCCGGAGATCATCATGGTCACCCCGACGTACATGCTGGCCATGCTCGACGAGTGGGAACGCCAGGGCATCGACCCGCGCTCATCGTCGCTGAAGGTGGGGATCTTCGGCGCAGAACCGTGGACCGAGCAGATGCGGGCCGAGATCGAGGAGCGCCTGGACCTTCACGCCGTCGACATCTACGGGCTCTCGGAGGTCATGGGTCCCGGCGTAGCCCAGGAGTGCGTGGAGACCAAGGACGGGCTGCACATCTGGGAAGACCATTTCTACCCGGAGGTGATCGACCCGGTCGAGGGCAACGTTCTATCCGAGGGTGAGGGCGGGGAGCTGCTGTTCACCTCGCTCACCAAGCAGGCGTTGCCCATCATCCGGTACCGGACGAGGGACCTGACCCGGTTGCTCCCCGGTACCGCCCGGCCGGCCATGCGCCGCATGGAGAAGGTGACGGGGCGCACCGACGACATGATCATCCTGCGCGGGGTCAACCTGTTCCCGACCCAGATCGAGGAGATCGTGCTCCGCACCGCCGGGCTGTCAGCGCACTTCCAGTTGGTCCTCACCCGGCGTGACCGGATGGATCACCTGACCGTCGCCGTCGAGGCCGAGCCCACGGCGCCTCTCGACCGGCGGGCACCTGCTGCCGCGGAGGTGGCCGCAAGGGTCAAGGACGAGGTCGGGGTCAATGTCGAGGTGACGGTCGTCGATCCCGGTGCGATCGAGCGTTCGGTGGGCAAGATGCGCCGGCTCATCGACCGGCGCCCCGAACTCTGACGTCGGGGACGTCTGGCGCCGAGAACAGATCGGGGACGGCCCGGCGCCGCTCCAGGTCGAGCAGGAACTGCTTGCGCTCCAGGCCGCCGCCGTAGCCGGTCAGGCTGCCGTCGGCACCGACCACGCGATGGCAGGGGACGACGATGCCGATGGGGTTGGCTCCGTTAGCCAGCCCCACGGCGCGGGCGGCGCCCGGCCGGCCGATCCCCGTGGCGATCTGACCGTAGGAGGTTGTCTGGCCGTAGGGGATCCGGCGCAGGGCAGCCCAGACCCGATGCTGGAACGGGGTGCCGGGGGCGGCCAACGGCAGGTCGAAGTCGGTCCGCTCGCCGGCGAAATACTCCCGCAACTGCTCCACGATGTCGGGGAACGGCGACGCGTCCTCGGGCCCGTTGGCGCCAGACGGCGGACGGTGGTGTTGGTCGATCATGAACAAACCGCTGAGGACCCCACCGGTGGCCACCAGGGTCAGGGGGCCGACCGGGCTGTCGATCTCGGTGTGGCGCACGTCAGGGTCGGATCGTTGACTCATGGGATCCCTTCTCCCCGTCACTCGGGCGGGAGGCGGTTGACGGCATGATCCCCGGTCGCCCACAGGTGTTGGACGGCGTAGGCCCGCCATGGGCGCCACGCCGACGAGGCGGCACCAAGAGCAGCGGGGGTGGATGGCAGGCCGAGGGACCGGGCGGCACCGATGACCCCCAGATCGCCGGCCAGAAAGGCGTCAGGGTCGCCCAGGGCGCGCATGGCGATCGTCTCCACGGTCCAGGGCCCGAAACCGGGCAGAGCCATCAGGAGGCGGCGGGCCTCGGACCAATCGGTCGCGGGACCCAGATCGATCTCTCCCGACGCCAAGGCCGAGACGAAGGTGGTCAGGGTCCTCCGGCGCGATCGGGGCAGGGCCAGGGTCTCGGGGTCGAGGCCGGCGAGGGTCTCGGGGTCGGGGAAGAGACGCGTCAGGTCCCCCTCCGGGTCGTCGATGGCCTCGCCGTGAGCGGCAACCAGCCGGGCGGCGTGGGTCCGGGCCGCGGCGGTCGAGACCTGCTGGCCGAGCACCGCCCGCACCGCCAACTCCGCAGGATCGACGGTGCGGGGCACCCGTCGCCCCGGGTTTTTGGCCACCAGAGGAGCCAGGAGCGGATCAGATCCGAGATGATCGTCGACCGCGACCGGATCGGCGTCGAGATCGAGGACCCGGCGGCAACGGCTGATGGCCACCGCCAGATCCCGCAGATCGCCGAGGGTCAGGCGACAATCGATGTGATCAGGGTGGGGGCGGAGGGCCACGATCCCCGAACCGTGGGGCAAGCGCAGCGTCCTCCGATAGGCACCGTGGCGCCATTCCTCGACCCCGGGGACCGCGGTCGCGGCCAGATGACCGAACAGATTGTCCGGGCACAGCGGTTGGCGGAAGGGCAACCGCAGACTCAGGGTGCCGGGGGCAGGGTGGGGTCCACCGCCCGCCGAGCGGCGCCGGAGATCGGTGGGCGAGGTGGCGAACACCTCCCGCACCGTGTCGTTGAACGAGCGGACACTGGCAAAACCGGCGGCCATCGCCGCTTCGGCCATCGGCAACGACGTGGTCTCGATGAGCAAGCGGGCCGTCTGGGCCCGCTGAGCGCGGGCGATGGCCAACGGACCAGCCCCCAGTTCCGCTCGGAGATGGCGTTCGATCTGGCGGATGCTGTACCCCAGCCGAGCCGACAACCCCCCCACCCCTTCACGATCGACCACACCGTCGGCGATCAGACGCATGGCTCGAGCAACAACATCGGCCCGCTCGTTCCATTGCGGCGAACCCGGACTGGCGTCAGGACGGCATCGTTTGCAGGCCCGAAAACCCCCTTGTTGAGCAGCGGCTGCCGACGGAAAAAACCGCATGTTGGATGCCTTCGGGGGATGGACAGGGCAACTCGGCCGGCAATAGATGCCGGTCGTGACCACCGCAGTGAAAAACCAACCGTCGAAGCGGGCATCCTTGGAACGCACCGCCCGCAGACAGCGTTCCCGGTCTTCGTGCATGCCACCCAGCTTCGCCTATCGGCGAGCCCTTGTCTGGCAGGTTTCCGACATCGACCTCGATGGGGGTCCTCAGACCTTGACGGCATCTCCCAGAGCGCCGCGGAGGAAGGCGACGACGTCGTCGAGGACCTCTTGCTGATTGGTCTCATTGAAGATCTCGTGACGGGCACCGAGATACTTCTTCTGCTCCAGCCTCGAACCACCCACGATGTCCATGGCCCCAGCCGTCGCCTCATAAGGGGCCAGAGGATCCTCTTCGCCGTGGATCCACAAGGTGGGGAGATCGCCGAGATCCCCGGACGAGGCGATGGTCTGCACCGCGGCGACAAATGCCTCCAGCGTCTGGCGTTGAAATCCGCCGTGATAGACGAGCGGATCAGCCATGTACGCCTCTCCCACCGCCGGATCGCGCGACAGCATCCCCGGATCGATGGGCACCTCGGGGATGGGATCGAGAGCCAAGAGATCGACCAGCAGAGGATTGCCGCCGATGACCGGACCGGAGAGCACCAGCGCGGCCAACTCGGGCCGATATCGCTGAGCATACCGGGTGGCGACGATCCCTCCCATCGAATGTCCCAGCACCACCACCGCCAGACCGGGGTGTTCCTGAGCAGCCACATCGGCCACCAGGCGAAAATCGTCCACCAACAACTCGGAATCCTTCACCAAAGCCCGCTCACCGTCACTCCGACCATGACCAGCGTGATCGGGGGCGTAGACGACCGCACCGACTCCCACCAACCGATCCGCCACATGGCTGTAGCGCTCGGCGTGCTCGCCGTAACCGTGGGCCAGCAGGACAACGAAGGTCGGCTCCGGCGCGGCCCACCGACTGGCGACGATGCGGCCCTCGCCGCCGGCGAGCTCGAATTCGGTTGCGGTGGTCATGCTCCCATCCTGCCTTCCGCGCCCGCCGCCGTGGCAGGCCCCCGCCCGGCGAGGAGATGACGGGAGAGGAACGCGAGCTGATCGCTCACCGCCCGCTCGAAGAGATCACCGACATAGATGTCGAAATGACCATCCGGGTAGCGGATGATCTCGCCGCGGGGGGCCTTGGCGGCGAGGGTGGCGGTGCGTTTCGCGGGACACAGGCTGTCTTTGTCGGCGATGCTCCACAACGCCGGACAGGCGACCCTCGAGGCCCGGGTACCGGGACGGTAGAGGCCGACGTGCAACCCGATGCGGGCTGCCACCTTGTTCTGCCACGAGGTCCCGGCGGAGGTGATCTTGTCGAATCCCGCCTGGCTGTCCACCGTCGACATGACCGCCAGCTCACCGGGTGGGGCCACCGCGGGGATGTAGTGCGGCGGGCGCCCCAACCATGCTCCGACCTGATCGGCGATCGCGTGAGCGGCCAACTTGGCGACATTGCCCCAGCCCAGCACCGACATGGTCGCCAGACCATCGGAGAACGGGCATTGAGAGATGATGGCGGCGATCCCGGAGTCCTCGGACGCCAACTGGACCACATGACCGCCGGAGAACGACGATCCGAACAAGGCGATCCGGTCGCGGTCCGCCCAGTCGATCGTGCGGGCGAAGGCGATGGCCCGGCGCCAGTCGTCGAGCTGAGCGGCGATGTCGAGCACCTGGCGGGGCTCGCCCCCGCTGGCTCCGAAGAATCGATAATCGAACAGCAGGACGCCGAATCCGGCCTCGACGTAGCGTTCGGCGAAAGCATCGAGGCGTTGGTCGCGGGTGCACGAGAAGCCATGGGCCATGACCACGAGCGGCTGTGGGCCTTCGCCGTCCGGGCGGTACAGCCATGCGGCGCACTCGGCACCATCGGAGTTGAACGTGACGTCGGTCCTCTGCATCGATCCCCTCGTCTTCCCCCGGAGCGCTCACCGGGCTCTGGAACGACCCACCGTACCCCGGCGCAGACACGGTGTCCGGTAGGTGTCCGCACCTGGGCGGTATCCTCGGGCGGTGCGCACCCGGGGGACGGCCGTCGCGATGGTGCTGGTGACGGTGGTCTCCGCCTGCGGCTCGTCGAGGAGCCTGTCGTCGGCTCAGGCCAAGAATCTGCTCAACCAGGGCAAGGCGGCGATCGACAACTCCCAGGCCTTCCATTTCACGCTGACGACCGCCGGCGTGCCCCAGGGTTCGGGCACCACGATCGTTGGCGGCGCCGGCGATCTGGCCCGACCGGACAAGTTGGTCGGGTCGTTCATGGTCAGCGTCGGCGGTCTCCAAGCAGCGGTGAAGGTGGCGGCCGGGGCCGGTAAGTTCTATGCCCAGCTGCCGTTCCAGAAGACCTATACGGCCACGGACCCGTCGTCGTTCGGCGTGGCCAACCCGGCCCAGCTGATCAGTCCGAGCGGAGGGCTGAGCAGCATCCTCAGCAACACCACCGAGACCGTCTCCGGCGGCCAGACCCGCGTCAACGGTGAGTTGCTCGACGTCGTCTCCGGATCGGTGCCCGGCACCGACATCACCGTCCTGCCGGACAGAGATCCGTCACGGCCGGTCGCGGTCAAGGCGTTGATCAGCCCATCGAACCACCAGGTGCGCCAGGTCGTGCTGACGGGGCCGATCGAGACCACGGTGCCGTCGGCGTCGTTCACCGTCACGTTGACCAACTACGGCGAACACGTCAACCTTGCCATCCCGACGAGCTGAACGGCTGCGCATCCACCCCCACCAGCCGGGCCCGACGGTCCGACCCACGGCGCCAAGGGCCTCGTCGGCGGGCCGCTCCCGCCGCCAGTTGGGCTTCGCCGCGGCCGCCGTGCTGCTGGCCGCAGCCGACACCTATGTCGTCGTCGCCGTCCTGCCCTCCATCATGGGCGGGGTCGGCCTCGGCGTCGACCGCTTGCAGCGGGCCACGCCCATCATCAGCGGCTTCCTCCTCGGCTACACGGTCGTCCTGCCCCTGCTCGGTCGCCTGTCCGATCTCGTCGGCCGGGCACCGGTCTTCGTGGCCTGCCTGTCCGGATTCGCCATGGGATCCCTGCTGACCGCCACCGCCCACTCCCTCAGTGTCCTCGTCGCGGGCCGGGCCCTCCAGGGACTGGGCGGGGGTGGCCTGGTGCCCGTCACCCTGTCTCTTGTCGCCGAACGATGGCCCCCTGAGGACCGGGGCCTGCCACTCGGCGTGGTCGGCGCCGTCCAGGAGCTCGGCAGCGTCCTCGGCCCCCTCTACGGTGCCGCCATCGTCACGATCTCGACGTGGCGGGCCATCTTCTGGATCAATCTGCCGTTGGCTGCCGTGCTCGGGGCCGGCTTCGTCGCTTCCCGCCCTCGGGAGCATCTCGGTGATGGGCCCCCGCCCTCCGCCTTGCGCTCCGCCCCGCCGGTGCGTCCCGGCCGGCCGGACATCGTCGGGCCCGCGTTGCTGATCCTCGGATTCGCCGGTCTCATCCTGGCTCTGGATGCCCCTGCCCGCCTGGCCGGCGACGTGACCATCGGCGCCATCTACAACCCGGTCATCGGCGGCTCCACCTGGGCCCAGTTGACCTCCCCGCTGGCGCTCATCGCCGCCGGGATCCTCGTTGGCGGTCTGGCCTGGGAGGTGGCGGCCCCGTTCGACACCCGGCCCCTCGTGCCGCTGCGGCGCATCCCCTCCGCCCTGGGCGGCGTCGACCTGATCGGCGCCACCCTGCTCGCCGGGGTCCTGGCGTGCATCGTGATCCTGTTCTCCACCGAGGACCCCAGCCACCAGGTCGTGGCCAGCGCCGCGCCCGTGCTCGTCCCGCTCGGGGTTGTCCTCCTGGTCGCCTTCGGCCTCCAGCAGCGGCGCAGCGACCGTCCCCTCATCCCGGCCCGCCTCCTTGCCGCCCGCCCGGCATGGGGGGCCCTCGTCGTCAACCTCGCCCTCGGGGCTGCGCTCATGGCCGCCCTCGTCGACGTCCCGCTCTTTGCCCGGGCGACGGTGGACACCGGATCGCAGATCGATGCCGCCCTCGTCCTGGTCCGGTTCCTGGTGGCCGTGCCTGTCGGGGCGGTGGCCGGTGGCCTGCTGTGCCGACGGGCGCAGCGCGGACCGTGGGTGGCCGGAGCGGGGATGGCCGCCGCCGCCCTCATGTTTGTGGCCATGGCCTCCTGGTCGTCCACCACCCTGATGGCGCCGATTCGCCTGGGCGGGCACTCCGTCGGTTTCGGCACCAGCGACGTCGAACTGGTGCTCTGCGGTCTGGGCTTCGGTCTGGCCATCGCGCCGGTCAACGCCGCCATCCTCGGTACCGTCCCGGCCCGAGCCCACGGCCTGGCCAGCTCGCTGGTCGTCGTGGCCCGCACCATCGGCATGCTCGCCGGCCTGTCGGCCCTCACCGCTATCGGCCTGCACCGCTTCTACCAGGCCCAGGCCAGGATCGGCTCACCGCTGGTCCTGTGCGGGGGCCAGCCGGACTGTGCCCGCTACACACAGGCCACGACGGCGGCGGTGCTGACCGAGCTGCACACCATCTTCATCGGCGCCGCGGTGGCCGCAGGGGCGGCAGCCATCCTGGCCGCCCTCGTGCTCCGTGGGAGCCCGACCGGTCGAGGGATACCCGGATCAGCGCTGGTGGCGGCGACACCACCAGGTGGTGCGACCGCCGACCTGGGAACGAGTGAGGTCGGCTCCGTCCCGGGGACAGCGCCCGCCAGCCCGGCGGTGGGGTCCGAGCACCCCGGTGTGTGATCCGCCTCCTTCGATCAGGGCGGCGATGCCGGCGACCAGATGACGGCGCAACCGGCGAACCTCGGCGTCGCTGAGCCCGCCGGCGGGCCGGATCGGTGACAGCGACGCCTGCCACAGGATCTCGTCGGCAATCAGGTTGCCGACACCCGCAACCCGGGCCTGATCCAGCAGACGGGCCTTCAGAGGCATGGCCGAACCGTTGAGGGCGTGGCGCAGGGCGGCGACCCCAATGGTGGCGGCGTCGGGGCCGAGGCGCTGCTCGTCGGGATCGAGCTCCACCCCTCCGAGGCGGCGGGGATCGCGAAGGCGCAGATCGCCCCCGTCGACGAAGTGAATGGCGAAACGGTCGTGGCGCGCCAGCGGTTCGTAGGACGAGTACAGCAACCGGTCGATGCTCGACCTGCCGTCGACCACCAGGCGCCCGCTCATGCCGAAGCGGAGCCCGAGAACCGCGGGGCGACCGGGGACCGCGAGGCGGTCGAGGTCGAGAAGCAGCAGCTTCCCTCGCCGCCGCGCCCCGACCAGGGACCGGTCGACGAGAGCGTCGACGACGTCATCGGGCTGCAGCCCACCCTTCAGGTACCACTCGTCGTGAGCTTCCACCCCGACGATGCGGCGGCTCAGCGCCGCCCGGTGGGCCAGGCGGCGGTAACTCTCGACCTCGGGCAGCTCAGGCATCGGTGAGGCCGGCCAGATCGACGGCGCGGGAGAACACGGCGTCGAACATCGGTTCGGTCAGCCTCCCGGTGAAGGTGTTCTGCTGACTGGGGTGGTAGGAGGCCACCACCACCATGCCCGACGGGGCGGTGGCCAGGGCGCCGTGGCCGAAGGCGGGGCGGGGCCGGATGGCGAGGAGGCGGGTGACGATGTCGTAGGCGAAGCGGCCCAGGGCCACGATCACCCTGGCCTCGGTCAGAGCATCGAGCTCGCGGACCAGGAATCCGATGCAGCGGTCTCTCTCGGACGTGGTGGGCTTGTTGGCCGGCGGCGCGCACCGCACCGCGGCACCCACCCACGCCCCCCGGAGGGCGAGGCCGTCGTCGATCGACACGCTCGTTGCTTGGTTGGCCAATCCGGCCCGGTGCAGGGCGGCGAAGAGCCAATCTCCCGAACGGTCGCCGGTGAAGACCCGGCCCGTCCGGTTGCCACCATGGGCGGCCGGGGCCAGGCCGACCACCACGATCCGGGCCTGGGGGTCACCGAAACCGGTGACCGGGCGACCCCAGTAGGTCTCGTCCCGGTAGGCGGCCCGCTTCTCCACCGCCACCTGCTCGCGCCACGCCACCAGTCGGGGGCAGGCCCGGCACGAGACGATGTCCTCGCTCAGACGGGCCAACCGCACCGCGCCATCGAGGCGCGCCGTGCCGTCGATGGGCGACCGGCTTCCCTGGCTCCCTTCCATGGCTGACACGGTAGGTTGGCGATCCGACATGGCGACACCTTCCCCGAGCCGACCAGGGCGGCCCAAGCCGCCCCCGCCCACCCTCGTCCTCCTCGTCCGCCACGGGACCACCCCGACCACGGGCAAGGTTCTACCGGGCCGGGCGCCGGGCCTGCACCTGGCCGAGTCCGGCAAGGAGCAGGCCAACGCCGTCGCCGCCCGCATCCAGGCATGGGCGACGGCCGGCGCCCACAGCCCCCGGCGCCGCAGCGGTGCCCGGGGGCGAGCCTCGGCAGCTACCACCACGGCGGACGCGCCGGCCATCTACGCATCCCCGCTGGAGCGGACCCGGGAGACGGCGGCCCCGATCGCCAAGGCCCTCGGTCAAAGGGTCAGTGTGAACCGGGGCCTGCTCGAATGTGACTTCGGCGAATGGACAGGCGCCGAGCTGAAAGACCTGGCCCGCAAACCGGAGTGGTCGGCGGTGCAGCGCTATCCGAGCGGGTTTCGCTTTCCCGGCGGCGAATCGTTCACCGCCATGCAGGCGCGCATCGTCGACACCGTCGCCACCCTCGTCTCCCGTCACCGTGGGGGGACCGTCATCGTCGTTTCTCACGCTGACCCGATCAAGGCCGTCGTGGCTGATGCGCTGGGCACCCACCTCGACCTGTTCCAGCGCATCGTCGTGTCCCCCTGCTCGGTGACCGCCATCAGCTACGCCCCCACCGGACCCACGGTCCTCGCCGTCAACTCGACGGGGACCTTGAGCGAGCTCCGGCCGTCGTGAGCACCTCCTTCGAGATGGACACTCCCACCAGGGTGGCCCTCGGCACCGTCGGCGTCCCCGGTCAACGGGTCTTCTACCTCCAGGTCGAACAGGACGACCGGATCGTGTCGTTGAAGCTGGAAAAGCAGCAGGTCGGCGTGTTCGGCCAGCTCCTGGCGGAGATGCTCGCCGACCTGCCGACCCCCGACGCCATCCCCTCGGGACCCGATGTCGACCTGTCCGAGCCGGTGGAGCCCGATTGGGTCATCGGCGGCATCCAACTCTCCTACGACACCGACGCCGACCGCATCGTGTTGCTCTTCGAGGAGGCCGTCGCCGAGACCGACGAGGAGGGCGCCATCGGCCGGCTGTCGATCAGCCGGCCGCAGGCCGGAGCCCTCACCCAACGCAGCGTCTCCCTTCTCGAGGCCGGACGCCCGTCCTGCCCGCTGTGCGGCAACCCTATGGACCCCTCAGGTCACGCATGTCCCAGGACGAACGGGCACCGACCCCGAACGCCCTGAACGTCCTGCTGAAAGGGCGGATCGAGATCCAGGGCCGCATGCCCTGGAGCTCGAACGGGACGTTTCTCGCCACCGTGGGCGACGAAGGCGACACCATCCCCGCCATCTACAAGCCGGGACGGACCGAGCGACCCCTGTGGGACTTCCCCGACGGCCTGTACCGGCGGGAGGTGGCGGCCTACGAGCTGGCCCGCCAGCTGGGCTGGGATCTGGTGCCCGATACCGTGCTGCGCCGCGAGGGTCCTCTCGGCGTCGGGTCCTTGCAGCGCTTCGTCGACGCCAGGTTCGAGGAGCACTACTTCACCCTGCTCGAGGAGGACCGCCACCATCGGGCCCTGGCTCGCATGGCGGCGTTCGATCTGGTGGCCAACAACGCCGACCGCAAAGGCGGGCACTGCCTCCTTGATGCCAACAATCACATCTGGGGCATCGACCACGGGCTGTGCTTCCATCCCACCCCCAAGCTGCGCACCGTCATCTGGGATTTCGCCGACGACACCATCGCAACAGAGCTGCTCGCCGACCTGACCCGCCTCGACGACGCCGGCCCCGGGCCCGAGCTGGCCGCCCTGCTCCACGACGACGAGCTCGAGGCTCTGGCCCAGCGAGTCACCCGGGTGCTACGCGGCCCCCGTTTTCCCCGACCGAGCAACGACCACCCCTACCCCTGGCCCCTCGTCTGAATCGCCCGGCCTTGAGTTGACGGGTCGCTCCTGCGCCGACAAGCTGCGTCGCGGCCCACAGATGAGGAGCGAAGAAGCATGACCGAATACGATGCAATGCTGGCGGAATCGATCCGGGTGCAAGGATACGGCGGCGACGAGATCGAGGCCTACCTGGCTCGACCCCTCGGACCCGGGCCTCATGGATCCGTCGTGGTCATTCACCACATGCCCGGCTATGACGCCGAGACCAAGGAGATCGTTCGCACCTTCGCCGACCACGGTTACGCCGCCGTGTGTCCCAACCTGTACTGGCGGGAGGCACCGGGGGCGGACCCCGACGACGCTGCCGCGACCGTGCGGGCCGCCGGGGGGGTACCCGACGAACGTCTCGTCGGCGACGTGTCGGGAGCGGTCGACTACCTGCGCTCGCTGGCCACCACCAACGGCAGGGTCGGCGTGATCGGCTACTGCTCCGGGGGTCGCCAATCGTTCCTGGCCGCCTGTTCCCTCCCGCTCGACGCCGCCGTCGACTGTTACGGGGCGTTCGTGACCGGGACTCCGCCCGAGGGATTCCCGCTGCAGGTCACACCGATCGTGGGAATGACGCCGCAGCTCAGCTGTCCTCTGCTCGGGCTGTTCGGCAATGAGGACAAGTACCCCACGCCCGACCATGTCGACGAGCTCGAGGCGGCCCTGAAGGAACACGGCAAGGCCTATGAGTTCCACCGCTACGACGATGCCGGCCATGCTTTCTTCGCCGTCGACCGGCCCAGCTACCGGCCCGAGGCGGCGATGGACGGCTGGGGCCGCATCTGGGACTTCTTCGGCCAGAACCTGAGCGGCTGAGCCATGTGCACCTACCGAACGGAGAGCGTCGAGGTGAGCGGCAGCGGCAAAGGAGCCAAGGGCTGGTTCGCGCTGCACAAGGCGTCGGTGTACTACGACCACCCCGTCCACGCCCCCGCCGAGCACACCTTGAACATCGACTTCCTCGACCCGGCCGCCGGACCTGCGGCGCGGGTCGCGGTCGAGCTCGACCGGGCATCGGCCGCCGGCCTGGCCGCCGCCATCCTGCGCACCCTGGAGTCGACACCGCCGGATCTGTGAGCTCGCCGGCCTGCGTCGGGGCGGGGCCGGGTGGGGGCGGGTGGGGCCGGCCGGGTCAGGCCCGGGCGCCCTCGGGCACCAGGCCGTCGGCCGCCACGCGGCCCTCGAAGTGGGCCGAGGACCACAGCCGCCCGTCAGCGAAGACGACCAGCGAGGTCCACCCGTCGTGGTCAAGGGATTCGAGCAGCCCGACGGCATCGTCGCCTAGGGCCACGCCGGCGGTGGCAAACGCGTCGGCCCGGGCCAGATCGGGGCCGGTGACGGTCACCGACGCCAAGGCGGTGGCGGGCCTGCCGGTGCGGGGGTCGATGACATGGTCACCCCGCTCGGCCCCACCGGAGGTAGCCACGGCCAGGGACTCCCCGTCGATGACGGCGACGAGGTGGCCGGGCCGGAGGGGGTGGGCGACGCCCACTGCCCAGCGCTGGTCAGGGCGGGCCTGGCCCTGCACCCAGAGATCGCCGGCGGCATTGACGCTGTGATGGAGTGAGCCGTGGGCAGTGAGGATGGCACTGGCCGCCTGGGCCGCCCAGCCCTTGACCAGTCCCGTGGGATCGACGGTGCCATCACCGGGCCACCGGGGATCGAACGCCCCGCCGGTGAGGTCTCGGCACTCCCCGGCCAACGCCAGGACCTCGCCCACCGCCGACGGGCAGTCGGCCACGCCGATCTCCTTGCGGGCCAGGCGGCTGAGGGCGGAATCGGCCCGGTAGAGGCTGAAGGTACGGTCCACCCAGTGCAACCACTGCACGGCGTCGACCACCGCCGCGTGATGACCGGCAGGGAGCTCACGGTCGCGCACGTCGATGGTGACCTGGGTGCCCATGACCGCCTCGACATGGCACAGACCGGTCGGGCTGTTCACGCCCGGGCCTTGTCCAGGGCCGACTGCACCGATTGAGCGTAGCCCTGCGAGTCGTAGGAGGCGCCCGACACCACGTCGATCTGTGCGCTCTGGGCCTTGAGCACCTCTTGGCGGAGAACGGGCAGGGCCTCCCGGGCGATCTCAACGGAGCGGCCCCGGTCGTTGGGTGATTGCAGGGTGGACACGTCCGTGACCTTGCCGCCGCTGACCGTCACCCGGACCTGGATGGTGCCGTACGGGTTGTCCTCGGGACTGCCGACGATCTGGCGGACTCCCCCGACCGTCGTCGCAGTGGTGGCAGGAGCGGTGGTGGAGCCCGGCGCCGAGATCGCCGGGGCGGGGGTCGCCGTGGTGGGGGTCGCCGGCACCGACGTCGATGACGGCGGCGGGGCCGAGGTCAGGGCCAGCTGGTGCGAGGACGAGGACGGGCCGGCGAGCTGCTTGGCGGTGACCAGCAAACCGGCTGCGCCGAGCAGGCCGACCAGCCCCGCGGCCCGCCTCTTCCGTTGCCTGGTGTGGTAGCTCATCGGAGCACGAACTCCTCGGTGTGGATCTGCCGAGCCGGAACGCCCAGGTGGCGGAGGGTGTCGATGGTGTTGACGGCCATGCCCTCGGGACCGCACACGAACACGTCTCGGCGGCGGACGTCGGGAACGAGCTGGCCCAGACGGCGAGCGCCGAGCGGGTCGTAACCGAGCTCGAATCGGCTGCCGACCAGATAGAGCACGGTCAGGCCCCGCCGGTCGGCCAGCCGGTCGAGCTCGTGACGCAACGCCAGGTTCGACTCGTGGCTGACGCGGTAGATGAGGACGACCTCGCCGGCGGCCCCGGGCCGGGTGGCGGTGAAGGCCTCGGCCAGGGCCCGGATGGGGCTGATGCCGGATCCCCCGGCGATGAGCAGGACGGCGCGACGGGTGCGGCGTTGCTCGGTGAACGTGCCGAAAGGGCCCTCGGCCAGCACCGGCGTGCCATGGCGGAGGTGGGCCAGGGCCGCAGAGTGCCCGCCGACGGCCCGGACCGTGATGCGCAACCGGTCGCGGGTGGGAACGGCCGACACCGAGTAGGGGTGGGCGGACCAGACGTGGCCAGGGGTGAGGAAGCGCCACAGGAAGAACTGGCCGGCTCGGGCCCCGAGCTGGTCCAGGTGGGCCCCGTGGATCCACACCGACACCATGCCGTCGGCCTCGGGGACGACCCGCTCGACAGTCATGCGGTGCACGAACCACTTCCGGACCGGCAGCACGACCCGCCAGACCACCACGCAACCGGCGACGGCCAGGTACAGGCCGGTCCAGAGCAGCTTGTTCAACGGGTGACCGACGAAGTCGGCGCCGGTCGAGGTCTGGTGGAAGAAGGTGAGGGCAATGGCCACGTAGGTCGTGACGTGCACCCAGTACCAGGCTTCGTACGAGAGCCGTTGCCGGGCGAAGCGGGCGCTGGTCACGGCGACGGCGAGGAAGATCAGGGTGCCAGCGGTGGCCTTGAGCATGTCGGGGTAGGTGGTGGTGACCGTCCACAGCTCACCGATCACGGCGTGGTGGGCAGTGAGGCCGTAACCCCACACGGTGAGCAGGACATGGGCCATGATCAGGATCACGACGTTGGTGCCGAGCGCCCGATGCCACGAGGCCAGCCGCTCGAGACCGACGGCCCGCTCGAACCAGCCCAGGCGGCACAACAGCAGCACCTCGACGAGCACGAGGTACCCGGCGAACAGCCCGGTGACGCGGCCGGCCGAGGTCACCCACGGCCCCAGGCCGTGGATCGACGCACTTGCCGTGTCGGCCCACCACAGCCCGGCGACGGCCAGCCCCCCGACGAGGAGAACCACCCGCAGGGCGGCAGCCGAGCCCCCGAGACCGGGTGCGGCCCTCATCGGGGAGACGGGAGGAGCCGGGAACGGCTGGGGGGAGGAGCCGGCGGCCCGAGCATCGGGCCTGGTGGGGATCACCCCATCATGTTCGGCGATGAACCTGAGAGGATCCCGGCACGGGCGGTAAGGGTTCGGGAAAGCTTGGTTCCACAATCGCAGCGGACGCTCAGGGTGGGGGCACCGCTGGTCAGTTCGAAGGCGGTACGGAGACCGCCAGGAAGTCCCGGGATTCGCGCGTCGGGGCCAGGTAGCGGTCGGCGGGGCGACGCATCGACGGATAGAGCTTGGTGGCGCTGGGCACGGCGCTGGCGTCGGTGTGGTCGAAGAAGTTGAACGTGACCCATTCGGGGTTGAGGTCGAGAGCCATGGCCCGAACCGCACCGGCCCGTTGCAGCGACTCGGCCAACGTCAGGGCGGTGAGCGCCGGGCCGGCCACATAGACCAGTGCCCCGCTCGCCGTCACTCCCAGACCAGAGCGGGGGACAACGGTGGCGGACCCGACGGTGGTGCCCCAGATGCTGGCGTCCTGGTAGGTGGCCGACGGAGCCGTCTTGGCGTTGTCGACGATCGGGACCAGGTTCTGTAGGACGGCCTTGACGTCGGGGGTCATCGATACCTCACTGCCCCAGGCGCCCATGGAGACACCGCCATTGGCCGAGATGACCAGGGAGGCGGCACCGTCGCGCAACGGGACGGCCTGGCGGCCGTCGAGATAGAAGCCGCCGTGGGCGTCGGAGAACCGGAACCCACCGTTGAAGGCGGCCACCACGGCCGCTTCCGCCGCTCCGTCCAGGTAGGGCGGTTCACTCCAGGTGCCACCAGGTTCCTGGGTGCCGGGGACGAGTGACAGCGACAGAGCTTTGGGATCGATCCACACCGCGCTGGTGATCTGGCTGGTGTAGGTGGAGTCGGCCCGGAACTGGGCCTCGTACATGCCTGGTAGGCCGTGGACGAGGGGGCCTACCGCCTGCCACTGGCCTTCCGATGGGAGGGCCGGGGATACGACGAGGGGGACGTTGACCGGAGGCGCCAGGTGGGGCGCGGCGGCTGCGGGCATCGGGCCGATGATGGGACCGGAGGAGGGGCGCCCGGGCTTCGGGTCGGCCGGCGGGAGCGGATTGAGGGCTCGGGGTCGGCCACCCTTGGTGGGGGCCTGGGACTGGTAGTACCAGGACTCGATCGGGGTGACCAGGGCGCTGGCGTGGTGAGCCCGGAGCCAGTCGGCCAGCTTGGCGCTGTAGGACTCGTTGCCGGGGGTGGTGGCCGCCCCTATGAGGGCGGTGCTGACGAGCAGGACCAGGATCAGCCCCACAGCCAGGACGACGCGGCGCCACCGCCGGAGCCGCTGATCTCGTCGGCGCCGGAAGCGGCGCAGTCGGCGGTCCTCTCCGAGCGATTCGTTCCCGAATGACGGCCCGGGCCGGGCGACGGTGTCGGAGGCGGTTTCGGTCACGATCCTGCAGTCTGGGGTCGGTGCCCACCCTGCTTGAGTCGGTCCCGGCAAAGCTTCGGTAAAGGAGCGAACGGTGCTCACATCTTGGTGACATCTGCGCCCCGAAGGTTGGACGAACGTTTACCGTCACAACGGGAAGCCTCAAGGCTCCTTCAGGGCGCCCGGGCAGCATAGAACGATGAACGTCAACAATCCCCTCACGCGTGAACGGGCCCGGTTGATGATCGAGCACGTGGCCATCGCCATCATCACCACGGCGCTGCTCCTGGCGTTGGCTCCTGCCGGCCGGCGCGACTCGGCAGATCCGGCGAGCCGGCCGGCGGGCACCTGGACTCGGGAGAACGTTCCGGCCCGGTAAGGCTCTCAGGTGGGCACCGGCTGGCGTCCCGGGCGCCGGCGCCGGCTCTGGTGCACCCCGATCACGGCATCCAGGCCGCCGCCGGGGGTGGCGGCGAGGCGGACGTGGAGACCGTTGCGGATGCTCAGCTGGCGGACGATGGCCAGACCCAGCCCCCCCTGGGAGCCCGTCGTCGACGATCCCTGCCAGAACCGGTCGAAGGCCCTCCCGAGCTCCTCGTCGGTCATGCCCGGGCCCTGGTCGGTGATGTGGATTTCGAATCCCCCCTCCGGGACGTTGTCGAGACGGACGGTGATGGTGGTGCTGGGTGGGCTCACGTCGAGAGCGTTGGCCAGGAGGTTGTCAAGGATCTGGTCGAGATCACCGGCCACCAGCTCCGCCGAACGCGGTCCGTCACCGGCTGGGGGCGGCTCGAGGATGATCCGGCGTTCCTGGGCCAGGGCCGCCCAGGCCCGGCAGCGCTCCTCGATGACGAGGTCGACGTCGAGCGTGGACCGCTCGGGCGAGACGGCATCGGCGTGGCCCAGGGTGATCAAGCCGTCGACCAGCCGGGACAGGCGCTGCACCTCGTCGCCGATGGCGGCCACCGCCCGGCCGTCGGCGGCCGGCACCTGGGCCTCGAGATTTTCGATCCGCAGTCGCAGGGCGGTCAACGGCGAGCGCAGCTGATGGGAGGCGTCGGCCACGAACCGGCCCTGAGCCTTGACCAGCTCGGTCAGGCGATTGGCCATCTGGTTGAACTGGAGAGCCAGGGCCTGAACCTCGGCCGGGCCGTCGTCTACGTGGGCCCGGGCCTCGAGATTGCTCTCGTCAAGAGCGCTGACCGCCCGGCCCAGCCGTTCCAGCGGTCGTGACAGAGCACTCGTCATCAACCGGCCGACCACCAGAGCGACAAGCAGGAAGAAGATGGCGAATCCCGCCAGCGCGGTCCAGAGCAGATGGACCCGATTGGTGGTGGCCTGGGCCGAGAGGGACAGGAGCACGGCGCCGGTCCTGCCGCCGGGACCACCGATGGGGGCGGCGGCGACCACGTAGGCCTCGCCCTCGTCGCTGATGATGGCCGAGGCCAACCCCCCGCCCAGGGCGGTATGGACCAGGGGGGCGGCGGCACCCTCAGTGTCGTTGTCATGGTCGGCGTCGGAACTGACGATCCGATGCCCGGTCGAGTCGGCGATCGCCACCTCTCCTCCGGTCGCCTGGCGATAGTGCAGAGCCAGGGCGCTGAGATCGGCCTGGCGCTGGTTCTCGAAGTCCTCCCCGGCGGCGATGGCCAAACCGGTGGCGATCTTCTGACCCTGGCTGGTGGCCAGGTCCCGTTCGTGGCGGGCGCCGAGCACGGCCAGAGGCACCTCCAGAACCACGAGGATGGCGACGGCCAGGGCCAGATAGGAGAGCAGGAGGCGCCGGGTCAAGCCTCGACCCCTTCGGAGCGGACAACACCGTCACCGAGGCGGAAACCCACCCGGCGGACCGTCTCCACCCACTCGGGATGGCAGAGCTTGCGGCGCAGGGATGCCACGTGAACGTCGAGGGTCTTGGTGGGCCCGTACCAGTGCGGATCCCAGACCTGCTCGAGGATCTCCTGACGGGTGACGACGGCACCAGGGTCCCGGGCGAGCAACGCCAGCAGCTCGAACTCTTTCGGGGTGAGGGCGCACTCGGTCCCCTCCATGGTCACCCGGCGGCTCCGGCGGTCGATGGTCAGTCCGTCGAGGACCTGCACCGCCTCGGACACCGGGGCCGCCGCCGCCGGCGTCGTGCGTCGCAGCACGGCCCGCATCCGGGCGGCCAGCTCGCGAAAGCCGAACGGCTTGACGATGTAGTCGTCGGCGCCCAGATCGAGGCCCACCACCCGGTTGACCTCGGCGCCCCGGGCGGTGACAGCCACGATCGGCACCGAGGAACGCCGCCGGAGCTCGTGACAGACGGCGAAGCCATCCATGTCGGGCAAACCGAGATCGAGCAGCACGATGTCGGGCAACGGCGAAGCCAGGGCGGCCGCCCCGGTCTCCACCCAGGTCACGTCGAACCCCTCCCGAGCCAGGCCTTCCACCAACGGCTCAGCGATGGCCGCATCGTCTTCGACCAGGAGCACGCGCACGCTCCACGATGGCACCGCCAGCGGTTCTCTTACCAACACCCCCCCCACCACCGCGTTAGCCGACGGGGCCGAGCACCCGGTCCAGGTAGGCGTTGGACCACAGCCCGTCAGGGTCGACGCGGCGGCGGACGGCAGCAAACGCCTCCCACCTCGGGTACAGCGGGGCCAGCCCCGCCGCGTCCCGGGTGTGCATCTTGCCCCAATGGGGACGACCACCTGCCTCGGAGAAGATGGCCTCGGCCGCCTCGAACCACGCCCGGTAGGCCATCCCCCGGTACTGGTGCACGGCGACGTAGGCCGATTCTCTGCCGTAGGCCGTGGACAGGGGAACGTCGTCAGCAGCGGCGAACCGCACCTCGACGGGAAAGGCGATGTTCAGATCGTCGACCACGTCGACGAGGGCATCGATCACCCCCCGCAGGCGGTCGCGGGGCAGGGCGTATTCCATCTCGACGAAGTGCACCCGGCGGGGGCTGGTGAAGACCCGGTCGCTACGTTCGATCCATTCGCTCCGACCACCCGACGCCACGATCGGGGCCAGGCGATGGGTGAGGGCCGGGATGCGGCGCTCGACCCGACACAACGCACCGAACACCACGTTCTCGAGGAACATCCGGTCCCGCCATTCCCCTAACCTTCCCCGGCCGCGAGGGGCCTGATCCGTCCGGTCATTGGCCTTGGTCCTGACCCGCCGGGTGTGGGGCACCCAATACCACTCGTAATGGTCATACGCCGCGACATCGTCGTCCAGGGAGGCCATCACCGAATCCAGATCGACCCGGTCCTCGACGGCGCGGAGGTCGAAGGCCGGCACGCACTGCAGGGTCACCGTCGAGATGAGCCCGAGCGCGCCCAGCCCCAGCCGGGCAGCGTCGAAGAGCTCCGGCTCCTCCTGCGGCGAGGCCTGGACCACGGACCCGTCGGCCAGGATCATCTCCAGGCCGAGGACCTGGGTGGCGAGGCCGCCGTAACGGGCCCCGGTGCCGTGAGTCCCCGTCGAGATGGCCCCTGCCAGGCTCTGCACGGCCACATCACCAAGGTTGGTCAGGGCCAGGCCCCGCGCCGCCAGGGTGTTGGCCAGGCTGCGCAAACGGATTCCCGCCTCGACGGTGACGGTGGCCCGCTCCCGGTCGATGTCGAGCACCCGTCGGTGCCGGCCGAGGCGGACCTGCACGCCGTCGGTGGCGGCGATCGGCGAGAACGAATGGCCCGAGCCGATGGCCTTGACCTGCTGGCCCCGGCGCCGGGCGGCGCGCACCACCCGGGCCATGTCGGCGGTGGTCACCGGGTACTCGACCGAGGTCGGCCGGCAGGTCACCGTGCCCGCCCAGTTGGACCACGGCTCCCGGGGGGGGGCCGCCTGCGGCGAAGACGACCACGGAACACGCACGGCCGGGGACCTTCAGACCCTGGCGGGTGGGAGGATCACGACGGCCGCGGGACAGGGAGGGATCAGGATCGGGCCTGAAGGGCCTCGATGAGCTTGGGCAGCACCTTGTGCACGTCGCCCACGATGCCCAGGTCGGAGATGGAGAAGATGGGCGCTTCCTGATCCTTGTTGATGGCCACGATGTTCTTCGATCCCTTCATGCCCACCATGTGCTGGGTGGCACCGGAGATGCCCGCAGCGATGTACACCGTCGGCTTGACCGTCTTGCCGGTCTGACCGACCTGGTGGGAGTAGGGAACCCAACCGGCATCGACGATGGCCCGGGACGCGCCGGCTGCTCCCTTGAGCAGCTTCGCCAACTGCTCGATGAGGGCGTACTCGTCGGCCTGGCCCAGACCCCGCCCGCCGGAAACCACGACGGGGGCCTCGTCCAACTTCGGCCCTTCACTCTCCTCGACATGGCGGTTGACGATCGTGGCGCCCGACGTGGCCCCCAGATCGGGAACATCCATGGCGGTCACCGTCGCCGCCTCTCCGTCGCCGGCCTCGGCCGCGAACGACTTGCTCTTCACGACGAAGATTCCCGGGCCTTCGCCGGTGAACTTCGACTTGGCGATCTCGGTACCGCCGAACAGGCTGGCTTCGGCCACCAGGCCACCGTCGTCGGTGAGCCCGACCACGTTGGTGAGCACCGGCCGATCGATCTTGGCGCTGAGGCGGGCGGAGATGTCACGCCCGTCGTAGTTGTGCGGAGCCAGGATGGCGTCCGGCCCGTTGCCCGCCTCCACCTGGGCGGCGATGGCCGCCGCCATCGCCGGGCCCGGCAGGCCGCCGGCGAGGTCACCCACGTTGTAGAGGGTGGTGGCGCCGTACGAGCCGGCGGATGCGGCGATGGCATCGGCATCGCCCCACGTGATCCCCTCCACCGTGCCTGCCAGCTGGCGGGCCTTGGTGAGCAGCTCGAGGCTCAACGGGGCGATGGCGTTCTCCTGGCGATCCACGATCACCCAGATCTTGTCTACGGCCATGTCGGTCGGACCTTCCTGTCGTGTCCTGTTCGGTGCGCGCCGACGTTCTCGGCACGCTCGTTGCGGGTGAGGCGGGGCCGGATGGGCCCGGCTCTCGGTTGCTTCAGATGACCTTCAGCTGCTCGAGGAAAGCCACGATCTTCTCGTGGGCGTCACCCTCGTCGACGACGATCTCGCCGGCCTCGCGCTCCTCGGCGGGCGTGACCGAGGTGATCTCCTGGCGGGCGCCGGCGGCTCCCACCTCGGACGCCTCGAGACCAAGATCAGCAACGGCGAGGGTCTCGACCGGCTTGCCCTTGGCCGCCATGATCCCCTTGAACGACGGGTACCGAGGCTCGACCACTCCGGCCGTCACGGTGATCAGGGCGGGAAGCCCCACCTCGACGTCGTCGTAGCCCATCTCGGTCTGGCGCTGCACCTTCACCGTGGCCTCGGAGATCTCCACCTTCTTGGAGAAGCTCACCGACGGCAGACCGAGAAGCTCGGCGACCTGCACCGGCGTCGTCCCCGTGTAGCCGTCGGTGGACTCGGTGGCGGCGATGACCAGGTCCGGCTCGGCCCGCTTGATCGCCGCGGCCAGAACCTTGGCCGTGCCCAGTGCGTCGGAGCCGGCCAGGGCATCGTCGCTCACCAAGATGGCCTTCGCCGCCCCCATGGCCAGGGCCGTGCGCAGTCCGCTGGTCTCGCCGTTGGGCGCCATGGAGACCAGGGTCACCTCGCCACCGCCGGCGGCGTCGGCCAGTTGCAGGGCCATCTCGACCCCGTAGGAGTCCGAGTCATCGAGGATCAGCTTGCCTTCGCGGACCAGGGTGTGATCAGGGCCCAGCTTGCCGGGATTGGCCGGATCGGGGATCTGCTTGACGCAAACAACGACGTTCATGGCGGTCATTCTTCCCCGCCACGGGCGTGGCCCACCACTCCGCCATCCGGCCGGCGGCGCTCAAACGGAAACCACCACGTCGGTGGTAGGTTTGCCTCTCTGGAAAAGCCGAGCGGTAGCCGTCGGCCGACACCGGATCGACGAAGGAGCATCAGGGCCGCACGACGAAGGAGCGGAGCCGCACGTGGCATCCAAGGATGAAGTACGACTGGTGGTCCCTGCCAGGCCGGAGCTCCTTCGACTGGCGCGCGTCACCGCTGCGGGACTGGCCAGCAGGCTCGGCTTCAGCTTCGACGAGGTGGAGGACCTGCGTCTGGCCATCGACGAGCTGTGCTACGGCCTGACCGGTCCCGAGGGTCGTCCCGGCATGGTCGAGATCCGCTACGACCTGTCCCCCGAGCGGTTGGTCATCGAAGGGGAAGGTGACTTCGGTGAGGGCACCAGCCCCGTCACCCTCTCCGAGCTCTCCGAGATCATGCTCTCCGCCCTGGTCGACGAGCATCAGCTGGAGGCCGGGCCGACCGGGCCGCGCTTCCGCCTGGTCAAGACGGCCCAGTCCCCCCGTGGGGCCATGCTCAACGGCGCGGGCGACGCCCCATGAACGACGGGACACCGGAGAGCGCATGAGCTTCGAGCCCGGCCAGCGCGAAGAGCTCCGTCAGAAGTTCCGCGAGTTCGCCGAGACTCAGGACACATCGCTTCGCGATGAGCTGGTGGCCGCCCACCTGGGGCTGGCCGAATACCTCGCCCGGCGCTTCGCCAACCGCGGCGAACCCCTCGACGATCTGGTCCAGGTGGCCTCCCTCGGGCTCCTCAAGGCCGTGGGGCGCTTCGACCCCGGCCGGGAGGTCGAGTTCTCCACCTACGCCACCCACACCATCGTGGGCGAGCTCAAGCGCCACTTCCGCGACCGGGGGTGGGCCATCCGTGCCCCCCGACGCATGCAGGAGCTCTACCTGAGGCTGGGCAAGGTGGTGGCCACCCTGGGTCAGGAGCTGGGCCGATCCCCGACCATCGCCGAGCTGGCTGCCGAGGTCCAGGTCTCCGAAGAGGAGGTCCTGGAGGCGCTGGAGGCCGGCCAGGCCTACCGGTTCGCTTCGCTCGACGCCCCCACCGGCGGTGACGACGAAGGCGAGACGCTTCTGTCCCGATTGGGGTCCGACGACCCCGAGCTGGCAGGTGCGGAGCGGCGGGCCACGTTGTCACCGCTGCTCGGCATGCTCCCCCAACGGGAGCAGACGATCCTGCACCTGCGCTTCTTCGAGGGCCTGACCCAGTCGGAGATCGCCACCCGCCTCGGCATCTCGCAGATGCACGTTTCGCGCCTGCTCGGTCGCAGCGTCGCCCAGCTGCGCGCCGCCGCCGACTCCCCTTCCTGAGCGGCGGTCACCGGCCACCATGCGGCTTCTCCTGGTGGTGAACGCCTCGGCATCGTCGGTCACCGCCCGGGCGCGGGTCGTCATCCAAAAGGCCCTGGCCGCCGACCACACCGTGACGGTCGCCGAGACCAGCCGGCGGGGCCACGCCACCCGACTGGCCCAGGGTGCGGCATCCGAAGGCGTCGATGTCGTCGTGGTGTTGGGAGGCGACGGGACGCTCAACGAGGCGGCCAACGGGCTGGCCGGCTCCTCCACCGCCCTCGGGGTGCTTCCGGGCGGCTCCACCAACGTCTTCGCCCGGACGATCGGCATGACCAACGACCCGGTGGAGGCCACCGGCCAACTGCTCGCCGCTCTCCACCGCCAGTCCATCCGGAGGGTGAGCCTGGGCGAGGTCAACGGCCGCTACTTCCTGTTCCATGTCGGCATCGGCTACGACGCCGCCGTGGTAGCCCAGGTCGAGCGGCGCTCGGAGGTCAAGCGCTACGCCGGGCATGCCCTGTTCGTGTGGGCGGCGTTCACCACGTGGCTGCGTCACTACGACCACCGGCATCCGGCGTTCACCGCCACCCCCGAGGGGGGCGACCCCGTGGACGGGGCCTTCGGGATCTGTCTCAAGACGAACCCTTACACGTTCCTCGGCGACCGGCCCCTCGACGTGGTCCCCGGCACCGGGTTCGACACCGGACTGGCCATGGTCACGTTCCGCTCCCTGGAGCTGGGGCGGCTCCTCCCCCTCGCCATCCGGGCCGTGGTCCGGGGCGGGGGCCTGGTCGGGCACCGGGCCGTCTCGGTGGCGACCGACCTCGACTCCGTGGTCGTCAAGGGGTACCGCCCGGTTCCCTACCAAGTGGACGGTGAGTACCTGGGCGAGACCGACGAGCTGACCCTTCGGTGCCGGCCCGATGTTCTTGCCCTGGTGCTTCCCTGAGGGTCGGCCGTCGACCACGGACGGTGACCATCCGTCACCCAACGTGCAGGGTCCACGCCGGCCCCACCGCTGATGTGACCGAGACCCGGGTCCCAACCCCTTGCGTTAGCCGACCAGGGCATTTACGCTGTGGACACACGTCAGTGATCTGATGTTCTTCTCGGGCCAACACGTGAATGATTTCACAATGCAGCAGGAGGCAGTAGGTGGCTTTGACATGGAGCCGCAGCATCGAATGGGATGTCGATGACTGGCGTGACAATGCAGCGTGTCGAGACACCGATCCCGACCTGTTCTTCCCGATCGGGACGACCGGGCCGGCTGTCGATCAGATCGACGCCGCCAAAGCAGTATGCGACAACTGTGATGCTCAGACCGCCTGCCTCGAGTTCGCCTTAGCGACCAATCAGGAGTCAGGGATCTGGGGTGGAACGTCCGAGGACGAGCGGCGCCGCCTGCGTAAGTCGTGGCTGGCCCGCCAACGGCAGGCCAGCTAGTGCCCTGACCGGCATCGGGTGCTCGGTTGGGTGTTGGTCCTGATTGGTCTCGTCATCTTGGTCGTCATGAAATTCACCACCTGAGCGTCGTGGGCCGCGATCGTGGGGGCATGTCTCAGCGT
>JBPCNZ010000117.1:0-5493 GCA_051000755.1 Acidimicrobiales bacterium | reverse complement strand
CTTCTTCTTCATTGGTGGTCCCTCTCCTGGTCTCGGATGTTCTCGCGGAACGCCCGAACACCTACCAGACGGCAGGCGTCAGGCGAGGGACCGCCACCTCAACTTCCACAAGGGTCGGGACAACCTCCCACCAAGAAGGCAAGCATCGCCGTCCACTATGTCGTCGGTGCTGCCGCCGACGACGCCCGGGTATCGCCGTACGCGGCAGCCCAAGCGAAGGCGCTCGACATCCCATGGCGGTTCCAGGTAGTGAACGGATGGGCCGGCGACCCGTCCCATCGCTGCCACGGGGCCACATCGGACATGCTCGCCGAAGGGAAGCTACCGAAATTGGCCCAGTGGGCGGGCGATGCGGACCAGATCGAGGACTGAGGGTCCACACGAGATCGATCAGGCGCAGGCCGCGTACGCGACGTTCTGTTGGCCATCATCAGGCAAGACCAAGTGACCATTGACAGCTCGAGCCTGACAGACAGCTTCGCGAACCTCTCGACGACAAGAAAGTGGAGTGGCTGCTGTTCGACAGATCTCCGCACCGCGGCCGCACCTCACGCGAGAGAGCGAACCTTGCCTTGCCCGATGGTTGCAGCAACGCTCGAACTGATCAGCTCAGCGCCACGGCATCGGCCCCTGGGAGGTCTCCGAGGTATCGGTCTGACCGATACAGAAGGCGCGATCTATAACACGACTCCAGACGCCGGCGGGCGCGCACATATTGGCACCTCTGGCGCTTGATGGCAGGCTCCGGATGCTGAGCGCACTCGAGGCGCCAGAGTGCCGGCCCCGGCGCTCCGCCTCCGCCGTCTCCTCACCTGTGAGAACACGGTCGACCACCTCCAGCGAGCGCAGAGCCGCCACCAGCTCACGGGCATCCGCCGTGTCGCCCATTGGGTGCGGCTCGCCCATGACCCGCGAGCCTACGTAGCGGAATCGGTTACGGGATGTCCGTCCGGGAGGGAAGCGTGGAGGATCTGCAGCGCTCGCTCGTAGAGTTCAGACCGCGCAGCTGGCCCACGCCTTGGTCGGCGCCGCCGAAGCCCACGCCAGCCGCGCCGAGCAGGCTTACCGGGACGTCGGAGCGGAACCATCCCGACATCACCCAAGCCTCGCTGATGGCCTTCGCCGGGGTGAACTGCGAGAGCGAGTCCGATGAGCTCGGGCTCATCATGTGGCGAGCCATCCGCCTTGCGGGGGCCCCTGGGCGCTTTGGACTTCTCCGGTCCGATCACACGGCAGGGCGAAGTCGGTTCGGGCGACGCACTGATCCGCACGAAGCGCCTGGTCGTCGCCTCAACACCGCGCTGTCCGGGATGGCTACCGTCGCCCATGCCTCGGTCAACCCACGGCGCGGACCCGGAGAGAGCGGCGCGGCCAGACAGGACCTGGCCAAGGCGGTGGGCGCCCTGGAAGAAGCTTCCAAGGACGCCAACCGCCACCGGAGCATCGGTGGCCTGATAGGGATGGCCGACTGATCAGGCCGCCGAATCGGGTCGCTGTCACCATCGGCAACGTCGAACGGCTTGAGAATGCCGCGTTCGGTGTCGGGTTGTATCGGACCCAAGCCTTCGCCTGGTGGAGCGGGTACCGACTGGACGTGCTGGGCCGCGCTGGCTAGTCTGTCTAGACGCTTGACTTGATCTAGTCTAGACAGTAGACTACATTGTATGAGGCCAGTCGCTACGAGACGAGTCCGAAAGGTTCTCCAGTCGAAAGGCTGCTCCCTGGTGGGAACGGAGGGGTCGCATGAGAAGTGGGAGACCCCTGGAGGGCTCTCGGACACGCTGGTGGCTGGTGATAAGGAGCAGTCTCCTGGGGTGCTGCGAAACATTCAGTCGGTCTTTACCCCGGAGTTCGGGGCGAAATGGTTGGAGAAGGAGTTGGGTCGATGAGAGCCACAGTTAACTGGGACGGCTACTCGTGGGTGGCGGTGCTCGACGGTGGCGGGGTCACGCAGGCCAAACGACTCGACCAGTTACCCGCCCGCCTTGCCGAGGTGGTCAAGTTGATGACCGGTCAGGCCGTCGCTCCTGATGCCATCGAGCTGGAGATCGACTACGGCGACGGTCTTGGCGCCCGGGCGGCCGAGCTTCGCTCCCAGCGCGCCGAACTGGCCGCGGCCGACGAGCGCCTCGTCGCCGAATCAGCGGCCATCATCCGAGCGTTGCGTTCCGAGGGTCTCAGTTTGCGCGACATCGCCGTGATGACCGGCGTGTCCTACCAGCGCGTCCACCAGCTGACCAGGGATCGCGTCGCCAGCTGATCGACCCGCACTGGCGGGTTGAGAGGCCTCGTCGGCCCGTCTGACTAGTGATAATGTTCCTTTATCGCTAGTCAGAATCGACTCATCCGACATGGCCTTTTGAGGTGAGTGTCACAGGCGGCGGCGAGGATCCTCGGGTGATCTTGGACCTGGCCCGCGACGGGCAGCTGAGCCCCGAGCGGGTGGCCGCCCTGGAGGCCAAGGTGGCCCGAGCGGTGAGCTCGAACCGTTCGCCGGCCACGATCCGCGCCTACCGATCCGACTGGGCCGACTTCGCCATCTGGTGCGACCATCTGGGCGTCGACCCTCTCCCGGCCCGCCCCGAGGTACTCGCCGCCTACCTCTCCGAGCTGGCCCAGCCCGGCGACGACCGACCGCCCGCAGCGGTGGCCACCATCGAGCGGCGCCTCACCGCCATCTCCAAGGCCCACCGCCTCGCCGGTCACCCCTCCCCCCGCTCCGCCCCTCTCGTGGCCGAGACCATCCGGGGCGTCCGCCGGCTTCTCGGTGTCGCCCCCAAGGCCCGCAAGACTGGGATCCTCACCGCGGACGTCAAAGCGGCCGTAGCGGCCATCGACCTCGACTCGGCCGCCGGGGTCCGCGACCGGGCCCTCCTGCTTCTCGGCTTCGCCGGCGGAATGCGGCGCAGCGAGCTCGTCGCTCTCGACGTCGACGACCTCGAGGCCGCCCCCGAGGGTTACCTCGCCCGCCTGCGGCGATCGAAGACCGACCAGGAAGCCGCCGGCCGCCAAGTACCGATCGTCTACGGCACCGACCCCGGCTGCTGCCCCGTCCGGGCCGCCCGATCCTGGCTCACCGCCACCGGGCTGACCGAAGGGCCCGTGTTTCGGCCGATCAACCGTCACGGCCAGGTGGCCCCCCGCCGGCTCACTGCCCAGTCGGTGGCACTGATCGTCAAACGGCACATGACCGGCCTGGGGCACACCGGAGACGACTTCGCCGGCCACAGCCTCCGTCGCGGCCACGCCACCAGCGCCGCTCGAGGAGGTGCAGCGGAGCGGACGATCATGGCCACCACCGGCCATCGTTCCACCCGGACCGTCCGCGCCTACATCGAAGACGGCCAGCTCTTCGAGAACCCCTCCGGCAGCTACCTCGGTCTCTGACGGCGCCACCCGAATCGGGTAACGAACGCACGTTCGACACCGGTTAGCCCTTTCACTACTGTCTCCGGCGTGGAACCCTATGAGCTTGAGGGCCTCCGTCGATCAGTGGTGATGACCTCGGCGAACGTAGGAGCGATCACCAAACCGCAAGCCCTGCAGCTCATCGCGCACGGCGTCCCGCAACGGGATCGTCTGCGGACGCCTGCGGTGGGCCGCGCCCCAAGACGCGCTGCTCACACACCAGCCTTTGTATCGTTGCGTGATGGCCTCTGACCTTGCCAGCCTTGGTGCGGCAGAAACCGCCTTCCAGCACGCGTTGCTGACCAACGACGTCGCAACGCTGGATGGCCTGCTTCACGACCAGGTCCGATTCATCGGACCCGATGGCGTGACGATCAACAAGCAGCAGGACATCGACGCGCATCGGCGCGGTGAGCTCGTGTTCTCGGCGGTGGATGAAGTCGAACGCGACACTCAGGTGATCGACGGTGTTGGCATCACGCGGGCCGAGCTGCGCCTCGTCGGCACCGTGGCGGGCAATCACGTAGACGTAACCCTTGTCTACACGCGCACCTGGTTGCCTACCCCCGCAGGTGGTTGATTGTGGCTGCGCACGGCTCAGTGAGGGCTGCGTAGCAGCAAGACACGGCGGCAGTCCGGTAACGGATCGGTGAGCAGGAGGACGACGACGGCCCGGCGAGTGACAGAGCCCAAGACCTCAAAGCGGTGCCGGCCACTCTTCCACGAGGGTGTCCTCATGGTCGCATGACGGGGCACGAACACGAGCGCCGTAACACCGTTCGATCTCCGTCAGTCGGTTCGGCATTAACCAACGGCCGCAACTAAGCTTCCAGGCCCCGTCCATCGGATGCCCACCCGGCTCGACGTCGAGCGCTGCTTGGGAAACCGACGTGAGGACGAACGCGCCGTTCGCCGTGGCTCGGTATCCGAGGATCGGCAGGTACTCGCCGCCCGGCATTGGCACGCCGCGCCCAACGTAACCCCTTGCCTCCTCCTCGCTGTTGGCAACGCCGACCATGCGGCCCGACGCTATGGACCACTCAGAGATATCTCGCCACGCCCACGCCGGCCGCCCCGACACCGTCCACCGTGGTTCGGGAAAGCGGAGCTGTGGGCGGCGGCGCCACTGCACAATGGTGTCTGGCCTCACGCCGAGAAAGGCTGCGATCTCGATTGACCCCACGGGTTCCATAAGTCGTTCGGCGGTGACCATGGGTGGAGTGTACGTCATGCACGTACGCCTGTCGATGTAGCACGTACGAGTCCCCACGTCGATGCTGGCTGGGCGGCCACAAGAGGAACCTCCTACGGGAGCGCAGCAGGTCATGCGAGGTGCCTATTCACGGGTGTCCCGTAAGACCCGCCCGGTGACGATTCCCGCAACGGTGCCTTATCCGGGACCCCTCAGAGGTGTGAGAAACGGTGGATTGCTAGGCCCGTGAGACACTGATTGTGGGCACGGGTTGTGGACGCGTCGGGGGGCGATTTCGGTCGGCCGTGGCCCTCGTCTCACAACGGACCGATTCTGACGCATGACGCAGCTACTCACCCCGAGCCGGGGTGCCGTTAAGGAACGTGGCACCAACCGACAAGTAGGGCTACGAGGCGTCCTCAGGCGTAGCAGGGGCTGGGTCGCTTAGGGCCAGCCGGCTCGCCGCCATGACCGCCGTCCACGACCCCGGCCGCGGCCGCGCCAGATGATCTGCGCAGTGCGGGCTTTCGGCATCAAGGCCCCAGGCCCTCAGCGCCTGCTGCCCGAGACCCGGCACCACCCCGACACTCTCCGTGGTTTCAAGGTTCGACTGATCACAGCGGTACGTGCGCATTCCTAACTTCTCAACCCGAGCAGATCGCCGAATATGCGCTTCCCGTCGTCGCAGTCCGGAGCCTGCCATCAAGCGCCAGAGGTGCCGATATGGCGCGGTAGCCCGTCCCGGAGGCTCGGATTCTCGAGTGTCGCCCGCCAGTGGGATGGGACCACTTTGAGGTGAGTTCCGCCAGGAGCATGGGACCACCTGTCCGCCAGTTATGGGACCACCGGGGTATCCGCCAGTAGCGGCACCGCTGCCGGTGATGGTTGCCACT
>JBPCNZ010000116.1:0-31412 GCA_051000755.1 Acidimicrobiales bacterium | reverse complement strand
GGCCTGAAATCAGTCGGCGGGCTTGCCGAACCAGCGGGAGAGGTGGTCGCCCAGGTGCTGCTGATCGTCGCCGATCCAGGCGACGTGTCCGTCGGGGCGTAGCAGGACGCACGGAACATCCAATACCGCAGTGGGATCCGAGAGGTGGTCGACCCGGTCCGACCAGCCGCCGGCGGTGAGCCGTTCGGTGCGGTCCAGCAGCAGGCCGCGGCCGCGATGCAGCAGACCGTAGAGGTGGCCCTGTTGCACGTCGATGTCGCGCAGGCGGCGGCCGAGCAGGTCGGGGCCTTCGCCGAAGTCGTAGCGGATGGCGATCGCGGTGATCTTCTCGATCAGATGGCGGTTCACCTCGTCGAAGTCCATCAGTTCGGTGAGCAGCCTGCGCACGGCCTGCGGGCCTGGTTCGGTGGACAGCAGTTCCATCTGGGCGCGGCTGTTGTCCAGCACGTCCTCGGCGACCGGACGACGTTCGGCCTGGTAGGTGTCCAGCAGAGCTTCCGGCGCCCATCCGCTGATCTGTGCGGCCAGTTTCCATCCGAGGTTGAATGCGTCCTGAACGCCCAGATTGAGGCCCTGTCCGCCGGTGGGTGGATGGACGTGTGCCGCATCGCCGGCCAGCAGCACCCGCCCGACCCGAAAACGTTCGGCTAGCCGTGTGGTATCCCCGAAGCGGGACAACCAGCGCGGTGAGTGCACGCCAAAATCGGTTCCGGCGATGGCGCGCAACTGTTGTTTGAAGTCCTCGATAGTGGGCGGTTCCGCGCTATCGCTGACTCCCACGACGGGGACTACGACGCGATAGACCCCTTCGCCGAACGACCCGAAGCTGAATCGCTTATTGGTCTCGCCGATTTCGGTTACCTTGGCAGCGATCTCCTCCTGCCGCACGCCCGCTTCCATCTCGCCCATCAGCGTGTCGGTCCGCGAGGGCTCGCCGGGGAAGCCGACGCCGAGCAGTTTGCGCACCGTACTGCGCCCGCCGTCACAGCCGACGAGGTAGTGCGAACGCAGCTGTTCGCCATCGGCCAGCTCGACGGTCACACCCGCGTCGTCCTGCACGAAATGGGCCACCGCGCAACCGCGCCGGACCTGCGTACCCAGGTCGATCGCATGCTCTTCGAGCAGGTGAACGATGACCGGCTGCGGGATTCCCAGCAGATAGGCGTGCGCGGAATCCAGGCCCCTGGGGGCGGGTTTGGTGATGGCGGCGAATGATCCGCCTGCTGGGCGCTGTCTTCCGTGTTCGAGAATGCGCTCCAGCAGTCCGCGCATTGCCATCAGCTCGATACTGCGAATATGCAGGCCGACCACGCGAGCGAACGACACGGGCTCGGTTTCCCTATCCAGAACGAGTACCCGCACATCGTGCAGCCGCAGTTCGGCGGCCAGCGTCGCGCCAGTCGGCCCGCACCCGACAATCATCACGTCGAACATGAGGGGGGCGCGATCAAGCGCCGGAGGCTAGACTTTGGGCCGGCTCTCACCACACGTTTTGTGCCATTGACAACGGCCGGCACTTCGCTCAGTCCGCCCAAGAAGTGTCGATCAGTGGAAGCGGGGTCGGTCCATTGCCGCCACGCTCTCTTGTTTGTGGATCCGCTCGTCGTAGCCGATCTGGCGGAACAGGTCAGCAACCGAGTCGAGCCGGGCGTAATCAGCGGCGAAGGCACTATCGAACGGCCGGTGCTCCCATTCGGGGTGTTCGTCGACGAGCAGGGCGTACTCGTGTTCGGCGTGGTCCTCGAAGTCGGCGTTGAGCTGGTAGCTCCATGCCGGGCGGATCACGTAAAGCAGCCACGACAGCTGGTAGTAGACGAACGCCAACGCTTGGGGGAATACCGTGAAGCGCACCCAGCTCTCCCGTGTGCCCTCGGTGACGATCAGCTCCTCGAGGATCAGCAGATGCCACTGCTCGTTGTCCTCTTGGCCTCGGCTCTCCGTCACGCGGTCGAAGATCCGCCGGGCGAATCCGGGGCGGTCGTGGGTGTGGGTGATGGCGATGTAGGCCACCTGCTCCCATGCCTGATACGGGACCCTGGCGACGAGTTCGAGGACCTTGAACTTCGACAGGGTGCGACCCTTGCCGTAGACCAGGTCAAGAACGGCGAAGAGGACCCGGGCGCCCAGGCCGTAGCGTCGCAGAGGGGCGGCGAGCGTCTCCGTGTGCGAGGACAGCAGCTGGTCGTGGTCGAGTTGGGCCATCGCCCCCTGCGCCCGCCCGGCGCCCCAAACCGACGGCGTCATCTGGGCGTTACCCGAGGTGAGGCGGTCTGCGAGGGTCGGGACGGTCATGTACGAGAGGCTACGCCCGGCCGCGCCCAGTCTGGTGCTCGCGGGTCCGGGTCCGGGCCCGGTCCGAGCGCCGGCACCGGTCCGGTCCCGTGAAACTGGGTCGCCCGATTGAACCGCTTGTACTGGCAGATCTGGGTTCGTGCACCGAATGTGTCGCCAGGCAGAACAAGGGGTTCACAAGTTCGCGAAAACCGATAGAAGCGGTTCAATCCGGGCAGCCCGGGTGGTCCTCGCCGACGGTCGCCGATACGAACGGGTCAATCCCCAATTGCCCCCGACGGAGGAGCCGGCAGGCTCGCCGAGGGGAGAGACCGCCTGCTAGATTCGTCACCGTGACAGAACTCGAGGAGGGGGAGGGCCCCGGCCCAAAGAGCGTGAGGTGCGCCTGGTGCGGCCGCCGGTTCGTCGTGGCGGCGGGGCCCGGTCGACCCCGGCGATTCTGCCGGCGCTCGTGCCGGCAACGCGACTTCGAGGCCAGGCAGCGGGTCCGGGCCGACGGCCTGGCCGAGAACGAACTGGTCGTGACCCGCCAGGCCCTCAGCCACCTCGACGATCTGGTCTACATGCTGGCGTGCGCCGTGGAGGACGTGGAGGGTGACCTGGCCGCCGAGCATGACCATGACGATGTCGCCCGCAGCGTGCGGTGGCTCCTGGAAGCGGCCAGACCACTGGCGGAGCTGTCCAAGGCCAACCGGCTTCTGGGCCCGGCGTGAGCGCCCTTGCTCTACAGACATAGCTATCGACGATCACCGCTGAGCCACCGTATTCTGCCGATAATCTACGGATAACTGTGATTATCCGTAACAGTGGGATCCACTATCCCGTTCGGGCCTACCCCCAGCGGAAGTTGACGATACCGGACTGCCGCTGACGGTCCCCCCGGACCTTGGTCCGTCGCAGGTTGTCGGTGTCGGTGTCCTCGTCCCGGCGTATGAAGTTCGCCTTCAGGAGCGCGTCGGGGTCAACGCCGGCCTCGATCTCCGCACAGGGAGCGGCGAACTCGCAGACAGCACAGCGGTGGGAGAAGGTCGGGGGTACCTCCACGTCGGGTCGGAGGGTCCCCTTCATCTCGTCGGCGATCCGCAGTCCCATCCTCGCCAAGGAGGCCTGCGAGCGGCGGATGACCGTCCGACGGAACAGGCCGTTGTCCTGCTGGAAGATCACGTGGTCGACGGGGCCGGCGGACCCGTCGCTCGACTCGTTGCGGCGCTCCTCGGGCGTCAGCGGGCTGCGGTGGACGTTGGGGTGGCGGCCCCCCTCGGCGTTTCGCTGATCTCTCTCGACGATCTCCGCCGGTGGTTCGACCGCGAGCTGGCCGTCGGTGCGCAGCTCGTTGATGATGGTGCCGGAGATGAGCATCTGCGGGTACGAGACCTGCATGGCCCAGCAGTGGCCGACGGAGAGGTCATCGTCGAGGAGCTCGGCATCGTCGGTCCAACCGCCGTTCACCACCCGGTGCTGCGCGATCCAGAACTCGTCATCGGTGTCGCCGATCAACTGGTCGATGAGCCCGAGGTAGCGCACCGGGCGACTGCCGGGGAGCCCGATCTCGGTCCCGGGCTGATCCGGGTCGGGTACGGGCGTCCAGATCTCGTAGTCGGCGAGGAGCGAGTCGAAATCGTCCATCTCCGCCCCGGCCCAGGCGAAGTAGTTGGCCAGCATGGCCTTGCCGACCTCGAGATGCTCGTCGAAGGACCGGACCTGCGCCTGCGCCTCGGTCCTGTCGGTCACCGCCTCACGGGTCGCACGGGACTCGTGCATGGAACGCACGAAGCCCTTCATCGCCAGCTGTCGGGGGATGGCCCGGGGCCAGTCGTCCATGGCCGGGAAGTAGTAGACGGCCAAGGCCTCCCGGACCGCTCGGAGAAAATCGAAGGGCCCGGCCGAGGCCCAGCGTTGTCTGCCGAGCGAGCCCAGATCCCAGGCCCGCCGGCATTGACCGAAGGTCTCCAGCTCGTCCGCCCGAACGATCCTCGTCCATCCCACGGGACCATTGTTGCAGGACCGAAGGAACTGTGCCCAGAGGATCGGCTGCGGTTACCCGTCGGCGGGCACGAAGTCGACCTTCTCCCGGACGGTGCAGTCGGGGCAGGCCCAGTCGTCGGGCACGTCCGACCACGGGGTACCGGCGGAAAACCCCTCCCGGGGCTCCCCTGTCGTCTCGTTGTACACATAGCCGCACTCGGGGCAGGCGTAGGAGCTCATGAGGTACCTCAGGCGGCGGCCGGTGGGGCGTAGCGGGCCAGAACCTTCTCCTGCTTGGACGGCTGGATGCCGGCCTTGGTCATGTCCCCGTCGTAGTGGCTCACGACCCGGTGGTCCATCACCTTGCGCCACAGCGGCGGGAAGTAGGCGATCAGGATCATGGTGCCGTAGCCCGACGGCAGCTGGGGGGCCTCGTCAAAGTGGCGCAGAGCCTGGAAGCGCCGGGTCGGGTGGGCATGATGATCCGAGTGGCGTTGCAGGTGATAGAGGATGACGTTGGAGGCGATGTTGTTGCTGTTCCAGCTGTGGCGGGGCTGGCACCGCTCGTAGCGCCCGTCCTCGCCCATCTGGCGGCGCAGGCCGTAGTGCTCGAGGTAGTTGACCACTTCGAGCAGGGTGAAGCCGATGACGGCCTGGATGGCGAGGAACGGCAGGGCCTTCCACCCGAAGGCGGCGATGATCGCTCCGAAGAGGACGACGGTCATGGCCCACGCACTGATGATGTCATTGTGGAACGAGATCAGTCGGTGCTCGGATCGGGCCAGGCGCTGGCGCTCGAGATGCCACGCCGAGGTGAGGCTGCCGATCACCGTGCGGGGCCAGAAGGCGTAGAAGCTCTCCCCGAACCGGGACGAAGCCGGATCCTCGGGCGTCGCCACCCGGCCGTGGTGACCACGGTTGTGCTCGATGAAGAAATGGCCGTAGGCGCTCTGGGCCAGGGCCACCTTGGAGAGCCAACGCTCGTAGCGGAGGCGCTTGTGCCCGAGCTCATGGGCGGTGTTGATGGCCACCCCGGCGACGATGCCGGTCGTCACGGTCAGGCCCAGGTTGTCGTACCACGGCATCCCGCCGTGGGTGACCTTCCAGGCTGCCCACACCAGGGTGGAGAACTGCAGGGGCAGGTACAGGTAGGTGCACCAGCGGTAGTACCGGTCCTTCTCGAGACGGGCCACCACGCTCTCATCGGGGTTGGCCGCATCGGTCCCGATGATGGTGTCGAGGATGGGCAGCAGGCCGTAGAGGAAGAGGGGCCCGAACCACCAGAACACCCCCAGGCCGGTGGCCGACACCAGCCCCCACGCGATGAGGGGCAGGAGCGGTATGGACAAGCCCAGCAGCCACAGGTGACGCTTGGGGTCTCGCCACGCCAGCGGCGTGGACTGGTCTAGGTGCCGGGCGGCGGCCGTTGGTGCGGACATATGGGTGGTTTCCCCCTGATGGAGCGGTCTCAACATCACCGAGTTTTACACCGACCCCTCTTCGTGTCAAGGCTTGTGGACAACAAATGGAGCTATGTCAAGAAGGTGACGCCTCGAGCAGGTAGGATGGTGGCGATGTCCGAGGTGCGCAGGATCAACCCGGCGCGGCCGGCGCCGGCGTATATCAACCAGGGCCGGGCCCTGCGGCGCCGGTCCCTGCTCGAGACCGGCCTCAACCCTCTCCTCGCTCGGCGGCCCTGGGCGTCGATCCGGATGGCCGACGTGGCGGCCGCCGCCGGCGTGAGCCGCCAGACCCTCTACGGCGAGTTCGGGTCACGGCAGGGCCTGGCCGAGGCCTACGTCGGGGCAGAGACGGAGCGGTTCCTGGCCATGGTCGACGCCGCCCTGGAAGCCGCCGGCTCCGACCCCCGGACCGCGGTGGCGGCCGCCATGTCGACGTTCCTCGTCGCCGCCCAGGCCGGGGGCCTGCTCCGGGCCATCGTCAACGACGACGGCAACCATGACCTGCTCACCCTGATCACCACCCACGGCGAGGGTGTTCTCGACGCCGCCGGCGGGCACCTGGCCCGGTTCTTCAACCAGCGGTGGCCGACGGTGCCCGGTGACGACGCCCAGCTGGCCGCCCGGTGCCTGGTCCGCCTGGCCCTCAGCTACGCCACCCGCCCCGACGGCTCACCGGAGGAGGCTGCCGAAGAGGTCGCCAAACTGCTCGGCCCGTTCCTCGAAGAGGCGATCGCCAGGACGGGTCCAGGGGCCACCTGAGCCGGGGCGCCCGTCTTCGCCCTCCAGTGGCCGGCGCGGTTCTACGATGCATCGTGGCCCGCGCCCGATTGCACCCCGAAGCGCCCCTGGCCGACGCCGTGGCCGCGTGGCTGACCAACCTGGGGGCGACCAAACCGTCGCCCGCCACCCTCGCGGCCTACCGCCGGGACCTGGACGGCGTGAGCCGGCGGTTGGCCGAGTTCGAGGAGCTGGAGGTGGTCACCCTCGCCGATCTGCGCCGCCCGGCGCTGCGGGCGGCGTTCGCGTCGTGGGCGGCAGACCATGCCGCGGCGTCGGTGCGGCGGGCCCACTCGGCGTGGTCGAGCTTCTTCGACTTTCTCGTGGCCGAAGGGCTGCTCGAGGGCAACCCCATGGCCGGGGTGCCCAAGCCCAAGACCCCCTCGGTCCTCCCCCGGACCATCCGGGCCCGCGACGGCATCCCCCGGCTCCTTGCCACCGCCGCCGCCTCCGACCCCCGCTCCCGGCGACCGTGGCCGGCCCGGGACCTGGCCCTGGTGGCCACCTTCTGCGTGACGGGCATTCGCGAGGCGGAAGCGGTCGGCCTGTCGACCGGGTCGCTCGTCGGCGAGCCGGGGGCCCGACGGCTGGAGGTGGTGGGCAAGGGCAACAAGGCCCGTCCCATCCCCATCGGCCCCGCCCTCGAGCGGCTCATCGCCGACTACCAGGGCGAACGGGTCGAGCGGTTCCCCGACCACGATCTGGGGCATCCGGCCGTTCCTCTGTTCGTCGACGTGGGCGGCACCCGCCTGAGCGTGCACCAGGTCCGCTACCTGGTCGAGCGGCTCTATATTCGCGCCGGGCTGCGGGCCCAGGTCCCAGCCGGCGCCCTGGTCCACGCCCTGCGCCACACGTTCGCCACGTCCGCCCTGGAAGCGGGTGCCGATGTCGTCGAGCTCCAGGAGCTGCTCGGCCACGCCTCGCTGGAAACCACCCGCCGCTACCTCTCGGCCACCGGCCAGGCCCTGCGTCACGTGATCGACGGCCACCCCGGCCAAGAGGCCCTCCGGTCGGTGATCGCCGAGCGCGACGTTCCTGCCGCCCTGCCCGACAGCCCGATCACCTGATCCTCCCAGACCGCGCCAGGATGGGGCCCGACCCTTGGCGCTGGCCGTCGGCGAGCGAAGCGGAGACATTCCCATGACCACCGAAGAGCACCGACCGGCCTCGCCGCCAGGGACGCTCGCCACCACCGACCGCGTCGATCTGCGCATCCGGCGCTGGACCGCCAGGCAGCCCCGCGCCGTCGTCGTCCTGGTCCATGGTTTCGCCGGCTCCACCACCGACGGGGCGGTCGAGCACCAAGCCGAGGCCCTGGTGGCGGCCCGCTACCACGTCCTGTCGTATGACTCCCGTGGTCATGGTCGCTCCAACGGTCACTGCACCCTGGGCGACCTCGAGCGCCACGACGTCGCCGCCGCGGTGAGCGAAGCCCGCCGGGACGGGCTGGCGGTCATCCTGGTGGGCGCCTCCATGGGCGCCATCGCCGCCCTGCGCTACGCCGCCGATCCCGCCGCCCACATTGATGGCATCGTGGCGGTCAGCGCTCCCGCCACGTGGCGGGCCCCCCGCAGCGCCCAGGGCATCCTCGCCGCGGGGCTGACCCAGACCCGGATCGGGCGGGCCCTCGCCCTGCGGCTCATGGCTGTCCGCGTGGCCCCGGGATGGAGTGATCCGCTCCCCCCCGCCGCCCTCGTCACCGCTATCGAGATCCCCATCGCCATCGTGCACGGAAGCAGGGACCGCTTCATCCCGGCCCGCGACGGCGTGGAGCTGTACCGCCACTGCAACGAGCCTCGTCGCCTGGACGTGGTGCCGGGCATGGGTCATGCCTACGGGGTTCTGGCCACCGCTCCCATCGTGGCGGCCACGGACTGGACGCTGGCGGCGACCTCACCCGGCTGAGCGCTCCTCCCACCACCAGGCCAGACCGACCAGGCCGGGCCCGGTGTGGGCGACCATCACCGGGCTGAACGAGCCCACGAAGGCACTGGCCGGTTCGACGTGGGCCCGGACCAGGTCGAGCATGTGCTCGGCACCGTCGGGGTCGCCGGCGTGGAGGGCGGCCACATGGAGGTCCGCCTCGGGGTGGAGGCGGTGGGCGAACAGCGCCACGATGCGCTCCCGGGCCGCCCGCTGGCCCCGGATGGGACGCAGGGGTCGGACGTGGCCCCCTTTGAACTCGAAGAGGGGGTTGAGGTCCAGGCGATGGCCGGCCCAGGCAGCAGCCCCGGGCACCCGCCCGCCTTGCGCCAGATGATCCAGGGTGGGCAGGGTCGCCACCAGGCGGACCTGGCGGGCGGCCACCTCGGCTGCGGCCACCACCTCGTCGATGGAGGCGCCGGCCTGGGCCCGGACGGCTGCGGCGAGCACGACCAGTCCCTCCGCCCCCGCCGCGGTTCCGGTATCGACGACCCTGACGGTCCGGTCCTCCTCCAACTTGGCGGCCAGGTGAGCCGACCCGTTGGTCCCGCTCATCCTCTCCGAGAGGGTGAGCACGACGACACCGTCACCCGTGTCGGCCCTGGCGATGGCCTCGGCGAACTCGCCCGGTGACGGGCCCGACGTGCTCAACCCCTCGCCCAGGCGAGCCACCACCTCGTCGAGATCGAGGTCGCCGTCGTGGACGGACGAGCCTCCGAGCGTCAACCCCAGAGGAACGACGGTGATGGCATGGTTGGCGGCGACCGCAACAGGCAGGGATGCCGCGGAGTCGGTCACGATCCCGATGGTCAGGGCCGGCTCCCGGTCACCAGGGAGCGCCGGCGGTCCCGGTCAAGCAGGAAGCGCCAGAGATACGGGGCGGTGGTACCGGGCGTCGGTCTCGTGTTGCCCGCCAGGCGTTTGATCATCATGGGAATGACCACGCCGGCCGCCGCCCACCCCGCCGAGGGGCCTCGGGTCCGGCGCGCCACCGGGATGGCGGCCAGTTCGGCCAGCAACGATCCGATCGCCGTCTGGCGGATCAGGCGGCCGCCGGCCATGCCACCGAGCAGCGTGGCCGACGCCGCGGGAGCGGTCACCCCGAGGGCGCCGAGCGCCGGGGACAGCCCTCGCCCTCCGGCCCCCCGCAACCACGGGGACCAATTGTGACCGATGACCGCGGCGGCGCCGGCGGCGGCGGCCAACCTCGGGCGCTGGGGTCCGGCCAGCAGGGGCCCGACCGCCCCCTTGGTCACCTCCAGCACTCCGGCCACAGCGAGGGGGCCGAATCCGGCCACCGCGAACAGACCGGTGCCCGACACCGTCCCGGTGCCGATCCGGCGCAGGTCGACGCCGGCGACCCGGCGGGCCGCCAGGTTGGACCACGGGATGGAACCGGCCAGGAATCCAGCGGGCACGGGGACCCAGGCGGGGACGGTGGGCACCTGCCGGGGTTCGGGGTACGGATGGCGGGGACCGGCCCGCCACAACGGGGGCGCAGGTGTCATCGGCAGCATCGGTGCCGAGGGTACTGCCACGCTGTGACAGTGCGAGCGCTCTGGGATCCTCCCCCGGTCAGATTTCACACCGATGAGCGCAGAAAATGGGTCCGGGCGATCTGCCGTCGGTCCGGTCGTCTCGTAGCCTAGGACCACTCGGCTCGGTCCGTTTGGTAGCCCTGCTCGAAAGGAGTGACGTGGTATCAGCCTGCTGTTCTCGTCTGCCTCGTCCCCGTCGTCAGAGCTCCGGGGAGGTGGGCCCATGATCGCCCTCATCCTGTTGATCCTTGCGATCGTCGTCGTCGGCGGTGGCGTCGAGGTCGTCCGTCGGATGCGGTTCGGTGGCGGGGCCGCCGCCGCCCACCACCGGGCCCTCGACACCCTCGGACAGCTCACCAACCAGGGCGCCGACCGCCGGGTCGACCTGGCCCCGCCCGCAGGAGCGCCCCTCCTCGACCATGTGCGCCGCGTCGTGGAGGCCGACCCCACCCACCCTCGCATCAGCCCGCGCCCCATGTCCCGACCGGTGGCCGTGCCGGGGGCGGTCGGCGTCACCGACGCGCCTGTCGTCGCTCCCGAGGAGGTGGCCGCCCGACCAGCTCCCGCCGAGATCGAAGGAGTCCGGATACTCCTGCCCGATCCTCCGCCCGCCGGCGACGACGCCGGTCTTCCGCCCACCGGCGACGACCCCGGTCTCGCCGATGTCGACGATGAGGACCTCGATGATCTCGCCGATGCCGATGCCATTGACGGGGACGAAACCCACCACGGCGATGGGTCCGTCGACTCCGACCTCGTAGACGACGACCCGGGCACCCTCGAAGGAGACGACTTCGCCGAGGGCATCGGCGGCTACCCGTGGGCCGAGGCCGGGGACCGTGAAGCTGGGGCTGGCGAGCCCGAGGGCGACCGGGGCCCGGGTCCCGTCGGTGCGATCAGCCTGGCGGATCATCGCTCCGACGCCACCGACGGGGTCGATGACACCCCGCCCATCGACATCCAGCCCTTCGCCGGCGTCCAGAACGCAACGACCCGACCCGGCGATCCCGGCGATCCCAGCGAAGCCCTCGCCGGTACGCCGGTCTCTCCTCCCACCACAGCCGACGGCGCCGAATCCGTCCGGGTGGTGCGTGCCGCCGACGTCGACGAGGCCCACGACGACGAGGCCTGGAGTGATGAGGACGTCGACGAGCCTGCGGCCAGGGTGGCGGCCGCGCCGATCTCCCGGGGCGTCGCCGGCGGCATCTCCGGCGGACCTGCGGGAGCGGGCGACGTCGAAGGCTTCCGGATCCTTCCACCCTCGGACGCTGATGCCGCGGTCGTTGGCTCCGACACGGCCGTTGGGTCCGACACGGCCATTGGGTCCGACACCGCCGTTGGGTCCGACACCGCCGTTGGGTCCGACACCGCCGAGGCCGTGACCGATCAGGTCGCTGCGGTCATCGCACCTCCGGGCGCTCATGACCGACCGTGGCGCCAACCGGTCGAGGCCCCCGTTGGCCCCGGGAACTTCCAACCGGTGGCACCGGAGCAGACCAGGGCCCAGCTGGCGGCACTGGCTCGGTCGGGGCGCGTCGAGCCCGTCGGAGGCGGAGGCGGTGCCCACCGGAGCCACAGACGACCGTCCCGGCGTGGGGCCGGCCATGCCCGAGGACCTCACCGCCCGGTTCGCCACCGCGGTCTGCGGGTGGCGACCGTCGCCCTAGCCGTGGTGGTCGCCGCTGTTGGCGTCGTCTCCGCCGTCGTCATCGGCAACCAGGGCTCGTCCAACCCGCGCGCCGCTCGACCGGTCGCCCCGAGGGCTGCGCCCACCACGTCGACCACGGCCCCGGCTGCGCCCGCGTCGCTGGTGTCCCGGACGGCGTCGACGGCCACCTATCAGGTGACCGGCTCCCCGACGATCAGCTTCGTCGGCTCCGGGTCGTGCTGGATCGAGATACGCCAGGGCGACCAGACCGGCAAGGTCGTCTTCGAAGGCGTCCTGTCCTCCGGGAGTCAGAAGAGCCAGAACGGGCCGTTCTGGGTCCGTCTGGGCAACCCGGCCGCCATCTCCGTGCAGATCAACGGCATGGTGCTCAACCAGCCGGCCAGCGCCACGAACAATCCCTACAACCTGCAGTTCCAGTAGGAGCCCGGCGGGTTGTGCCGGGTGGGTTCAGCCCGGCTGGTCCTCCCGACCGGCATCCCACGTCGGGATCAGGTGGCGCGCCGCTCGGGCCTCGTCCACCCTCCTGACCGGCGTCGAACGGGGCGCCTCGGCTCCCTCCCCGCTCGCATCGCCGGCGATGGCGATCAGAGCGTCGGCCAGGGCCGCCAGGGTCTGCGGGCTCTCCGTCTCCGTCGGCTCGATCATCAAGGCCTCGTCCACGATCAGCGGGAAGTAGACGGTCGGGGCATGAAAGCCCTCTTCGAGGAGTCGTTTGCCCACGTCCAGAGCCCGGGTGCCGTTCGCCTTCTTCAGCGATGACGTCGACGCCACGAACTCGTGCATGTTGGGCCGGTCGAAGGGCAGGTCGTAGGCGTCCCTCAGCCGATCGCGCAACCAGTTGGCGTTGAGCACCGCTCCCTCGGCCACCCGCCGGAGACCGTCGCCCCCGTTGGCCAGGATGTACGACAGGGCCCGGGCCAGGGCGAGGGTGTTGCCGTACCAGGTGTGAACCCGTCCGATGGAATGCTCCGGCTGGTACCAGGCGAAGGTCCCGTCGTCGTTGCGGCGGGGCACGGGCCCGGGCAGGTAGGCGGCCAGGCGCTCGGAGACGGCTACCGGCCCGGCCCCAGGACCGCCGCCACCGTGCGGCACGGCGAACGTCTTGTGCAGGTTCATGTGGACGATGTCGAAGCCCATGTCCCCGGGGCGGGTCACCCCGAGGATGGCGTTGAGGTTGGCGCCGTCGTAGTAGAGGAGGCCCTCTACCTCGTGGACGGCAGCGGCGATCTCGGCGATGTCCTCCTCGAACAAACCGAGGGTGTTCGGATTGGTCAGCATGATGCCGGCCACATCGGTGTCGAGCCGTTCCCGCAGGGCGTCGATGTCCACCAGGCCCCGCTCGTCGGACGGCACCGTCACCGTCTGGTAGCCCCCGAGGGTGACCGACGCAGGGTTGGTCCCATGGGCCGAGTCGGGGATGATCACCTTGGTGCGGCGCTGGCCCCGAGCCTCGTGCCAGGCCCGCATGAGCAGCAGGCCGGTCAGCTCACCGGCGGCACCGGCGGGCGGCTGCAGGGTAGCGGCATCCATGCCCGTCACCCGGCACAGGATGTCCGACAACGACCACAGCAGCTCCAACCACCCCTGGCTGTGCGACGGCGGCGTGGCCGGGTGCGATGCGGCCAGGCCGGGCAGGGAGGCGGCGTCATCGCAGAGCTTCGGGTTGTACTTCATGGTGCACGAGCCGAGCGGGTAGGCACCCAGGTCGACCGAGTACTGCCGGTGGGTCAGCCTGGTGACGTGGCCGACCAGATCTCGCTCGGACACCTCGGCCAGCTCGAGCGGTTGGGGACGCAACGACGCGGTCGGCACCAGATCCTCGGCGCTCCACTCGGGCACCCCCGTCGTCCGGAAGGACCACGCCCGGCGGCCCGGGCTGGAGAACTCGAAGATGGCCGGTTCGGTGTCGCGGCCCATGATCGGCGCGCTCCGGGCCCGACCCCCGGGGGCGGCCGACACCGTGGTCGATGTCGGGTAACGCGCCGCCTCGCTGGCGGTGGCGTGGTGGTCCGTGCTGCTGCGCTGCTCGGTCGAACTCATCGGACCACCTTCTCCAGGGTCGCGGCGTAGGCATCGATCTCCTCGCGGGTGCGCCGTTCGGTGACCGCCACGATCAACTGGTCGCCGCCATCGGTGACGACGCCGTCGTCGACGCCGACGGCCACACCGGCGAGGAACCCCTCCTCGGCCATCCGCTCGATGACCAGGGGGGCGGCGACGGGCAGGCGGAGGGCGAACTCCCGCAGGGTCGGCGCCGGGTGGGCCAGCTCGACACCGGGGATGGCCGTGACCACCTCTCTCGCGTAACGGGTGCCTCGGGCACACCGCAGGGCCAGCTCCCGCAGGCCACCGGTACCCAGCCAGGCCAGCTGGATCATAGCTCCCACAGCGATGAGGGTCTGGTTGGTGCAGACGTTCGAGGACGCCTTCTCCCGGCGGATGTCCTGCTCCCGGGCCCGCAGCGTCGTCACGTAGGCGGTGCGACCCCCGACGTCGAGGGTCCAACCCACCAGACAAACGGGCAACCAGCCCACACGCCCCCTGCGGCAAGCGAACAGGCCCAGGTAGGGGCCCCCGAACGACAGGGGCGTGCCGAACGGCTGGCCCTCCCCCACCGCCACGTCGGCGCCGTGGTCGCCGGGTGCCCGCAGGAGGCCCGAGGAGACCGGGTCGAAGCCGGCGAGGAGCAACGCGCCGTGGTTGTCGGCGACGGTCCTGGCCCGGTCGAGATCTTCGATGGCCCCGAGATAGTTGGGGGTGCTGACCAGCACCGCGGCCGGCGCCTCGCCCGAGTCCGGCGCCGCGTCCCAGTCCGTGACGCCGTCACGGAGCGGGACGTCCACCAGCTGGTGCCCGGTCCCCCGGGCGAACGTGGCCAGCACCTGGCGCCAATGGGGGTGGACGCCACCGCTCACCCACACCGTCTCCCGGCGCTTGGTGGCCACCGCCAGGTTCAAAGCCTCCACGGCCGCGCTGGCCCCGTCGTAGAGCGATGCGTTGGCCACCGCCAGTCCCGACAGGCGGGCCACCATCGTCTGGTACTCGAACAGGGCCTGCAGGACTCCCTGGGCCACCTCGGGCTGGTACGGGGTGTACGCGGTGACGAACTCGGAGCGGAACATCAGCGACCGGGTGGCGGCCGGGATCTCGTGGTCGTAGGCGCCGGCACCGGCAAAGCAGAGCAGGTCGCGGCCAACCTGGTTGCGCCCGGCCAGGCGCTCCATCTCCACCCCGACATCAGCCTCCGACATGCCGGGCGCCAGGTCGAGCCCGGTGGCCAGGCGCAGGGCCTCAGGTACCACCTCGAAGAGCTCTTCGAGTGATGACAATCCCAGATCGGCGAGCATGCCGGTCAACTCTTCGTCGGTGTGGGGGACGTAGTGGCCCACGAGCAGTCAGCCCTTCCTCTTGGTGACGAACGGAAGCGGCACGATCTGTGCCGGCAACGTGCGGCCCCGCTGGGCCAACTGCAACCCAGAGACTCCCTCGAGGCTCTCCTTGGTGTCCACGAGGGCCAGGGCGATGCCGTGGCCCAGCACGGGCGAGAAGTTGCCGCTGGTGACCTCTCCCACCTTGGTGTCCCCCACCATGACTTCGGCACCCTCCCGGGGCGGCTGGCGCCCCTCGGTGGCGAGCCCGATCAGGGCCCGGGGTACCCCGCCGGTGCGTTCGGCCTCGAGGGCGTCCCGCCCGACGAAGCCCTCCGGCTTGGTCCACGACACGACCCAGCCCAGGCCGGCCTGGAGCGGGGTGATCCCGCGTCCCAGCTCGTGGCCGTGCAGGGGCAGGGCTGCCTCCAATCGCAGGGTGTCGCGGGCCCCGAGGCCGGCCGGGACGACGCCGGAGGCCAGGACCGCATCCCAGAAGGCGGGAGCCAGGTCGGCGGCTATGGCGCACTCCACGCCGTCCTCACCGGTATAGCCCGTGCCCGCGGCTACGCAGGCCGTGTCCTGCCACGAGAAGGTGGTGACCCGGAACCGACCGACCGCGGCGGCCTCCGGAGCTACCTGGGCCAGCATCTCGCGGGCCTTGGGGCCCTGCACGGCGATGACGGCTCGCTCGGCGGTGACGTCGCGCCCGCCGATGGCGTCGATCACCCTTGCTGTGTTGGAGGCGTTGGGCATGACGTCGAAGCGTTGGTCGTCGACCCACCACACGATGATGTCGTCGAGCACCGAGGCGTCGCTGTCCAACAGGTGGGTGTACTGGGCCCGACCCGGTCCGATCTTGGTGAGATCGTTGGTCAGCGTCGACTGCAGCCCTTCGAAAGCCTGGGGGCCAACGACGCGCACCGTTCCCAGGTGGCTGACGTCGAACGCCACGGCATCGGATCGGCAGGCCAGGTGCTCGGCGAGCGTGCCCGTCGGATAGCGCAGGGGCATGTCCCATCCCCCGAACTCCACCAGCCGGGCCCCCAGGGCGCGATGCCGGGCGTCGAGCGGGGACCGGCGCAAGCCCCCTGCGGGGTCAGCCGTGTCAGCGTCGGCGGCGGAGCTCACCCTCCGAGACTACTGGTGTCGAGGGGAAAGCCTGTGCGACGCACCGTCGGCTCGGCCTGCGGCCGGTGTCGCCCGGGTGTCGCCCGGGTGTCGCCCCGGTGTTGCCCGGGTGTTGCCCGGGTGTTGCCCGGGTGTCCGCTCCTTCGGGGGCTCGCCACACCCGATCCATCGGTGCACCCGCCCCCGTCTCGCCGTCCCCGCCCACGGCGGACGTTGTAACGGTGTGAAGCTGAGCAACTGAGTGTCATTGAGGGACGGATACCGTCCCTCGGCGTCACCACGTCGCTCAGCGTTACCGGGTTTGATGCCACCACGCCGCGGGGCGGCGACGGCGTTCCGCCCCCCCTGCCCCGCCTGGCCTCGGCAAGGTTGCCCGCGAGTATATGAGGATGGGACCGGCATACGGTGCAGCAACAGAAGGACCAGGCTCTCGTCGGCTGGCTCCGAGGCCACGAAGGGGTCATCAGCACGCGGCAGGCCGAACGGCTGGGAATCTCCAGCGCTGCGCTCAAGCGACTGGTCTCCTCAGGCCGACTGGTCCGGGTCTTCGAAGGGTCTTCCTCGACGGAGCAAAGGGCCGGCGCCCGAGGAGCATCCTCGCTGCAGCCGTCCTGGTCGCCGGCGATGGCGTCGTCGTATCCCACCAGTCCGCAGCCTGGCTGTGGGATCTCGTGGACCGTCCCCCGGCGCAGCCCACGGTCACGGTCCCTCGGGGCAGGCGCTTGAGGACGCCCGGGGTCGACGCCCATCAGGCTGCCCGACTGCCTTCTCGGACGCGTCGTGGCGGATTCTGGGTGACGGACCCGTGCCGGACGCTCACCGATCTGGCGACATGCATGACGCCCCGGCTGCTGGATGAGGCAGTGGACCGAGGGCTGAGTCGCGGGACGGTCACGTTGGGCCGCCTGGAGCGGTCCACCCGCCCCGACCCTCACGAAAGGCGGGCTGGGGTGAGGCTGCTCCGTCTCCGCCTCGTGGCGCGCTATCCCTGGGATGCGCCGACACCGAGTGTCCTGGAGAGCAAGATGAGCCGGCTTCTTCGCCGCCTGGAAGCCGAGGAGGGTGTTCCCGCCCCTGCCGCAGAGGTGGCATGGGCAAACGGCCGCTACCGCCTCGACTTTGCCTGGCCGACGCTGCGCCTGGCCGTGGAGGTGGACGGCTACGTGTGGCACGCCAGCTCCGCGCAGATGGGTCGGGACCTCCGCCGGAGGAATCGTCTGGCCGCCGACGGCTGGGCGTTCCTGGTCTACACCTGGGCCCAGGTGGTCCACGAACCCGGCGTGGTCATGGCCGAGATCGCCGACACCTACCGCCGGCGGGCCGCCGAGGACCGATGACGCCGAGGACCGAGGACCGAGGACCGATGACGCCGAGGACCGATGACGCCGAGGACCGATGAGGCGGGGCTCAGGCCCCGGACGCCGTGCGGGGCGCCGGCGCCGTCCCGCCCTTCTTGGGTGCGGTGCCCAGGTCGGTGATGGCTGCGTCCAGCTCGGAGAACACGCCGGCCAGGGGGACGATGTTGAGTACACCCTGACCGCCCTTGAGCAGATCGACGATCTCCTCGCCGGAGCGGGCGAGAACGGCCCGGCCCTCGTCGATCACCAGGTTGGCGGTGGCCAGGTCTTCGCCTGCGGAGCGGAGGAACTCGATGGCCCGGCGGGCCGAGCGCAGCGAGATGCCCGAATCGAGGAGGCGCTTGATCACCTTCAGTTGCAACAGGTCGGTGTAAGAGTACCGGCGTTGCGAGCCACTGCCCTTGGCGTCGGACAGGGAAGGGCGCAGCAGGTCGGTCCGGGCCCAGTAGTCGAGCTGGCGGTAGGTGATGCCCACGACCGAGCACACCTGGGGGCCGCGGTACCCCACGTGGTCCCCTTCTGTGGCTGCCGCGCCGGATTGTTCGACCTGCACCATGACAACGCCTCCGAAGGGTCACATAGAGGTAACTACAGCAGTGTGCTCGACCGCCGGCCAAGAAGCAACCCCCGACCGGTGGTCCGGCGCCGATCAGCGAAGTCCGATCAGCCCTCGAAGTCCTCCGGGCGAAGCCCTTCGATGAATTGGCGGAACTCCGAGACCAGCTCGTCCGCCTCCCCCGGATCCTCGGCCTCGTTGGTGTCGAGGACGTAGCTCTCGGCGTCGACCAGAGCGTCATCGGCGTAGATGGTGCACTCCACCCGGACCGCGAGGGCGACAGCGTCGGACGGCCGGGCCGACACCGAGTGGCGCTGGCCGTTGTTGATGAGGCGTATCTCGGCGTAGAAGGTGCCCTCGCGCAGCTCGGTGATGACCACGCACTCGACGGTGGCCCCGAGGTCAGCGAGCAGATCACGCATCAGGTCGTGGGTCATGGGCCGCGACGTCACGACCCCTTGGAGGGCGTAGGCGATGGCCTGAGCCTCGGCCGGGCCGATGTAGATGGGCAGCGTCCTCTTCCCGTCGCCGAGCTCCTCGAGAAGAAGGACCGGCTGATTGGTCGGCAGTTCGACCCGCACGGCAGCCAGGTGCATCTCGACCATGGATCGAACTCTACTAGCGCCGGAACCGAACGGGGTCGAAGAACGGGCGGACGTGGGCGGCCATCAGTGGACTTCGCCAAGAGCCCGACGGACGAGGACCTGGCGGAGGGAGGCGCCCAGATCGGCGAGCTCGTCGAGGGTGACGGCGGCCTGGTTCCTGGCCTGCGGGTTGCGCTGGCGCAGCAGCGGCACGACCACCTGCTCGAAGAGGCTCACCTCCCGTTCGGCCGAGGTGCGCCACCCCCGCAGGTGGCGGGCTTCGACGCCGTGGCGGGCGAACCCGGCCGCCACGGTGGCGATGGCCACGGCGTCGGCGTCGTAGTACCGCTCGCCCCCGCTGGAGGAGGCGGGGCTGATCAGGCCGAAGCGGGTCAGTTCGTCGACCTGAGCCTTGTCCAGGCCGCTGCGGGCCATGAGCTCCTCGAGGGTGAAGCTGTCGTCCTCCTCGCCGGCCGGCAGGGGGGTGCGATCGGCCGCCTGAGGCGTGATGCGCTCAGCCGCTCCGACCGGGGCCGGGGCCACGGCAGGCCCAGCCGGCCCGGCGGCCCCCGCCGGCACGGCATCCTGGCCGCGGTCCGCCTCGGTGGTCAGTGGATCCAGGATTCCGGCCGCGTGGCGACCGGATGCTCCGGTGACGGCTCGCTCGCTGCGGCCGCCGCCGTCCGATGACCCGGTGACGACCCGGTCGCTGGGGCCGCCGGGTCCGGGAACCGGGACCGGGCCCCGCTCGGGATGGTCGCCCGGCGAGGGGTCGGTCTCCGCCCCCGAGGTCGCCGAATCCCGGCCCGTTGACGCGACCGGCACGGCGTCGGGACCTTCGGGCACCGCCTCGGCGGACGCCCCGGACCCGTTGAGGTCCAACTCGGCCCCTTCGAGGGCGGCGGAGTCATCGTCGTCTTGGTCGGTGAGTCGGCCCTTGATGACTTTGAGGGGCAGGAAGTTCTCCCGCTGCTGGCGGAGGATCCAGCGCAGCCGGTCCACGTCGTGCTCGTAGAACTTCCGGTAACCCGAGGGGGTCCGTTCCGGGTCGACGAGACCCTGGCTCTCCAGGAAGCGGATCTTGGAGATGGTCACGTCGGGGAACTCGTCGCGCAGCAGGGACAGGACCTCGCCGATGGACAGATGGGAACGATCGGGCACGGTCCTACCCTCCCCCCTCGGTCAGGAACACGAGGCGGAACTTGCCGATCTGAAGCTCGTCCCCGCTGACGAGGGGGGCGTCGTCGTCGATCCGCTCCCGGTTGAGGTAGGTCCCGTTGAGGGAGCCGACGTCGCGCACACCGAAGCCGTCACCCAGCCGGCTGACCTCGGCATGGCGGCGCGAGACCGTCACATCGTCGAGGAAGATGTCGCTCTTCGGGTGCCGGCCGACGTCGGTGACGTCGTGTTCGAGCACGAAGCGGGAACCGGCGTTCGGGCCCCGCTTGACGATGAGCACGCCGGCGCCGCTCGGCACGTCACCCATGGAGATGACGATGTTCTCGTCGGCCACCTCACCGGCGGACTCGACCGCAGCCAGGGTGATGGTCGTCAACGTCACGTCTGTCTCCCCGCGATGCTCCAGGGGAGCGCCGCACGACGAGCAGAAGTTGGCGTCCTCAGGGTTGCGGTGTCCGCAGCGGTTGCAAAACAGCGCCGTCACCTCGGCGGGCTCAGTCCTCTATCAGCTTCCGGTAGGCCGCCGCGTCGAGCAGGGAGCCAACCGCGTCAGGATCCACGAGGCGAATGGTGCACAGCCAGCCGTCCCCGTAGGGGTCCTCGTTGAGGCGCTGGGGGCTCTCGCTCAAGGCGTCGTTGACCTCGGTGACGGTGCCGGCGAGAGGCACGTACACGTCCGAGACCGACTTGGTGGATTCGACCTCGCTGAACGAATCGCCGGCGGTCACGGATGCTCCCACCTCGGGCATCTGCACGAACACCACGTCGCCGAGCGCGTCCTGGGCGTAGTCGGTGATCCCGATTCGGATCGAATCACCCTCGAGCTTGACCCACTCATGGTCAGACGTGTACCGGAGGTCGTCGGGGACGTCCATGGCCCGGACCATACTGGATGCGCTGGTCCCTCTGCGCGGTCTGGTCCCCGAGAAGCGGCCGCCGCTCAGGATCGGACGAGGCTACGGATCCGCCGGGCATATTCCTCGGCCCTCGAACGGGCCTCGCTGTCGGACGGCGCCTCGGCCCACAGGTGGGTGATCGGTTCGTCGGGGTCGGGCAGCACCAGGGCCCAGCCGTCGTCGTAGAGAACCTTCACCCCGTCCACCAGGACCACGTCGCGGCCGGCCGAGTGCTCGAGGATGGTGCGCATGACCAGGCCCTTCTGGTCCCAGGGGGTTGCGACCGTCCCGTGCACGATGCGCACCTTGGGCAACTCGGCGACAACCGCCGAGAGACGGGTCCCGGTCCCGGCGAGGAGGGCCAGAGCCTGCACCAGGGTGGCCACGGCGTCGAAGGCCGGCAGGAACGACGGGAAGATGTAGCCGCCCTCACCGCTGGCTGCGAAGTCGACACCGGGGTCGGAGGCCACCTCCATCACGTGGGCGGTGGACAGCTTGGACCACAACAGGACGGCTCCGGCGTCGGCGCACATGGCCTCCACCTCCCGGCCGATGGCGACCGGCAGGACGACGGTGGGCGAATTGCCCAACTCCTGAGCCAGGACCAGGCGGAGGACGGCCATCAGGCCCTCGGTGTCGGAGAGGACGTGGCCATCGTCGTCGACGAGGGTCAGGTGCTCCCCGTCGGAGTCGATCACCGCCCCCAGTTGGGCGCCGGAGGCCCGGACCAGCTCGGCGACCCGCGCCGCGTGCTCGAAGCGGTCGAAGCTGAGGGCCTGGCGGGTCGAGGCGTAGGGGTTCACCGACAGGACGTCGGCGCCCAGCTTGGCCAGCACGTTGGGCATCACGAAGCTGGCTGCTCCGTAGGCGTAGTCGAGGACGACCTTGAAGCCGGCGGCGCGGACCGGGTCGACATTGACCGTCGCCATCAGCTCGGCGGTGTAGAGCTCCACCGTCCGCGCCGGGTAGCGCAGGTCGCCGATCTCCCCGGCCAGGGACCGACGGAAGTCCTCCCGGTAGTAGAGCCGCTCGATCTTCTTCTGGTCGGCCTCGGACAGGTCGATCCCGTTGGCGTCGAAGAACCGGATGATCACCGACTGGGGGTCGTCGGGGTCGAGTCGCACGCTCACCCCGCCGCTGCTCAGCTCCCGGCGCACGGCGAAGCGGGTGGTGGGCACGGTGGCCACCTCCAGGTCGGCGACGTCCACCCCGGTGGCGTTGAGGCCGACCATGACGGCCCGGTGCAGCACCCGGGCGGCCCGGGAGGTGTCCCGCGAGGCCACCACCGTCGAACCCAGCTTCATGGTGGTGCCGAAGGCCATGGCCAGCTTCACGGCCAACTCCGGGGAGATGTCGACGTTGGCCAGCCCGGCGACGCCCAGGCGACCGAAGAGGTGCCGGGCCCCGCGGGACTCCCACACGATCGACGAGTTGACGACGGCGCCGCGCTCGACGGTCTTGAACGGATAGACCTTGACGCCCGGGTTGATTACCGCGTCGCGGCCGACGAAGCACTCGTCGCCGAGCACGACGCCCTCCTCGAGGCGGGCGCCCCGGCGCAGATCGCTGGAGCGGCCGACCACACAGCCCCGCAGGCGCACCCCCGAGCCGAGGTACACGTTGTCGTGGACCACCGAGCGCTCGATGAAGGCGTCGGCGCCGACCCGGACGTTGGACCCGAGGACCGTGTAGGTGGCCAGCTCCGCCCCGGCCTCGACCCGGCAGTAGTCGCCGATGATGGCCGGCCCTTTGATGGTGGCCTCAGGGTCGATCTCGGACCCCTCTCCCAGCCACACCCCGTCGCCCAGGCGGAAGCCGGGGATGTCAATCTCGACCCGCCGGTCGAGGAGGTCCTGGTGGGCCTTGATGTAGGCGTCGAGGGTGCCGACGTCCTCCCAGTAGCCGTCGAACACGTGGCCGAAGACGGGCCGTCCCTGCTCGAGCAGTTGGGGAAAGACCTCGCTGGCGAAGTCGAGCGGTTCGTCTGGGGGGATCCACTCGAAGATGGCCGGATCGAGCACGTAGATGCCGGTGTTGATGGTGTCGGAGAACACCTGCCCACAGGTCGGCTTCTCCAGGAACCGAACGATGGAGCCGTCCGGGCGGGTGATGACGATGCCGAACTCCAGCGGGTCGTCCGTCGAGACCAGGCCCAGCGTGGCCAGGGCCCCCCGATCCCGGTGGGCGGTGACGATCCCCCCCAGGTCGACGTCGGTGAGGACGTCGCCGGAGATGACGAGGAAGGGCTCGTCCAGCTCATCGGCGGCGTTGCGCACCGAGCCGGCCGTGCCGAGCGGGGTCTCCTCGGTGGCGTAGACCATGCGGACGCCGAAGTCGGAGCCGTTGCCGAAGTAGGTGCGGATGGCGTTGGCCTGGAACGCCACGGTGACCACGATCTCGTCGAAGCCGTGGCTCTTGAGGAGGGTGACGATGTGCTCCATCATGGGCCGGTTGGCGATCGGCATCATGGGCTTGGGCTGGTTGGAGGTCAGGGGTCGCAACCGGGTCCCCTCCCCGCCGGCCATGATGACGGCCTTCACGCCTGCCCCCTGACGTTGTGGCGCTGAGCGAGAGCCCGCCGCGCCATCGGGACATAGGTGATGGCCGAATACCAGCCGAGGACCAGACCGGGGATGGCGAACACCCAGGCCACGTCGGTGGCCTCCCGGCTCCAGCTCACCCCGGCATGGCCGATGAGGAACAGTGGGAGGGCCACCATCAGGGCGAGGGTGCCGGCCTTGCCGGCCACGGTGACGTCCATGCGTCGCCCGCCGATGGCGGCCACGATCAGGAAACCGCCGGCCACCGTGACCTCCCGGGCCAGGGCGATGACGACGACCCAGACGGGGACGGCGCCGACGGCAATGATGGCGATGGACCCGACGACCAGGAGGAGGCGGTCGGCGATGGGGTCGAGGATCTTGCCGACGGTGGAGACCTGATGGAGGCGGCGGGCCAGCTGGCCGTCCACGAAGTCGGTGGCCCCGATGCCGGCCAGCAGCCAGGCCGCGGCCTGCCAGTGGGCCTTGTGGGGCTGGGCCAGCAGGATCACGAACACGGGTATCAGGGCCAGGCGGACGGCGGTCACCGCGTTGGGCACGGTGAGGACGCGATCCTCGTCTCGGCGCCCGCTCGACATGGCCCGAAGTCTAGGCTCGACGCCAGTGAAGGCTTGGTGGTGCCATCGCCGCCCTGTGATCGAAAGGATGGTCTGTGGCCACCAACATCAGCACCGGCGTCGGTGTCCTGATCGTGCTGGCCGCCCTGGGCCTGTCGGTGTTCGGGATCGTCGATGCCGCCCGGCGCCCCTCGGAGGCGTGGGACCGCGTGGGGCAGAACAAGGTGCTGTGGATCGTGCTGCTCTCCGTGAGCATCCTCTTGGACTTCTTCTTCCTGATCGGCCTCATCATCTCGATCCTGTACCTGGTCATCGCCCGCTCCCGGCTGGCCCGGGCCGAGACCGGCGGGCCAGGCGGGGCTCCACCGGGCGCCTGGGGCCAGGCCCCCGGGGCCTACCCCGGCACCGCTTGGCCGCCCGCCAATCCGGGGCAGCCCCCCTACCCCACCAATCCGGGGCAGCCCCCCTACCCCTCCAACCCGGGGCAGTCCCCCCCGGCCTACCCGGCCGCGCCGGGCTACCCCCCTACCCCGGTTTCGTCTCCCCCGCCGGCGCCAGGCCCACCGTGGCCGTCGACCCCCGCCCCGCCGAGTGCCTCGCCGGTGGCCGGCTGGTACGCCGACCCGGGCGGCTCGGGCCAGAAGCGCTACTGGGACGGGGACTCGTGGACCGCCGAGCTGCGCTCCTGACCCTCAGGTCGGCTCAAGGGCCACCGGGTACCTGGTAGGTGAACTGGCCGCCACCGGTCTCGGTCACCTGAACCGAGAGCGGACAGCCCTTGGTCCGCAGCAGGTGGCAGACGAAGCGGTGGCCGCTGGCCACCGGCTCGTTGTTGGGGCACTGCACGGGCGGCGGGCTCTCCAGCTGATGGTTGTTCTGGTAGTTCTCGGCGATCAGGGTGCCCACGTGGGCGCCGTCGAGCCGGCTCGGGCTGGCGTGGGAGAGGCCGCCGGCGGAGGCGAACGCCCCGCCGGCCAGCAGCACCGCCAGGGCGATGAGCCCGGGGACGAAATAGCCCCGCTTGCCCCCGCCGGCGTAGCCGCACACCGAAGTCCGCCCGGTTGCCGCCGCCTCAGGGAACGGGCAGGCCGACTGCGTGGCCACGTCCGGCCCCGGGTAGGGACACCCGGTGGCGTCGCTCGACGCCGGGACGGGCGCGGCCGGCGGTCGGCCCTGGGCGCCGGCGTGCTCCGAAGCGTGCTCCGAGGCGTCGAGATCGCTCATCGGGACTCAGCGTAGGTTCCCGGCACGGCTTCCGTGGGGCCACGTCGGCCGTTAGGGGCCGAGCACCTGCCAGACTGGGGCTCGGAGGTAGATCATGTTGACTGACGAGGATCGCACCAGCAGGCTCCAGGCGCTCAATGAGCTGCTCGAACTGATTCGCCCTGCGGTGCAATCCGACGGTGGGGATCTCGTCCTGGTCAGTGCCGACGTCGAGAGCGGTGAGATCGAGGTGCAGCTGCAGGGGGCATGCAGTTCTTGCGCCATCAGCTCCTCCACCCTGCAGGCCGGCGTGGAACGGATCCTTCACGATCGCCTGGACTGGGTGACCGAGGTACGGGGCAGCCTGGACGAGAGCATCGACATGGAGACCAGCGTCGCCATGGGCAAAGGCTCGTACACGCCGGGCTTCTGAGCCCCCGCTGACGGCCTCGCCGCGGTTCAGGGTTGGAGGACGGCGGTCACCAGCCCGATCAGGATGGCCAGGACGCCGGCGGCGCGCCCACAGGTAACGAGGAGGCTGGCCGCTCTCGGGGTTGGATCGCCCTGACGCTCATGCCGGTCCCGCCGTTGGCTGACCACCAGCGCCGCCCCGCCGACCACTACCAGGGCCACCCCGATGATGATGGCGGCCGCACCGCTGCTGCCTCCCCCCGGACACCCGATGCAATGGCTGCCCGACGCGGGCAGACCGGCGGTCCGCACCGCATCCAGGAGCGGAATCACGCCATCCGGAGCAGGTCGCCACGCTGCGCAGCAGGGGTGCGCAGGGCTTTGATGTCACCCCAGAAGAAGGGGAAGGCAATCCCCATGACCAGGGCGAACACGGCCAGGGAGATGGGCTCGTGACAGGCGACAAACGTGGTGGAAGACACGTTGAAGACCAAGAAGCCGGTCACTCCGGCGGTGAGGAGCTGCTCCAGACCCTACAGGGCGGAGCCGGCCCGGCACAGCCGCAACGCCCGCCGGTCGTCCAGGTCCACCCACGAGGAGGGCAGGAAGTCTGCGGCGATGCGGGCGACGAGGGGCTTGGCGGTGAACGCCGAGGCCAGGAACAGCAGGCCCATGCCGGCCGTCACGATGTCGGGTCCCAGGAAGAACGCCCTGGTGGAGTTCATGACGACCGCCACCACCGTCCGCAACACCAACGAGATGGCGGCGATGACCAGCAGCCCCGTGATCCGGCGCCCGACGATCAGGCGCAGCCCGAGGCAGGTCCCGGTCCACGCGAAGGCCAGCCCGAGCGCTCCGAGCATCCCCCACACGGCATGGCCGGCCAGGAATGCGGCAGAGGGACCGACGATCCCTTCGAGCACGTGGGGAATGGCCTGGCGGAGAAGCCGGACTGCTGGAAGGAGGAAGGTCAGGAGCGAAAGCCTCGACGTTGCCTAGGTGGTCGCAGCGGCAACCGAAACGCGGGACCGTAGCGGGAATGTCGGACCAGGAGAAGTCGCCAGTGCCCGTAGGGCTCCGCCGGCCATGGCCCGGCGGCACACTCGAGGGCTGCGGAGGTGACCGTGGTTGATCATGGTGTTCAGCCCGTAACGGTCGACTGGCCGGGCGGAGGGTCCAGATCGGCCGTGGTCTCTCGTGTCGGAAGTTCCGCACAGCAGCATGTCGGATCACGGCAGGTTGCGAGGCGCACGCCGCGGTCCACGGCGCACCCGCAGTCAGCACAACGAAGCTCCACGCCTACGAGCGTACGATGCCCATGAGGTTCCGGGCGAGAAGCTCTGGGTCTCCATCGCGACATCCGGGTCAGCCTCGTCCGTAGTCTCTGTGGCGCCCTGCTCCCAAGCCGGGGCGGGACCGTCGCACGACCGAGGAGACCACTGGGTCGGAGCCCGGCCCACCGGAGCCCGATGGCGGCTCGGCCCAGCAACGGGACTCCCGTGGGGCGCCATCCCCGCTACCCTCACCGCCAGAGCCGACCCCATGATGAACGATGGCAGCTCCTCATCCGCAACGGTTGTCCCGGAGGAGGTCCGCGCCCACGTCGGGCGCTACCTGGCCCGCCTGGACCAGGACCTTCCCGGGGTAGTGGTCGGCTGCTACGCGGTCGGGTCGCTGGCCCTGGGCGACTTCTCCAATCGGGTGAGCAACATCGACCTGGTGGCCGTGGCCGACCGGACCTGGGACCAGGACCAGCTGCGGGTGGCCGCCGCCGCGGCCAGCCTGCTGCGCCTCCACGGGCGCCACCCGTCCGTGACTTACGTGTCGTGGGCCGGCCTGGCCGGTGAGCCACCCGCCGAGCTCTTCGCCGCGGGACCGCCCGACCACAACGATCTCGACCCCTTCTCACGCGATGTGCTCTACGGCGCTCCCACCCTCCGCGGGCCCGACCGGCCCCAGGTGGGCCAGCGGGACGGGGCCATCGAGGCGTGGGCCGTTCACATCCTGGGGAGCCGGTGGGCCCCCTGGTCCATCTCGGCCCATCGGCGCCTGGGCAAGGTGTGGATGAAGCGGGCGTTGGCCGATCCTGTCCTGGAGGTGGCCCAGCTCCATGCCGCGTGCCGGGGTGACGTGTGGTCCAAATCGCAGGCGGGCCGGGCCCTGATCGCCGAGCTGCCGTCGGGAGGTGGTCGCAAGGTCCTCTCCGAGGCCCTCTCGTTCCGGGAGGGGTCGACCAGCTCCATGTACTGGGGCCCGGTCGAACGCAAGAAGGACGCCGTCACCCTCGTCGCCGAGCTGTCCGCCCTCAGCAGTCCAGCAGGAGACGCTCGAGGACCCGAGCGCCGAACTCCAGAGCGTCGGTCGGGACCCGTTCGTCGACGCCGTGGAAGAGGGCGCTGAAGTCGAGCTCGGCGGGCAGCTTCAGCGGAGTGAAACCGAAGTTGCGGATGCCCAGGTCCTGGAACGACTTGGCATCGGTACCCCCCGACAACATGTACGGCAACGTCCGGGCCCCGGGGTCCTCGGCGAGGATGGCCGCCGTCATCTTGTCGACCAGGGCCCCGTCGAAGGTGGTCTCCACCGGCGGCAACCCATCCCACTCGGCATCGATGCCGGGGCCGAGCAGCTCGAGCACCTCCTGTTCGAAGGCCGCTTCCCGACCGGGCAGCATCCGGCCGTCGATGCTGGCGGTGGCGAACGAGGGCACCACGTTCGCCTTGTACCCGGCGTGGAACATGGTCACGTTGGCCGTGTCGCGCAGGGTGGCACCGATCATGCGGGCCAGGTTGCCGAGCCGGGCGACGGCCGCTTCGGGATCGTCCTCATCGAAGGGCACGCCGGTGATGTCGCTGACACCGGCGAGGAGCTGGCGGACCGGGTCGGTCAGAATCAGGGGGAAGCGGTGTTCGCCGACGCGGCTCACCGCGGCCGCCATCCGGGCCACGGCATTGTCGGTGTTGAGCATCGAGCCGTGCCCGGCCGTGCCCTCCGCCCGGAGGCGCAACCATCGGATCCCCTTCTCGGCCGTCTCGATCAGATAGGCCCGCACCCCGTCGCCCATGGTCACCGAGAAGCCGCCGACCTCGCTGATCGCCTCGGTGGCGCCGTCGAAGAGCTCGGGCCGGTTGTCGACCAACCATCTGGCTCCGAAGAAACCGCCGGCCTCCTCATCGGCCACGTAGGCGAAGATCAGATCCCGGGGCGGGACGGTGCCGTCCCGCTTGAATTGGCGGGCCATGGCCACGCTGGTGGCGACCATGTGCTTCATGTCGATGGCCCCCCGACCCCACAGATAGCCGTCTGCGACCTCGCCGGAGAAGGGATCGACGGACCATTCCGAGGCGTCGGCGGGCACCACGTCGAGGTGCCCGTGGACCAGCAAGGCGCCCCGGCCCGGGTCCGCCCCGGGCAGGCGGGCGATCACGTTGCCCCGGCGCTTGGCGCCCGACTCGACATAGGTGGTGTCGTAGCCCACCTCATCGAGCTTGGCCGCCACCCACTCGGCGGCCTCCCGCTCCCCTACCAGGGTGGTCGGGTCTCCAGTGTTGGTGGTGTCGATGCGGATCAGCTCGTGAGCCAGGGTGACCACCTCGTCGGTGGCGGCGATCCGCTTCTCGTCTCGATCGGTCACCAGTCGAGCGTAGGACCTGGGCAACGGTCCTGATAGCTTGACCCCGGTCGATCCCGTTCCCCTCTCCCCCGTCGCCTCGCAGGACGAGGTGTGTTCGTGCCACCTGGGCGGCGAGCAGTGACCACTTCGAGCGCTGCGATGGAGCGCACCGTGCTGACCACCGGGGCCAACTCCGGCATCGGCCTGGCGACAACCCTGGCCCTGGCCCGGCGCGGCCTCCGGTCGGTGGGCTCGGTCCGTTCCCCGGCCAAGGCGGACATGGTCAACGAGGCCGCGGCCGAGGCTGGCCTGGAGGTGGAGACGGTGATCCTCGACGTCACCGATGCCGACCAGTGTCAGGCGGTGGTTGGCGAGCTGCGGCCCTGGGGCCTGGTCAACAGCGCCGGCTACGGCCAGACCGGCGCCATCGAAGACGTCGATGATGCAGAGGCCCAGCGCCTCATGGACACCATGGTCATGGCCCCCCTGCGGTTGTGCCGGCTGGCGCTGCCCCACATGCGTGAGCGCAACGACGGACGGATCGTCAACATGTCGTCGATCTTCGGGCTGACGTCGGGTCCGCTGATCGGTTGGTACGCCGGCGCCAAGCATGCCCTCGAGGCCCTCACGGACGCCCTGCGCATGGAGGTGGCCTCCTCCGGGGTGCGAGTCAGCCTGATCGAGCCCGGGGGCATCAAGACCAACATCTGGGATGACGTGGCCTCCGACCTGGAACGCCGGGCCGGTTCCCGTTTCGACGACTCCTACCGGCGGTCACTGTCGGGAACCAGGCTGGCCCAGGCGATCATGGGCGACCCCGATCAGGTGGCGGCGGTCGTCGTCCGAGCCATCACCACTCGGATCCCCCGCGAGCGGTATCTGGTCGGCCTCGACGCCCAGGCCCTCTCCGTCGTGGCCCGCCTCACGCCGACCATCGCCCGCGACACGGTCACCAAGGTCGGCCTCGGTCTCTGAGGCGGAACGGGCGGCGGCCAGTGAGCGTACCGGCCCGCGGGTCCGGGTACGACAGAAGGCGCGCGCGAGCGACGGAGGTGCACGTGCCGGGACAACCGGAAGAACCCAAGCCGGGCCCTCAGGACGGCGATGAGCTGGGCGATAGGCAGGAGAAGCTCAACGAGTCCGTGGCGACCGGGGAGGATGAGGACGAGGTCGCCGACGATTCCTTCGCGGCCAGCGATCCGCCGGCCACCTCCTGAGATCCGGCCGCCCACAACTCCCACGGGGTGCCGTCGGGGTCGAAGACGGAGACGAACACGGCGTAGCCGGCTTCCCGCACCGGCGAGTGGCCCGCGCCGAGGTCATCCAAGTGCCTGGTCCATCCGTCATCACCGGTCCCTTCCCGCGCCGGGCGTGGCCGACTCCGCAGCCCCGGAAACCCTTCGCCTACGGTTCGGCGATGGCGAAAGAGGAGTCAACCGAGCCGGATGTGGCGCAACAGGACACGGAGCGAACGTTCGATCGCCTGGTCGACGAGGGGGAGCAGCGTCTGGGCCGCTCGTGGTCCGGACTCACGGCCACGGGCCTCCTCGGTGGACTCGACGTCGGGGTCGGCGTGTTCGCCCTCCTGCTGGTCGAGCATGCGACCGAGAGCAAGATGCTGGCCGGGCTGGCTTTCTCCATCGGCTTTATCGCTCTGACCCTGGCCCGCAGCGAGCTGTTCACCGAGGACTTCCTGGTCCCCATCGCCGCCGTCGTCACCAAGGCCAGCCCCCCGTCGGCCCTGGTGAGGCTGTGGGGCGTCACCATCGTGACCAACCTGGCCGGCGGTTGGGTGATCACCGGGATCATCATCGCCGGCTTCCCCTCGCTGCGCTCGACCGCGGTGAAGGCGGCCACGTTCTACATCGACCTGGGGATCACCTGGCAGGCGTTGGCGCTGGCCCTCCTGGGCGGCTTCGTCATCACCTTGATGACCCACATGCAGCACGCAACCGATTCCGACGCTGTCGGCCTCGTTCCGGCGACGGTCATGGGCTTCCTCCTCGGCGCCGGGCAGCTCAATCACGCCATCGTCGCCTCTCTGCTGTGCTTCGCCGCCCTGCACGCCGGTGCTCCGTTCGGGTACGCCGACTGGTTCGGGTTGTTCGCCTTTGCCGCCCTGGGCAACCTCATCGGCGGTGTCGGGCTGGTCACCGTCCTGCGCCTGCTCCAGGTGCCGCACAAGGTCTTCGCCGAGCGTCGAGGCAACTCCCCTTCGCGTTAGGACCCCGGTCCCGGGAGCATTTCGTTTGGGTGCGGCGCTCCAGGAGTGAGCGGCATGGGGGGTGTGGCCAGGCCTTTTGCGGTCTGGGACCGTTTGAGGCCGTGATGAGGGTGCTATCGGGGCGGGGGGTCCGGGTGGCGGTGGCGC
>JBPCNZ010000115.1:0-12728 GCA_051000755.1 Acidimicrobiales bacterium | reverse complement strand
GCATCGCCATCTACGACTCCAACGAGGGCTGGAACTTCCTCAACCTCCTCTCCAGCATCGGCGCCTACATCACCGGCCTCGGGGTACTGGCCACGGTCTGGAACCTCTTCGTCAGCTACCGCAAGGGCGAGGTGGCCGGCGACAATCCCTGGGACGGCCAAACGCTGGAGTGGGCGTGCTCTTCACCTCCCGCGGAGCACAACTTCGAGTCCCTTCCGCCCATCCGCTCCGAGCGGCCGCTCTGGGATGCCAACCATCCTGATGCCCTCACGACGGTCCACCACATGAGCGAAGCCGAGCCCGTCGAGGCCCGACGATGAAGTTCGAGTGGAAGCTCATCGTGGGCTCAGCCGTCTTCCTCGGCATCGTCTACGCCGTCTACTGGTTCACCAGCTACGAGGACGCGGGGTCGGTCATGCTGCTCTTCGGGGGCTGCGCCTACCTCATGTTGGGCAGCTTCCTGCTCCTGCAGTGGCGTCGCCGCAAGAGCCACCCCCGGCCCGAGGACGACCCCCACGCGGAGCACTCGGCCGCCGATCTCGGTTTCTTCCCCTCGGCCAGCATCTGGCCGGCGGGCATCGGCCTCGGTGCGGTCTTCATCGCCTTGGCCCTGATCTGGGGCAACTGGTACCTCGTCATCGGGATACCGCTGCTGCTCGGCTCGATCGTCGGCTTCAGCGTCGAGGCCGAGGCGGGCATCGAGGCCGTCGAGGAGCTCGAGGAGCGCCTCCATGCGGCCGACGAGCGAGTCACCGCCGGTCCCGGCGAGGACCGCCCCGCCGGCCAGGACGCCTGAGCCGGTCGCCCCTCAACCGTTGGGCATGACGGCCACGTCGGTCATCGACGCGTCGGAGGGGAGCCGGAGGGCGCCGGCCACGACCTGGGCCAGGGTGGTGGGGTGGACGTAGTCCTCGGCCCGGTAGTCGCCGCCCTCGTAGGCCCGGAGGTCCTTCTGCATCTCGGTGGCGACGCGGCCGGGGAACACGGTGGTGACCCTGAGGTCGGGCTCCTCCAGGCGAAGCCCGTCGGCGAGCGCCACCAGGGCGTGCTTGCTGGCGGCGTAGGCTGTGCCTCCGGCCCGCTTGACGGCGCGACCGGCGCCCGAGTTGACGAAGACCACGGTCCCCTGCGCCGCTCGCAGGGCGGGGAGCAGGAGCCGGTTGAGCTCGGCGACGGCGACGACGTTGACGACCAGTTGCTCGATCCACTCCTCGGTGCCCACGTCGCTCAGCCGTCCATTGATGTTGAGCCCGGCGGCATGGACGATCCCGTCGAGGCGAACCGGCAGGTCGCCGGCCAGGGCCGTCTCCAGGTCGGCGGGGCGGGCCAGGTCGACAGCGATGGATCGGGCGGAGGGGAGCTGGCCGGTCAGGCGCTCGAGGGCGCTGGCGTCGCGGGCCAGGAGGATGAGATCGTCATCCGCCAGGACGTCGACGACGGCGCGGCCGATGCCTCGGGTGGCGCCGGTGATCAGGTAGGTGGCCATGGTCTGGTTGTGCCCACAGATGGCCCCGCCAGAACACCATGGGGCGCCCGACCTTCTACGATGCGCCCGTGCCTTCCACCCCCGCAGAACGGGCCGAACGTTTCGCCGGCCTGCACCGTCGGGGCCAGCCCCTGCTGCTTCCCAACCCGTGGGACGCCGGCTCTGCCCGCCTCCTCGCCTCGCTGGGGTTCGAGGCCCTGGCCACCACCAGCAGCGGGTTCGCGGCCACCCTCGGCCGCCTCGACGGCTCGGTGACACGGGAAGAGGCGCTGGCCCATGCGGCGACGATGGCAGCCGCCACCGACCTTCCGGTTTCGGCAGATTTTGAGAATGGCTTCGCTGACGACCCTGAGGGCGTCGCCGACAGCGTCACCCTGGCGACGGCGACCGGGCTGGCCGGCCTGTCCGTGGAGGACTTCACTGGGCGAGAGGACGATCCCATCTACGACCTGGAGGTGGTCACGGCCGGGGTGGCGGCGGCCGCCCGGGCCGCCCACGCCGGTCCGGTCCGCCTGGTGCTGACGGCGCGGGCCGAAGGGCATCTGCACGGGAGGACCGACCTGGGCGAGACCGTGGCCCGGCTCGAGGCCTTCGCCGATGCGGGCGCGGACGTGGTGTTCGCCCCGGGCGTCACCGCCCTCGATGACGTGGCTCGGCTGGTGGCCGTGGGCCGCCCCGTCAACGTCCTGGCTCTGCCGGGTACACCGTCGGTGGCCGAGCTGGCGTCGGTCGGGGTGGCTCGGGTGTCGGTCGGCGGTGCCTTCGCCTTCGCCGCTCTGGGGGCCCTGGCCGACGCCGCCGAACAGTTCCGTGACGCCGGCACCTACGGCTACTGGGCCGGCGCCCAGCGGGGCCGGAGCGCGGCGAAGGCTGCTTTCCCGTCCTGAGTCAGAGCGACGGGGTGCCGGAGGGCACCGGTCAGGAGAACTCCGGGGCGATGGTCTTGGCCGCCGCGGTCACGATCGCCACCGCCTGGGGACCGGTGATGGTCGACTCACCGGGCGGGATGATCTCGATGTCGAAGTCGGCTTGCCCGGTCAGGACCGTGAGGTCGGGGTCGGTCATGTCCGGGTTCAGGCTGGACGTGAAGGCCTTCTGACCGATCCCGGCGACCGGCGTGGGCTGCTGGTTGCTGCTGGTCTGCATCCGGGTGGCGTAGTCCCCGGCCGCTTCGCTGGCCACGTTGTCGATCATGAACGACACCTGGAAGGCGTTGAGGGAGCTCACCCCCGACTGCGTCCAGGTGCACTGCTGGTTCAGGCTGGCCGCCTTGGTCGCCGGACCGCCGAGCAGTGCCTCCACCGAGGCCATGGAAAGCACACTGCAGGGATCGGGGTACTGGGCCGGCGCCACCAGGTTCGGAAAGGCGTAGTGCTGACCGTTGCTGACGACCTTGGTGAAATCCGACTTCGGAGCCGCGGCGTGAGGCGGAGCGGTGGGCAGAGGCGCCACCGTGGCGGTCTGGGGGGCCGAGGCCGACGGACCGTTTCCCCCTTTCGTCGTCGACGTGCCGCCGCATGCGGTCAGGAGCGCAAGGGAACTGAGTGCCGCTATCGCCGTCCGTCGCCCACCCGTCATGGTTTCCTCCGCCGCTGGTGGCCCGGCCCCATGGCCCCGGGCATCGTTGCTGATGAGTCGCCTTACACGCCCTCGCCGGGAGCGGAGGGCGTGCCGCCATCGGCGGGGCCTCCCGTCACCGGTTCTTCGAGCTCGTTGCCGGTGCCCCCGTTGCCGAGGATCGTCGAGCCGTCACCGGCCTCACCGTCACCGGTCCTCCCGTCTGCGGTCCCTCCATCTGCGGTCCTCCCATCTGCGGTCTGGCCGTCTGTGGTCTGGCCGTCTGTGGTCTGGCCGTCGACGCCATGGCCGTCGACGCCATGGCCGTCGGTGCTGTGGCCGTCGGTGCCGTGGCCGTTGGTGGCGCCCACTTGGTCGGCATCGTTGCCGGCGTGACCGTTGCCGGCGTGACCGCCGTGGTGCTCCGCGCCGAGGGTGTGGAACGAGCCGTTGGCGTGGCGGACGATGATACCCCCGACGGGCTTCATGATGGGGTGAGCGTCGGTGCGTTGCAGGGCCTTGCAGACCTTGTAGGCGATGGCGGCGGCCACGATGGGGCCGACGATGACGCCGTACTGGAGGATCTCGAGCATCCGCTCGAAGGGAACGTGGAAGTTGGCGGCGAGCAGGTCGTCGGCACTGGCGAAGGTGGCAACGAAGATGAAGGCCAGCGCCGCGGCCCCCACCGCGGTCCGCCCCGGTTTGTCCCGGGGCCGGTCCAAGAGGTTGTGAGGGCCGTAGTCGTTGTACATGCGCTTGTCGATCCACGGCCAGGCGAAGGCGATGGTGGTCAACAGACCGGCGACCAGGACTCCAGGAAAGAAGGGGTTGGCGATCTCGTGGCCCCAGGATCGGAACTCCCAGTGGGGCCACAGCCGGACCATGCCGTCGAGCCACCCGGCGTAGATGTCGGGCTGCGATCCCTCGGAGACGCTGTAGGGGTTGTACGGCCCGTACAGCCAGATCGGGTTGACCTGGAACAGCCCGCCCAGGGCCCCCAGGACGCCGAAGATCAGCAGCATCATGGCCCCGCCCTTGATGGCGTACTGCGGCCACAGGCGGCTGCCCCGGATGTTGGTCTCGGTCTTGCCGGGCCCGGGGAAGTCGGTGTGCTTCTGGCGCCAGATGATCGCCAGGTGGGCACCGAGGAGGCCGGCGATGAGCAGGGGGAAGATGAACTCGTGGATGACGAACAGCCGGTTGAGCAGATCGGTGCCCGGCCATTGACTCCCAATGAGGTCGAAGGCGACCCACGTGCCGATGAGGGGGATGGACAGGATGATGGAGAAGACGACCCGCAGACCGGAGCCCGACAGGAGGTCGTCGGGAAGCGAGTAGCCGCTGAAGCCCTCGAGCACGGAGATCATGAGGAGGCTGAAGCCGATGATCCAGTTGATCTCGCGCGGCCGGCGGAACGCTCCGGTGAAGAAGATCCGGCACATGTGGAAGACCACCGCGGCCATGAAGACCAGGGCCGCCCAGTGGTGGATCTGGCGCATGACCAGGCCGCCGCGGACGTTGAACGAGAGGTTCAGCACCGACTGATAGGCCTCGGACATGTGCTGGCCCCGGAGGGGGGCGTAGCTGCCGTGATAGACCACTTCGCTGGCCGACGGCACATAGAAGAGAGCGACGTAGACGCCGGTGATGACCAGGATGATGAAGCAGTACATGGCGATCTCGCCGACCATGAACGACCAGTGGTCGGGGAAGATCTTGTCCATGGCGCTCTGGAGGAACTTCGAAGAGCCGAACCGGTCGTCGACGGTGTCCAGGGCGGTCTTGGTGATGTGGCGGCGCTTCTTGGCTGCCAGGCGTTCTTGGGTTGTGCTCATCCGCGGTTCCAAAATCCGGGCCCGACTGCCTCGCGGTAGTCACTCTGGGCGATGAGGTAGCCGTCAGCATCGACCGTCAACGGCAACTGGGGCAGGGACCTCGGGGCCGGTCCGAACACCGGGTTGCAGGCCTCGAGGACGTCGAAGATGGACTGGTGGCAGGGGCAGACCAGCTGATGGGTCTGGGAGTTGTACAACCCCACGGGGCAGCCGGCGTGGGTGCAGATCTTGGAGAACGCCACCAAGCTGCCGACGTTCCACGTCTGGTTCTTGGCCGGCAACTTGAGCCGGGCGTTGCCGACGTTGATGAGCACGGTGGACGACTGGGCCGCCTCCGCGGTGTCGAGCTGGTCGACCAGGTTCTCCGGGAAGACGGTGAGGATGCCCATCGGCTGCACGTCCGAAGGCCTCACCGGTCGCTTGTCCTCGGTGACCAGACGGGCCCCCTTGGTCCATCCGGACTGATACAGGCTGGTGTGGGGTCGCTTGCCGAGGGAGGCGAGTGGAAAGACGAAGGCCAACCCGAACACCCCGCCGACCAGGCCCAGCATGCGGAACAGGAACGGGCGGCGGGCGACCGGTTCGCTCACCCGAGTGAAGGAGTCGACGACGCTGTCCCGCTCCTCCGTCGTGGAGGTGTGGTGGTGGCCCCGGCTGGCGGTGATCTCATGGCCGGGCAGTAGATCCCGGGCCCACAGGATGAGCCCGGTACCCAGGCCCATGAAGCCAACGAAGAGCAGGGCCCCTTCGGCCTGGGCCTGACCGCCGGCCACGAAGACGATCATCAGGCCGATGGCGGCCATCAGGGTCAGCATCCAGCATCCGGCGACGCGCAACTCGGCCCGCCGGGCCCCCTTCGGGTCGTCCTGGTAGCGCCACCAGCTGTCGTCCTGGTCCCGGGGTACGTCTTCGGGCCACGGCTCGCCGACGGGGATGCCGAAGTGGGTGGGGTCGAGCTCGCGGTTCCGCCCGGCGCGATGCTCGGGGTCCGGTACCGCGGAACCCTCTGAGTTGAAGCCTCGGTCGGTGGTCGTCATCCTCGGTTCCCAATGAAGCGTGAAGCCATCAGCAGCACTCCCAAACCCAGTATGACAGCCACGAAACCTTCTGCTACCGGCCCGAACCCGGAGATGCTCAGGCCGCCGTGGTTGGCCGGGTGGTGCAGGTACTGGACGTAGTGGGTTATGGCCGACACCTGCTCGTCGGTCAGTTGGTTGGTGCCGAAGATCGGCATGGGGCGGGGCCCGATGCGCATGGCCTCGGCGGTCTGGACCTCGTTGGCGTTGTGCAGCCCGGGCACGACGTTGCCCTTGGAGAGCATGCCGCCGGCGCCGGTGGCCTGGTGGCAGGCGGCGCAGTCGAGCTGGAACAGGCGCTGGCCGTCGCTGAGGCTCACGCAGGGCCCGGCGGAGGGGCTGCCACCGTTGTCCTTGGCGTTGCCCGGGGGGTTGGCGCACAGAGGGGACACGGTCGGGATGGTCGGCCCCGACGTCGAGCTGTGGTTGATGCCCGGGAGAGCGTTGACGTAGGCGTCGAGCTGGCGGATCTGCTCGGGGTTGAAGTATGGCCGGTGCCGGATGGCCTGGTCGTGGGGGTTGTTGAGGGGCATGCGCCCCGTCGTCAGGTAGAAGTCGGCGGCGGCGGCACCCGTGTCGACCAGCTCCGGCGACCCGTTGACGCCACCCACACCGTTGACACCATGGCAACTCTGGCAGTGCTCGCTGTAGAGAGACTGGCCAGCGGCGACCGAGGCCGGATCGGTGCTGACGGCGGCGGGGGCGCCGTGGGCGGTCGCACCGGTCAGGGCGACGACGGAGAAGGCCATGATGCCCAGAGCCAGGACGCCGACGGGACCGCCCAGGGCCCGGCGCCTGGTGGGCAGGTGGGGGCGGAGCTTGGCGAGGGGGTGGGGTCGGCGCATCGGAGACCTATTTGAGCAGGAAGATCGAGGCGAACAGGGCGATCCACACCACGTCGACGAAGTGCCAGTAGTAGGACAGGAACTCCACCGCCGGCGCCGTGCGATGGCCGAAGTGCCGGGTCTTCTTGGCTCGAAGACCCATGATGATCATCCCGAACAGGCCGCCGGTCACGTGGAGGGCGTGCACGCCGGTCAGCACGTAGAAGGCGGAGCCGTAGGCGCTGGAGTCGATCCCGAAGTTACGGCCGATGTAGTCGGAGATCTGCATGCCGACGAAGAGGGCGCCGAGAGCGAAGGTGAGCGCCAGCCAACCGAGGAACCCGGTCCTGTCTCCCTTGATGGCCCGGTGCACCCCCATCTGCATCGTTCCTGACGACAGGATCAGCAACAACGTGGCGATGCCGACCGAGGTGACATCGAGCTCGTATCCGGCCGGTGGCCACACCTTCGTCGATGCCCGCAACGTGAAGAAGGCGGCGAAGAGTCCGGAGAAGAACATGACCTCCGAGGCCAGCCACACGATGACGCCGACGTTGAGCATCGCCGGGCGGTAGTCGGCCGGGTTGACCGGCCTGATGACGGTTTGAGGACGGTCCGGAGGCGCCGTGGCGGGGGGGGAGATCGCTGTCACTGGCACACTTTCTACACAACTCCGTGCCGCGATCCCAACCCGAGCCGCCGGTGGGCCCTAACCGGGGGTACGGCGCTACCGTGGTCAGCGATGTTCCACCTCGTCGCCGGGGTCAGCCCCTTCCGCGTCCTTGACCCCTCGACCGGCTTTCGCGCCTCCGATGTGGTCACCCGGGCCCGCTTCGACATCGCCGGTCTAGTCGTGGTGCTCGGCGCCGGAGCCTGGTACCTGCGGGCCCAACGCCGGGCCCGCCGCCAGGATCAGGGCTGGGCGCAGTGGCGGACCGCCTGCTTCGCCGCTGGACTCCTCGGCGTCGCCCTGGCCACCCTCTCGGGGCTGAGCGCATTCGACGGCACCAGCGTCACCATCCACATGATCAACGACACCCTGATGGTCCTGGTCGCCCCCATCCTGCTGACCCTCGGTGCGCCCCTCACCCTGGCCGGGCGCGGGGCGTCACCCCGGCAAAGGGACCGGATCCAGGCCCTCGTGTCCGGCCGGGTGGCCTGCCAGCTCTCCAGGCCGGTCACCAGCTGGATCCTCCTCGGGGGGGCCCTGGCTGGGCTGTACCTGACGGGGCTGTTCCAGGCCACGGTCGATCACCGCTCTATCGACGACGCCGTGCACCTCGGCCTGCTCGTGGTCGGGATGCTGTTCTGCTGGCCGGCGATCGCCGCCGACCCACTCCCCCGGCCGGCGTCGGTACCGCAGCGCATGATCGCCACGTTCTTCGCCCTCCCCTACTTCCTGATCCTGGGCATGGCCCTGGAGAGCCAGAACCGCCCCATCGCCCAGGGTCTGTCGCTCAGTGACTTCCATCAGGGCGCAGAGTTGATGTGGAGCGCCGGTGAGCTCCTCGGGGTCGTAGCCACCGTCGGCCTCCTGGTCCTGTGGGTGCGCAGCGAGGAGCGGTCCGCGGTGCGTCGCGACGGGACCGACGACGCCGAGGCCGAAGCTCAACTGGCGGCGTGGAAGGCCAACCGGGCCGCGGCGGCGATGGAGGAGGCCCTGGCCCGGACGACGGTGGTCAACGCCCGGCCCGGACCCGACCAGGGGTGAACGTCCCGCACGCCCTGGTCACCCTGGCCGACATCGAGGCGGCCCGCCGACGGGTGGCGCCGGTCATCCGCACCACCCCGGTGGAGACCACCCGCTCCCTGTCGGGCATGGCCGGGCGGGAGGTCCTCCTCAAGACCGAGTACCGCCAACGGACCGGCTCCTTCAAGATCCGCGGCGCCTACAACCGCATCGTCCAACTTCCCCCCGGCGTGGACGTCGTCGCCGCCTCGGCCGGCAACCACGCCCAGGGCGTGGCCCTGGCTGCCACCCTGACCGGGCGTCACTCCACCATCTACATGCCGAGCGGGGCGGCGCTGCCCAAGGCCGACGCCACCCGGGCGTACGGTGCGACGGTACGCATGGCCGGCAACACCGTCGATGACGCCATCGAGGCTGCGGCGGCCGAGGCGGCCCGGTCCGGGGCCGTCCTTGTGCCCCCCTTCGACGATCCCGACATCATCGCCGGGCAGGCCACGTTGGGGCTGGAACTGGGCGATCAGGCACCCGATGCCGAGGTGATCGTGGTGCCCGTCGGCGGCGGGGGGTTGCTGGCCGGGGTGGCGGCGGCCCTGTCGGCCACCCGCCAGGCGGCACGGATCGTCGGGGTCGAGGCCGCCGGCGCCCCGACGTTGACCGCGGCCCTGGATGCGGGCCGTCCGGTCACCCTCGACTCGATGACCACCATGGCCGACGGCATCGCCGTCGGGGCCGTGTCGGCCCTGACCCTGGCCCATGCCGCCGCCTTCGTCGACGACGTGGTCATCGTCGACGAGGAGGAGATCAGCCGGGCCCTACTGCTGCTCGTCGAGCGGACGAAGGCCGTCGTCGAGCCGGCCGCCGCCACCGCCCTGGCCGCCATCCTGGCCGGGCGGGTCGGCGGTCACGGCCAGGCCGTCGCCGTGCTGTCGGGGGGCAACGTCGACCCCCTCCTGCTCACCAAGCTCATCAATCACGGCCTGGCCGCCGCGGGCCGGTACCTGGTGCTGCGGATCATCATCGACGACCGGCCCGGCGCCCTGGCGTCGCTCACCGCCGAACTGGCCCGCCAGGGCGTCAACGTCCTCGAGGTCGGCCATCACCGCAGCGGTCGGGCCCTCGACCTCAGCGAGGTGGAGGTCCTGGTCACCGTCGAGACCCGCAACGAGGCCCAGGGGGTGGAGGTCATCGACGCCTTGACCGGCGCCGGGTACCGGGCCGAGTCCCTCGGGTGAACAGCCCGGCCCGGCCGGGGCTGGCAGGCTGACCGGGTGGACGATGAGGCTGGGCCCGAGCGGTACCTGCGCCTCCTGCTCGAGGAGACCCTGGCCCGGCCCGGGCCCGGTCACTCGCCGCTGGCGGCCCTGAGGGCGATCGCCGGCAGCGGGCTCCTCACCGCCGGCGCCACCGAGCGCCTGCAGCGCGACCTGGCCCTGGCTCTGGCCCTGCGCGGGGATGACGGCATGGCCGGTACCCTGCCGCCGCCCTCGGCCGCGGACCCGGGGGCGACCATCCCTCCCTGCGTGGCCGCCGTCGGCCCGGCCACGATCGAGCTGCCGGGCGCCTCGCTGCACGTGGACGCCATCCTCTCCGACGGGGTGGAGGCCCGGCTCGAGGGTCAGTTGGTGATGGCCGGCCATGCGGGTGGGGCCACCCGCCTGGACACCGTCGTCGTCACCGACGACGCGGGGACCAGCTATGCCCTGACGCCCACGACGGACCCGGGAGCGGACGGCTTCACCGCCGCCCTGCGCCCACCCGTCCCCGCGGAGGCGTCCTGGTTGGAGCTCAGCGGCGGCAGGGAGCGCCCCGTCCGCCTGGCCCTCTACGAGTCACCCGACGACGCCATCGAGGCCGTCGCCCACGGCCACTCCCCGGCCGAGCACTACCTCCGAGGCCTGGTCAGCGCCCGGCTGGCCCTGCTCCTGCTCGACGGCACGGCCGACAGCGCCGGCGACGCCGGTCCGGCGGTCGACGCTCTGGTGGCCACCGGTGCCCTCGCCGCCGGCGCCTCCGCCGCCGTCGAGGCGGGCCGCATCGACGAGGTCGCTCTCGGCTTCGACGACGGCGCCGGGATGGATCCGCAGATCCTGGCGGTGCTCGGCGCCCGGGACCGGGTCGGTCGCCGTGGCGTCTGGCCCCTCCTCTCATCGCCGGCCGTCGTCGACGGGCTCGTGGTCCGCATCGATACGCTCGCCGCCGGTCCCACCCACCTCCGGGTTCTCGGTGTGTGCCGGCCGTGGCCCACCCCGCTCCACGTTCCCCTGTCGTTCACCGCCACCGACGACGTGGGCGGCTGGTACGCCGGCGTGGCCCGGGATCCAGGCGTCAGGGGCTCCCTCACCTGGGTCCTGGTCCCGGCGCTGGACCCCGCCGCCGGCGAGCTGACCCTGACCGTATCCGGGCCCCGCCAGTCCCTGTCGATCGCCCTGGAGCTGCCATGACTCCCCCGCCGTCGTCGTGGTGGGCGGGAGTTCCCCCGGTTGAGTCGAGCATCGACTGCCGGGGACATTCCCATTGTCTGCGGTGGGAAGAAGGGGTGCTGACCACGCCCGACCATCGCCGCGCCGGGCGCCGTCCGCCCGTCAAGAAGGGGGACCCGCCCCGCGCCGCAGCCGAGACGCCCGCCGATGACCGGGCCGGGGAGGGTTGCGACGTCGTCTCCCGGGCGTGGCGGACCTTTCGGGGCGATCCCCGGGTCCTGGTCCTCGGCCGGCGCCACCCCGGTGACACCATCAGCCGCCGGGCGGCGCTGGGATCCGACGATCCTCTGGCCCGGCTCCTGGGCGTGCTCGACCCGGCCCACGAACGCCGCCTCCAGCTCGAGGTCGCTCACACCCTGGGCGACCGCTGGGCCGCCGGCACCAGTGAAGCCATGATCCTGGAGGCGGCGACCGTCGGGCGCCTGACCAAGACCCTCGGGCGGTGGCTGGGCCCCGACCGCCGGTCCTCGGTGACCATCGCCGCGTCCCCGGGGGTGACCGAGGACGGCGGTGAGGCCGTGATCAGCCTGCCACCTACCTGGTTGGCGCAGGTGTGGGCCCGCTACCTGAGCCTGGTGGACGGCTTCTTGGTCCTCGAGGTCAACCGGATTGTCGAGGACCGGGCCGAAGTGATCGGTCTGGGCCGACCCGGCGGGGATCCGGCCCTGCTGACCCTGCGGGGCCCGGTCCCGTGGCGGGCCATCTCCCGTCAGCCGCTGTCCGCCGGCGAGTAGGCGACCGCCCAGAGACAGAGCCCATGGGGGGGAGCCAGCGGGCCGGCCGCGGCCCGGTCGCGGGCCCGGATGATGCCGGTCATCTCTCCGGCCCGGCGCCGACCCTGGCCCATGTCCACCAGGGTCCCGACGACGGAGCGGACCATCTGCTGGCAGAACGAGGACGCCTCGATCTCGAAGCGAAGGACACCCTCCCCCAGGTCCTCCCAGCAGGCGTTGCGCACGACGCGAACCAGCGAGCCGGTCGGCGGGCGCCGGCAGAACGACGAGAAGTCATGCTCGCCGAAGAGTGGATCGCAACCCAACCGCATGGCCCTCAGGTCCAGGGGTCGCCCCACATGCCAGGCCGTGGCGGCCCAGAACGGGTCGGCGACGGGCCGGTTGACGATCGTGTAGCGGTAGCGGCGGCCCGTGGCGGAATGCCTGGCGTCGAAACCCCGGGAGCTCAACTCCGCTTCCCGCACGACGATCGACGGGCGCAAAGCCCGGTTCAGCGAGCGGGCCAGACCCGTCATGTCGACGTCGGCCCGGGCCACGAACGACACCACCTGTCCCCATGCGTGCACCCCTGCGTCGGTCCGGCCCGCGCAGGTCAGCTCGACGCGGTGACGCAGATGGCGTTCGAGGGCGGCGGCCAGGGCCCCGGCCACGGTGATCTGACCGGGCTGGGCCGCGAAGCCGTGGAAGTCGGTGCCCAGGTAGGAGACCAGGAGCCGGACTCCGACGGTCGGCTGCACCGTCACCGCCTCCGGTGCCTCGGAGCCGGCCTCAGGAGCGAAGAGCGTCAGATCTTCAATCAGACCAGCTCGATGCGAGCCATGGGCGCGTTGTCACCGTGGCGCGGGCCGAGCTTGAGGATCCGGGTGTAACCGCCCGCCCGGCTCTCGTAGCGGGGACCGATGTCGGAGAACAGCTTGGACGCCATGTCCTTGTCCCGGATGAAGGCCACGACCTGGCGGTGGAGGTGGACACTGCGGTCCTGGTCGGCGTGGGCCTTCTTGGCCTTGGTGATGCACTTCTCGACCACGGGGCGCAGGGCCTTGGCC
>JBPCNZ010000114.1:0-9989 GCA_051000755.1 Acidimicrobiales bacterium | reverse complement strand
GGAAACGGGAGGTGTCGACCTTGGCCACCACGTCGATCACGAAATAGGCCAGATGCCCTTCGTCCAGCCAGTCCTTCATGCTGGTGGCCAGCAGAAACAGCTGATCTCGGTCCCCACCAACATAAATCTCTTGCCATGAACAATTATGTCATATAACGCGCTCTCAAACACGGATCGCTCCGATTAATGCGACAGCCTGCCAGTTCAGACCATTAGTGGTTCATTTGGGTCCGTTCGATGACCGCTCGTGTGACACAGATCCGACACAAGAGGCCGGATCGAGCAGCCACCGATGATGGTGAGGGGATAGTCCACGGAGATCAGGTCAGGACCCATGTCCGCTTCGCGCCCGTCGCACCGATAGGAAAGTTGAATTCGCTCAAAGAGAAGCCCTCAAAAGGCGAGTTTGCGGGGCGCAAGCTGACGCAGTCCCAGTGGAAGCCCCCGGAGTAGAGAAGCCAACAGGCCCCGGCCGCTGTGACGCCTGTTGTTGAAATGAACTCCACAAGGGCGGCAATCTGCGAGAGTGAATCCAGGGCTCCTGACATGAGGGGGCAGAAACCTTTGTAGATCAAGGGTTTTTCCACCATGGGGCGTGGCTCGTTGTGGAAGAATAGATGCGTGAGTGTGGCTGAGCGGATGGGGGCTGCTGGGATGGTGGCCGTGCGACACGGTCAGCCGCTCCCTTTGTGTCCTGCCGGCTCGGTGGCAATGGGCCCGGCGGCGTCGTTGCTCGAGGACGACGAGGGTGGTCTGGTCACGGTGTGGGGCATGGCGGCTTGGTGCTGGGAGGCGGGAGATGTCGCTGGTCGACGCCTTGCGGCGGTGGGTTTGGTGGCGGCGGGGGCGGCCAGTCAGGTGGAGGTGGCTTCGGCGTTCGGTGTCGACGACGCCACCTTGCGGCGCTGGACAAGGTCGTGGGAAGCAGATGGGGTGGCGGGGCTGGTTCCGGAGCGTAAAGGACCGCGTCGGCGCTCGAAGCTGACCGGTGAGGTTGTGGAGCGGATCGGGGCGTTGCGCGCCGGCGGTGCCACGTTGGCGGCGATCGCCGAGGCGACGGGCGTGTCGACCGACTCGGTGCGCACGGCGCTTCGTATGGTGCCCTCGACGCCGGTGCCCGATGGGGACGGTGGTGATGGTGGTGGGCTGGTGCCGCTTGCCTCGCCGGCCGACCGTCAAGGCGAGCGGGAGTTGGCGGCCGCCGGGCTTCTGGCGGGGGCGGAGCCGATCATCTGCGAGGGTGGCTCCCTGCCCTTCGTCGGGGTGTTGGAGGTCCTGCCTGCGTTGGCCGTCACCGGCCTGCTCGAGGCGGCAGCCGAGGTGCTCGGCGCTCCCAGGGCCGCCTTTTACGCTCTGCGGTCGCTGATGTTGACGTTGGTGTTCGCTGCGCTTGTGGGCGAGCCTCGGGCCGAGGGCCTGACCCGGATACCGCCGGTGGCCATGGGACGCCTGATAGGGCTCGACCGCGGCCCGGAGGTCAAGACCGTCCGCCGGCGGATGGAGGCCCTGGCCGGCCTGGGCCGCTCCGAGGCGATGTTGATGGCCTTGGCCCGCCACCATGTGCACGCCCATCCCGAGGCCATGGGCGTGTTGTACGTGGACGGCCATGTCCGCGCCTATCACGGCGGGGGCCGACCTGCCCCGGGCCCATCTGGCCCGGGCACGCATCGCCATGGCTGCCACCACCGACACCTGGCTGGCGGACGCCAACGGCGATGCCGTGCTGGTGTGATCCTCCCCGCCAGGAGCAGCCCTCACCGGCGAGCTGAGAACCGCCGCCACAGCGGTGCGTGACCTCCTCGGCCCCGACGCCCGACCGACCATCTGCTTCGACCGGGGCGGTTGGAGCCCGAAGGTCTTCGCCGAGCTGGTCGGCGCCGGCTTCGACATCCTCACCTACCGCAAAGGACCCCTGCGCCCTGAGCCCCGGCGGGCGTTTCGGACCTACCAGATCGCCGACGCCTGGGGCCACGACGTCGACTACCTCCTCGCGGACCGGGCCGTGCGGGTCGGCTACGACAACCGGCGCCGCTACTTCGCCTGCCGCCAAGTCACCCGCCTCGATCCCCTCAGCGGCCATCAAACCCAGATCTTGACCACCAGGGGCGACCTGGCCGCCCCGGCCGTGGCCGCCGCCATGTTCGCCCGTTGGCGGGAGGAGAACCTGTTCCGGTTCATGCGCCCCCGCGGCCTCGACGCCATGCACTCCTACGCCACCAGCCCCGACGAGCTCACCCGCATGATCCCAAGCCCAGCCAAGGCCAAGGCGAAGAAGGCCCTGGCCGCCGCCCGCGCTGGCCACGCCGAGACCCAGCGGCGGCTCGCCGCCGCCACCACCGTCACCGACCCCACCCGAGGCGGACCCGACGCCGCCAACGCAGCCATCGCCGCCGCCCTCCTCGAAGTCGATCAAGCCGCCCAGACGGTGACCGAAGCCGAAACCGCCACCAAAGCCCTCCCCACCAAGGTGCCCCTCGGCCAGGTCCGACCCGGCGCCGCCCGTTTGAACGACGAACGCAAACGGCTCCACGACGCCATCCGCATGGCCACCTGGAACGCCGAGCACGCCCTGGCCCGGGCCCTTGGCCCCCACTACGCCCGGGCAGAGGACGAAGCCCACAGTCTCCTCGCCGAGGTCTTCTCCACCTCCGCCGACCTCGAGATCGTCGGCGAGGAGCTCCACGTCCGTCTCGCCCCGCTCTCAGCACCCAGGCGCAGCAAAGCCATCGCCGCCCTCTGCCACGAACTCACCGCCACCGAAACGCTCTACCCCGGAACCGGCCTGCGTCTCGTCTACAGCGTCAAGGCGTACTGACCAAACCCTCAGCCCATACCCGCAGCCACTCTCCCCCCCATGTCGGGAGTCCTGGATTCTTAGCGGCACCCCCTGTAGCACCGGTCAGGCTCAGAACCCAGGATTTCCAGCAAGCGGCTGGCTGGAGGGCTGAGCTTCTTCAGGAAGGCGACTGCCAGATCGTGGTCGTCGCCCCCCAGGAGATGACGGCCCGCCCGGAGGGTCTTGCGATGGTGGCCCTTGACCCAACCCTTGGCCCGACCCTGCGTCGGGAGCGCCGACGTTCACTATCGTCAACGTTGTCCGTTACGATGATGGGAAGGGTGCACGGTCATCTCCGGGAGGTGGATGTGGACGGAATCCACGACATGGGTGGCACGCAGGGATGGGGAACGGTGAAGATCGATCCCGACGAACCGGTGTTCCACGAGCCCTGGGAGGCCAAGGCGTTTGCCTTCGGTGCCCTCTCGGCCCGCCTGTCGGGCCAGAACCTCGACGCCATGCGCCACGCCATCGACCGCCAACACCCGCTCGACTACCTCGGCGACGGGTACTACGGTCGCTGGCTGGCGGCGGTCGAGACCATGCTGATCGACAGCGACATCCTGGCTCCCGGAGCCGTCGAGGCTCGGGCCCGCCAGCAGCGGGGGGAGGAGGTCGACGAACCGGCCACGCCCGAACCCCACAAGCCGGACTACCAGCCGACCGCCGCCGGATCCCTCCGAGTCGACTGCGAGCGTAGCCCTCGCTTCACCGTCGGCGAGCGGGTGCGCGCCAAGATGCTGGCCAACCCCGGCCATTCCCGCCTGGTCCACTACATCCGGGGCCACGATGGCACCGTCGTCGCCCTCCAGCCCGCCCAGGTTCTGCCGGACACGCATGCCGCGTTCATCGCCGAGAACGCCCAGCCGGTCTACGCCGTCGAGTTCGACTCCACCGAGCTGTGGGGGCCCGACACCGAACCGTTCACGCTGACCATCGACTGCTACGACGACTATCTGGAGTCCGCATGACCGCCCAGCCCCACGCCGCTGACCGCCCGGGTCCCGCCCAGCGGACCGAGGCCCTCGAGTCCCTTCTCGCCGAGATGGGCATGATCGACACGAAGGTCATCGACGGACTCATCAAGAACTACGAGGAGAACGTCGGCCCACTCAACGGCGCCAAGGTGGTGGCCCACGCCTGGACCGACCCTGACTACCGGCGACGCCTGTTGGCCGACGGCACGGCCGCGGTCGGCGAGTTCGGCTTCAAGGGCCCCCAGGGCGAGCACATCAAGGTGCTGGAGAACACCACCGACGTGCACAACGTCGTGGTCTGCACCCTCTGCTCGTGCTACCCGTGGCCGCTGCTGGGTCTGCCACCGGACTGGTACAAGGATCCCGCCTACCGGTCCCGCATCGTCCGCGAGCCCAAGAAGCTCCTCGCCGAGATGGGCCTCACCCTCGACGCCGGCGTGGAGGTCCGCGTGTGGGACAGCAGCTCCGAGGTGCGCTACTTCATCCTGCCCGAACGGCCGGCCGGCACCGACAGCCTCTCCGAGGACGAACTGGCCTCGCTCGTCACCCGCGACGCCATGGTTGGGGTGGCCAAGGTGGCCGCGCCGTGACCACCCTGCCCGTTGACCTGGACATCGGCGGGACCGCCGCCCCACCTCGGTCCAACGGCGAGCTGGTCTTCTCCGAGCCGTGGGAGAGCCGGATCTTCGGCGTCACCCTGTCGATACACCAGGCCGGGTACTTCGAGTGGCCGGCGTTCCAGGCCGAGCTGATCTCCTCCATCGCCCGTTGGGAAGATGCGCGGGAGGGGGGGACGCATTTCGGGTACTACGACTGCTGGCTGCAGGCGTTCGAGTCCCTGCTCGATCGGCTGAACCTGGTCGGGCCGTCGCAACTCGGAGCCCGCATCGCCGAGCACCGGGAGCGGCCCGCTGGTCACGACCACGCTCACGACCGCGGGGCCGGCGGCGACCCCCGGGGGCCCGGCTGTGGCCGGGGACCCGGCGACCACCCGGGGCCCGACGGTGGCCCGGCGCTCGTCGGGGCGTGACCGACCCGGCGCGCACCCTGACCGTCACCGCCGTGTGGGGTGGCGGCTACCGCTGTGAGGTGGCAGCCCGCCAGCACCGCATCCAGGTGGACGAACCCGTGTCGGTGCAGGGCACCGACACGGGGTCGACGCCGACGGAGCTGTTCCTGGCGTCCCTCGGATCGTGCTTCGCCCTGGCCCTCCACCACGTGGCCGCCAAGCGGGGCCTCGAGATCCTCTCGTTGCAGATCTCCGTGACCGGGACCTACTCGGGGCCGTCGTTCGGCGACCTGGGCCTCGATATCGCCATCGAGGCCAACACCGATGACGCCGTCATCGCCGACCTCATTGACCGGGCCAAGGCCGTCTGTTACATCTCCAACACCCTCGACCACCCCCCGCCCGTGGCGGTGCGACGGGTCTAGGCGGCCTGGCTCGACGACCGGCGAGGGCCAACTCCACCAGCTTGGCGACGGCCTGGCGGTCGTGCCAGGGGTGAGCGTCCACGAAGTCGGGCCAGTGGTCGGGGGCGATCACCGGCAAGTCGGAGTAGTCCAACTCCTCCCACGTGACCGCCAGCTCCATCAGCTCGGTGGCACCGTAGATCCCGTCGGTCTCGACCTGCAACAGCCGATCGTGATGCTCGGGATGCGAATGCCGGTACGAGGTACAACACGTTGGTATCCGGACATCAGGCATGCGGTCCCTCCGTAGGGCATCCAACGACCATCGCGCCGGACGTTGCGTCACTATTGCAGCGGCGTGCAATGGCTTCTGGCGCCGCGATGCCGTCCGCCACCCCGGCCAGTGCCTGCTGCACGCCGTGCAACAGGGCGGCGCCCGACGATGCCCCAATGCCTGTCAGCTCGGCCCGCGCTGCGAACGCCGTCCGGTGATTGCCGGCGGCCACGGCAACGAGGAGATTGTGGGTGGGCCCGATGCTCTGGCCCACCGCCGCCCATGCCAGAAAGGCCGCGGCCACGTCATTGGTCCGGACCGCGGCCCGGGCGGCGACGCCGCACCGGTAGGTGTCGTTCTCGGGGTGGAGCAAGGCGTCGACCACAACGATCCCGGCGAGGATGTCGTCGCCTTCGGGCGTGAGGCCGGATCCGCGCCCGACCAGAGCGTCGGCCACGGCGTCGAGGTCCCCGCCCGCCACGGAGGGGGCGGCCGCCCCCCCGATCCCCCCAGCATCGTCGGCAGGCGGATCGGCGGCCAACCAGCCCCCCGCCGCCGCCCGGAGGGCAGAGGCGTCGACCGCCGGCGGGACCCAACAGTGGTCGCCTCGCACCTCCACCTCGAGCCTTCCAGCGTGCAGGACGCCGGATTCCAAGGTGACCGGATCCCCCACGGCGAGCCGGGCTTCGGCAAAGCGTGGCGTCCGCAGATGCAGTGGTCCGGACGGGATGGCACCGGACCCCACGGCGACGAGGGTGCCGCCGAAGCGCAGGTAGACAGCCCGGCGGAACACGGCACACACCCGGCCCCGGATCGCCCCGCCGCCGCCGACCATCCCGCCGCCCACGACCCCGCCCCGGACCGCCGGGGAGCCGAGCGAGTACCAGGCCGCCCCAGCGTCGATCACCGGGGCCCGCTCACCACCGCCGCCGCCACCCGCAACGCCACCGCCACCCGCAACGCTCACGCCGACCGCCGCCCCGACTCGGCCGGCGCCCCGCCGGAAGCGCTCACGCCGACGGCGCCGAAGATCCCAATCGACGGTCGAGATCCATGAGGGCGCCGACGAAGCAATCGAGCGGCGCGGTGGCCACCCCGGCGCCCACCTGACCGGTCCCCTCGGATGCGTGGAGGATGCCGGTGGTGACCTTGGGGGTCGATCCCGAGGCCACTACCTTGCGGACGTCGACACCGACCGGGGTCCCCCGGAAGTCGAGGAGGGGCAGCTTGAACCGGGAGCTGCGACCGGCGCAGATCTGGTCGGTGTACTCGGTCATGGCCAGGGCGTCGGCCATGGTCCCCCCCACGAACGCGGCCACTGACGGCGACCCCCCGGCGGCCGGGCCACCCAGGCCGCAGAGCTCGAGCACGGCGGAGTCACCGACGTCGTTGGCGCTGGTCTCGGGGCCCTGGCCGGCGTAGTACAGGGCGTCGCCGATCGGTGGGGCGGCGGCGAGGAACCAGGCGTCGTCGCCGGCCAGGCGGATCCCGAAGTCGGTGCCGTTGCGAGCCATGGTCGTGACGATCGACGATCCCTCCACCTCCATGGCGTAGCCGGTGGCGGCCCGGGCCGCGGCCATGGCCAGGGTCAGGAAGAACAGGTGGTTGGCGGAGAGGAACCGGGCCAGCTCGACCCGGCCGGGAGCCTCGAGCGCCACCAGGTGGGGAAGGAGGACCTTGATCAACAGGTTGGTGCTGGCCTGGGTGCGGATGTGGCAGTCGTCGCCCATCTGCACGCCCTGGGCGGCCAAGCCGAACACATCGATCGGGTCGGCTTGGCCGACGACCTCGTCGAGGAGGGGCCCGGCGACGTCACGGAGGAACACCAGCCGGTCGATGGCCTCGGGGGTGTCCATCCCGAACCAGGCCGTCTTTCCCGGCCCTTGGTTGATCGGGGCGAAGGCCCGGTTGCCGCCGGCCGGGTTGTCGACGACGAAGACGGGCTGGCGGGGGCCGATGGCGGTCACCATGGGCACGACGGTGTCGTGGGGGTTGGCCGATTCGAGGATGACCTCGCCGTTCGCCAGCAGACTGTCGGCCGCGGATGTGTCGGGCGCCCACCCCTCGGCGACGACGGCGGCCCGCATGGACCGACGCAGCGGGTCGCAGACCCGGTCGAAGTCGATCCGGGGCCCGCAGTGCAGGAGGGTGTGCTCGCCCAGACCGGGCACCACGTCGGCCGCCGGGCGGACACCGCTGAGGACCGGCGCCGATTCGTCGAGGCGGCGGACCACCTCGGTGTTGGCTTGCTCGACCCGGTCGGCGTGGGGGCCCCACAGGCGGCGCAGGGCGGCTACCACCTCGGCGTCACCCCCGGCGGGGATCTTCCAGTCAACGCTCTCCACGGAGCGGCCCTGGGCGGCAATGGCGTCGGCGAACAGACCGAGGCCGACGTTGACGACGGATACGTCATCAGGAAGGTCGATGGCCGTCACCGTCGGCCCCCAGTCGCCGCCCGACCCCCGGTGGTCGCATCATGGTTGGTCAAGGCATTCCTCCACGGCAGGCGGTCTCGGACGGGGGAAGGGGCGGGCGGGCGGCGACGGACGCCGCCTGGGCCCGGAGGGCGGCATCCGCGGCCGCGAAGGCGGCGGCCCGCTGCCGGGCGGTGTCGGCCAGTCGGGCCGACCAGTCGGCGATCTCGGCGACCATGGCCTTGGCTGGGGCCGGGGCGGCGCCACCGGTGCCGGTGCGGGAGGCGACGATGGCCGCGGGGTCGAGGGAGTGATCCAGGGACTCGGGGTCGAGCTCGAGGGGTGAACCGGTCACCTCCCGCGCCGCGTCGCTTAGGTCGTCCACGGTGACGTCCAGGCCGCGTCGCCCGGAGGCGGCGACGCGGTGCACGGCGGTGCCGACGATGCGGTAGGCGCTGCGGTAGTCGAGTCCGCAGGCGGTCATCACGTGGTCGGCCAGGTCGGTGGCCTGGCTGAAGCCGTTGTCGAGGAGGAACCGCAGGCGGGTGTCGTTGAACGTCAGGCTGTCGACCACGCCGCGGGTGAGGCGGAGGATGCGCCCGGCCGCGTCTAGGGTCTCAGGGATCTCCGCGTAGGCGAAGATGAGCTTGTCGCTGCGGGCCGAGGGTCCTTTCTGGAGGGCCAGAAATCCGGCCACCCGGCCGGTCACCACCCCGGCGGCGCCTCGGATCATCGACAGGGCGTAGGGGTTGCGCTTCTGGGGCATCAGCACGCTGGCCCGGGTGAACCCCTCGCCCAGGTTGACGATGTCGAACTCGCTGGTCGACCAGATCTCGAGGTCCTCGGCCAGGCCGTCCTGGGTCATGGCCACGCTGGCGATGGCGGCGAGGAGGTCGACCAGGCCGTCGGTCTGCCACATGGCGTCGCGGGTGTTGGCGATGACCGAGTCGAACCCGAGGCGTTCGGCCAGCGATTCCCGGTCGGGACGCAGGCTGGTCCCGTTGACGCAACCGGCACCGCCGGGGCTGCGGTTGACCCAGTCCAGGGCGCCGATGAGGCGTTCGGCGTCGCGGAGCACCGGGTAGGCGAACGACAGCAGGTAGTGGCCCATGGTCGACGGTTGGGCCTGCTGCAGGTAGGTCTGGTCGCCGAACAGCAGCTCGAGGGTCGCCGCCGCCCGCTCGCCCAGGGCGGCGCCCAGGGCGGCGGTGTCGCCGATCAGGCCGGTGAGGCGGCGCCGGAGGTGGAGGCGGAAGGCGATGCGGGTCGCTTCCCGCCGGGGCCGGCCGGCGTGGAGCCATCCGGCGGTGTCTCCGATCCGCTCGACGAGAACCCGTTCGCGGGAGTTGTAGGGCTCGCCGTCCGCCGAGTCGTAGGGAAAGTCGGCGGCGGGAATGGCGTCGATGTCGAGCAGGGCGCCGAGCAGGGCGACGGCTGCCGGTTCGGGGATGACGTCACGGGCCCGGAGGTCGAGGACGTGGGCCAGGTCGGCCAGGTTGAGCCCGTCGTGGATGGCGGCGGCGTAGGACGTCTCCAGGGCGAACGCCCCGTCGATCAGCTCCTGGGCGGCCGATGCGGTCGGGAACCCGGCGGGGCGATTGCTCATGGATCCTCCAAACGCCCCAGCGGGCCGAGGAAGCCCAGAGTGCAGAAGGCACCCAGGGCCCCGACCACGCCCCCGGTGTGCCAGAAGACGGTGCGGCCCTCGAGGGTGGCCCCCCGGGCCAGTTCGATGGTCGCGGCCATGGCCTTGGCCGTGTAGGTGGGGTCGAGGAGCAGTCCCTCCGTGGCCAGGGCCAGGTCGGCAGCAGCCCGATCGGAGGGTCCGGCCCGGTGAAATCCAGGTCCGATGGCGTCCACCAGCTCCAGTCCGTCACCGGAGGGCGGGGGCAGGCCGACGCCGGCCGCGCACCGGCTGGCCAGGTCGGCGATCACCGCGCCGGTGGCCGCGGCGGAACGGCTGACCGCGGCGGCGACCACCTTCGTCGGCCACCCTCGGGCGGCGATGCCGGTCAGCAACCCCGCCGCGGTCCCCCCCGAGCCGGCGGCCACCACGATCCGGGCCGGCGCCGGGC
>JBPCNZ010000113.1:0-19596 GCA_051000755.1 Acidimicrobiales bacterium | reverse complement strand
GTGCGGGGCTCGCGGGGGCGACCGGGGTCCGGCGCCGCAGGCGACCGGGGCGGGCCGGCGACCGGCGTCTGGCGCTGCGGGCGACCGGGGCCGGCCGGCGACCGGCGTGAACCGTTTGTATCGCTTTCCGCTCGGTCGTGAACCGACGATTCCGCATAGCGCGAACTTCGGTTCGCGAGGCCGAGAAAACCGGAACGTTCGGTTCATTCCAGGGTTCATTCCAGGGCAAAATCAGAGCCAGAACAGGCGCCCGAAACTCGCCCGGGTGCGCGCCTCGCGCTCCTGGCTCGCCACGACCCGCCCGACGCGGTCCGACACGACCGAGCGCAGAACCGTCGAGAGATTCGGCGTGGCGAGGTGGCCACGGCTCCCGCTACGTTCCGGGCGTGCTCAAGATCTCCGAGGTCCACGTGGTGACCGACGAGTTGGTTAACGCCATCGCCCGACTGCTCCCGCAGCTGTCGCGCTCGGCCCCCGCACCCGATGCCGACGCCCTGGAGGAGATGGTGCGCTCGCCTGCCACCCGGCTCCTGGTGGCCCGGGTCGCCGATGACGGGCCGATCGTGGGCACGCTGACGCTGGCGTTGTTCCGGATCCCCTCTGGCGTCCGGGCCTGGATCGAAGACGTCATCGTTGACGACGCGGTCCGGGGTCAGGGGGGAGGCGAGGCGCTCAGCCGGCTCGCCCTGGACGTAGCCCGTGATGCCGGTGCCCGGACCGTGGAGCTGACCTCCCGGCCGTCCCGGGAGGCAGCCAACCGCTTGTACCAGCGGATCGGCTTCCAGCTCCGGGACACCAACATCTACCGCTACGAACTGGGCGGTCCCGCCGACTGACGGCGCTCGGCCGGTCACCTCTTGGTCGAGGCTGGCGGAGGTTGCTCCGGCGTCTGTCGTCGTCGACGAGGAGCCGTCCAGGGCGGCGCGCTGGGAGACGATCCTGGTGCCGTCAGGCGACCAGTTGGGGAAGCGGTTGCGCTGATCGGCCCCATAGACGATCCGGGTCTGATCGCTGCCGTCGGCGTTCATCGTCCAGATCTCGTTGCACACCGGATTGGGCGTTTCTTGAGATGCACGATTTCCTTTCGACTACAGCGTCGCCGGGCCGCTGGCGTCGACCACGAGCACCACTGCGCTCGGCGGTGATGAGAGGTTGCAGGTGCCGTTGAGCGCTCCGGCCGCCCGACGTCTCCACCTTCACACCGAAGGCAACCCTCTCTACGCCGGAGCGTTGATCCACAAGCTCGACAAGGGCCAGCTCCAACGGCGACCGGCGGTTTCTCTGCCGGCACTCAGGTCGTTCGCCAACCTGGTGACGGCCCGCCTGGTGCGCTGTTCTCCCGATACCCGCGAGCTGGTGACGGCCATGGCCGTCCTCGGCTTCCATTGCCGGATCCGCGACGCGGCGGAGATCAGCGGGGTGGCCGACCCACTGCGCTGCGTGGACGAGGCCATCGACGCCCAACTGCTCAGCATCCCGGCACCCGGCGATGAGGAGGCCAGGTTCGTTCACTGGCTGGCTCGGGCGGCGGTGTACTTCGATCTGAGTCCGGGTCGTCGATCCCGCCTCCACTCCTGGCAGCGGGTGTGGCCGGCACGGAAGACGCCGTACTGGCGCACCGGGTGGCGGCCAGTCCGGGCGACGACCCGAAGCTGGCCGCGGAAGCGGCCGACCTTGGTCGCCGGCAGGCGGCGTCCGGAGCTTGGGCGTCGGCCGCTGAGGCCTTCACCGCAGCCGGACGTCTGGCTCCCGAACCCGAGGACCAGCAGCGTTGGCGCCTCGAAGCAGTGGAGTGCCTGATCATGCTCGACAACGTGGCCGAAGCCGCCGCTCACGTGGCCGAGGTCGAGCGCTTCGGTCCCAGCGCCCGCCGCGACTACGTGCTCGGCCACCTCGCCGTGTTCTCCGGCGCCGCCGACCAGGCCTCCGGGCTGCTCAGCACGGCTTGGGACACCTGTGATCGGACCAACGACAAGGTCCTCGCGGCGCGCCTCGCCATCGACCTCGCCCACCTGGCCGTCAACCGCGGTCGAGGGGAGGAGACCGTCATCTGGGCCCGGCGGGCTCTCGACGCGACCGAGCGCCACGCCGTTGCCGATGCGACGACGGCCCTGTGCCTCGGGCTCGGCGCCCTGGGCCGGTCCGACGAAGCCCTGGGCGTGGCGACGATCGAGGCGGCCACGCCGGGCGATGAGCTCGGCGCGAAACATCTCGACGCCCTGGTCGGCCAGGGCGTGTCGCACCTGTGGACCGACCAGTTGGCCCTGGCTCAGGATGACCTGGTCCGGGCCGAGATCGGTCTGGGACAACGGGGCCCCTTGCACCTGCGTCTGATCGCCCTGTTCTATCTGGCGACGCCGAGTACCGGATGGGCCTCTGGTCCGAGGCCACCGCCCACAGCCAGATGGCCGTCTCGTTGGCCCGCGACGCCGACCTGGTGTGGCAATTCGCCCTGGTCCACGCCGTGGCCGCTTTCCCTCTTGCCGCCCAGGGACAGTGGAAGACGGCGGAGGACCATGTCGCAGGGGCCCAGGAGGCCGCTATGCCCGGCCGTTCCTCGAACGCTGCGGGCGCGAGCAGGCCGCCTGCGGCCTGACTCCGCGCCTCCGCAACGAACCAAGTCATGAGCTCACCCCCCACGAGCGGTCGGTGGCCACCCTGGTGGTCTCAGGCATGAGCAACCCCGAGGTGGCGGCGGAGCTGATCGTCAATGTCAAGACCGTCGAGTACCACCTGCACAACATCTTCACCAAGCTCGATGTCACCTCTCGTGGACGCCTGGCCGCCAAGCTCGCATACCAACCAGCCCATCTTCCTAGGGCCTGAACAGGGGCGCGTCCGCCGCCCGCCAGGGCCCGGCGACTTTTGTGGCGGGCGGGTGCTACCGTCCTCGGGCATCAGAACGGGTGATCAAGGCGGTCATTGCGACCCGTTAGCCGGGGTGAGCCGATGACCCTCTCGACGACTGGGGTGGCCGTCCGGTCACGGGTATGGCCGGTGCGGTGGCGTGCCGTCCGGGCGCGCCGATCAGCGGCTCTCATCCTCACGGTGGCGGTGGTCGCGGCGATGTCAGGCGTCGGGTCTCCCGCCTCCGCGGCACCTGCATCTCTGACTCCTGCCACGACCGGACCGGCTGCTCCGGGCCCGCCGCCCGTTCCCGCTCTGCCGCCCGTTCCGGGCCTTCCGGCCGTTCCGACGGTCAGCCCAACGATAACCGCCGGCCAGGACCCGCAGGCTCTCCTGACCAAAGCGGTCACGTTGCTTGACGCGGCCAACCGGACGACACCGATCCAGCCTTTGCTCTCGAGCCTCAGCAGCACCCTGACCGCCGACCTGACCCGCGCCAACCGAGCGCAGGCGGCCGCGGCCGCAGCCGATTCCTGTTCGGTGTCGGCGGCGGCCACGGCCAGTGCCGAGCGGGCCAGCGCCACGTCACTCCAGGGGGCGCTCCGCCAGGCGACGCGGTCGTTGTACATGAACGGGTCACCGCCTGATCTCTCCCAAGCCAACCTCACGGGCGGCGACGACATGGCCGCGGCCCTTGCCGGCATGCAGCTCGCCTTGTCCCCTACCGGCATCCTCGCCGCCCGCCAACGAGCAGTCGTCGCCGCCGGCGCCGCCAGCAACGACGCCCGGTCCGCGCAGCGGTCGGCTCGCGCGGCGGCGGCCGGGGCCGAGCAGGCTTACGCAGCGGCGAGCGCCCAGACTCTCCAACTGCAAACTCAGGCAGCGGCCCTGGCGTCCTCCGGCGCCGCCGCCCTGACCGCCGAGAAGACCCTTCTGGCCGACCAGGCCAGTCAGGACCAGGGGGGCCCAGCCCCGCTGCAGTTCGCCCCGACGGCGCCGCTGCCGCCGCCGGTGAACACGGCGGCGGTGGCGCTCGACTGGGCGTTCTCCGAGTTGGGCAAGCCGGAGGTGAGTGGCGCCACCGGCCCGAGCAGCTTCGACTGCGCCGGGCTCACCCAGTTCGTGTGGAACAAAGCCGGTGTCACCACCCCGCGGCCGGCCGGCGGTCAGGAGTCGTGGTCGGTGGCCGTGCCCGTGTCCGAGCTGCTTCCGGGCGACCTGGTCTTCTTCGGCACCACCGACGTCCAGCACGAGGGCGTCTACATCGGGGGCGGACTGATGATCAACGCCACCCGCAGCGACCCCGCCAACACGGGCGCCGCCACCACGGGCGCCGCCACCACGGGCGCCCCCACTACGGGCGCCCCCACTACGGGCGCCGCCACCACGGGCGCCACCCCCGGCAGTGCCATCGTGCGGATCTCGCCGGTCTTTTCGCCCCAGCTCGCCGGCTTCGGTCGAGCCCATGGGCTGGGACTTGCCGTACCGCCTCACGGCCTCCCATCCTCGCCGACGCCGCCCTCGTGCGCCACCTTGTCGAGTGGCATCGCCCTGCCCCTTCCCCCGCAATACCTCCACGGCGGGAGCGTCGACGAGGGTGTCGACTACGACGCGCCAGGCGGAACGCCGGAGTTCGCCATGGGCTCGGGGACCATCATCGACGAGGGCATCTCCGGCTTCGGCCCGAACTGCCCGGTGCTCCAGATCACCGCTGGGCCGCTGACCGGCCGGACCGTCTACTACGGCCACGCCGGCCCCGACCTGGTGCCGGTCGGCACCCACGTCGTGGCCGGCCAACAGATCACGGAGGTCGGCAACGGGATCGTCGGCATCTCGACGGGTCCCCACCTGGAGGTCGGCTTCTACCCTCCCACGCCGAACGCGGGGGGACTCATGCTCGACCTGCTCAACCAGGTGACCGTCACCAACACCGGCCCCTGAGGCCGAGGTCGGGTTGAAACCGACGACGGCGGCAGCCACGGCTCCCAGGTGAGGCACCGAGTGCGGACGAATGAGGTGGGCAATGGCGGCGCCGGCGGCGAGCAAGCTCGACAGGGCGATCCTGGCGATGACGAACAGACCGGCCAGGTCCTCGACCCGCCCCTACCCGTGTAGCGGGCGGTGGCCGGGCGACGGCCCAGGCGGAAGGCTCACGCCCGAGACTTGGGCCACGCACCCCGGCGGAGCAAGCGGAGCCCGTTGAGGCCGATGACCACGGTGCTGCCCTCGTGTCCGGCCACGCCGAGCGGAAGTGGCAGGTGCCCGGCCAGATCCCAGGTGACCAGCCCGACGATGACGGCGGCGGCGATCACCAAGTTCTCGATCACCAAGGTGCGAGCCTTCCGGGACAGGGTGATCAACGCCGGGACGGTGCCGAGGTCGTCCCTGACGATCACCGCGTCCGAGGTCTGGAGGGCCAGGTCGGATCCCGCTCGTCCCATGGCCAGACCGAGGTGGGCGGCGGCCATGGCCGGGGCGTCGTTGATGCCGTCGCCGACGAGCAGGATGCGGGCGCCGTCTGCCTCGAGCGACTTGATGGCGGCCACCTTGTCCTCGGGGAGCAGACGGGATCGGATGTCGGCGATCCCCACCTGTCCGCCCAGGGCGGTGGCCGCGGCCTGATTGTCACCGGTGAGGAGCACCGGAGGTGCCCCCGTTGTCAACGCCAGCTCCCGGACGGTCGCGGCCGCCCCCGGCCGCACCTGATCGGCCAGACCGAGGACGCCGGCGGCCTGACCGTCGACCTCAACGACGACGGCGGTCTGACTTCTGCCCTCCAGGTCGTCCACCAGGGCGCGGACCGCTGCGGTGTCCTCCGATTGTGGTCGCCGGACGATCACCCTCCGCCCGCCCACCACCGCCTGCACCCCGCGTCCGGGAAGGGCCCGGAACTCCTGGGCCGGGGCGATGGTTCTGTCGTCGTCGAGAGCCGCGACGACGGCGCGCCCCAGGGGATGTTCGCTCGGGTACTCGGCGGCGGCCGCCAAGGCCAGCACCTCGTCCCCGCCGACCCCGGTCCCGCTCACGGCCCCGCCGGCGGGGACCGGCGTCACCTGCGTCACCCGCGGGCGGCCCTCGGTGAGGGTGCCGGTCTTGTCGAACGCCACCTGGGTGGTCATCCCCAGCCGCTCCATGACGACCGCCGACTTGACCAGGACGCCGTGGCGGCCGGCGTTGGCGATGGCGGAGAGCAGCGGCGGCATAGTGGCCAGCACCACCCCGCACGGGGACGCCACGATCATGAAGGTCATGGCCCGCGGCAAGGTGGGGAGCAACGCCGCCCCGAGGAGCAACGGCACGACCAGCAACATCAGGGTGACGGTGACCATCCCCACCGAGTAGCGCTGCTCGATCTTCTCGATGAACAACTGGGTGGCCGCCTTGGTGGCGCTGGCCTCGTCGACCATGGCCACGATCCGGGCTACGACGGACTCCGCGGCCCGGCGGGTGACCCGGATCCGAAGCGTCCCCGACCCGTTGAGGGTGCCGGCGAACACCTCGTCTCCGGTCTGCCGGTCGACCGGGAGTGACTCACCGGTGATGGTGGCCTGGTCGACGTCGCTGAACCCGTTGACCACGGTGCCGTCGGCGCCGACCCGCTCCCCGGGCCGGACGACGATCACGTCGCCGACGGCCAGGGAGGCGGTGTCGACTGCCTCCTGGTGGTCGTCGTGGCCGAGCCGGGTGGCCCGCTCGGGAGCCAGGTGCAACAGGCTGCGGACCGAGTCCGCCGTGCGCTTGGTGGCGATCGCTTCCAACGCACCGGAGGTGGCGAAGATGATGATCAACAATGCCCCGTCGAGGGTCTGGCCGATGGCGGCGGCCACCACCGCGGCGACGACCATCAGCAGGTCGACGTCGAGGGTCCGGTGGCGCAGGGCCTGGAGGCCCGCCAGGCCGGGCTTCCACCCGCCGGACACGTAGCAGCCGGCAAACAATGCGCCCGCTACCCAGGCGGGCATCCCCGTGGCCGATGCGGCCGCGGCGAGGACGAAGGCCACGACCGAGGCGGCCGACCAGCGCACGTCGCCCAACTCGGCCACGTCGCGCACCGCGCGAAGGACCGGAGGAGGCGGGGCGGTCGCCGGTTCGGTCAAGGTCGACGACATGACGGCCACTGTACAAGGACGGAATGAACAAGTCTTCATGCATGCCAGTGGCTATGATGGTGGTGTGGGTCACGGGGTCGAAGGTCGCACCAACTCGACTGTGCAACGGGAGACCCGACGGCAGATGGACACGGCCACGGCCAAGACCGTGGCCGCCACCTTCGGGGCGCTGGCCACGCCCAGCCGCCTGCAGATCCTGACCCGGCTGCGGCAGGGTCCCTGCACGGTGAGCGAGCTAGCCACCGCCGTCGCCATGGAGCAGTCGGCGGTGTCCCACCAGCTGCGCCTGTTGAGGAACCTGGGGTTGGTGGACGGCAACCGGGACGGACGCAGCGTCGTCTATGCCCTCTATGACGACCATGTGGCCGAGTTGCTCGACCAGGCCATCTATCACGCCGAGCATCGCCGGCTGGGCTACCCCGATCGGTCCGCCACCGTCAGCTGAGAGGCTGGTCGTAGCGTCAGCCGACGATGGCGGTCACAGCGCTGTAGGCGGCCAGGCCGATCAGGACGACGGCCGTCGCCATCCGCAGGATCCGCACGGAGATGACCCGGAGCAGGTTGGTGCCGCCGATCACGGCCAGGGCCGCCACTGCCCACAGGGCGATCACGACATGGACGACGAGGCGAAGGCCGTACCGGCCCACACCGCCAGGGACGCCCTCTCGACGCCAGCAACAACGAGCGGAGCGGCCTGACCGGCCAGCCTCACACGTCGTCGGGCCCGAGCTCCTCCACCTCGATGAGGGTGAACCCGTCGATGATGGTCCGCAGCACCTGCTGGGCGACCCGGGGGTCGACCCCGGACTCGCGGGCCGTGTCGGCGATCCGCTGCAGCATCTCGTCCTCGCGTCCCCGGTCGACCACGGCCATGTGCCGGGCACGCTTGTAGTGGACGACGTCGCCCACGAGCCGGGACCGCTCGGCCAGGAGACCAATGAGGCGGCGGTCCACGTCGTCGATCTGGCGGCGGATCTCGGAAAGATCGAGGTTCGACTCGGCATCCATGGGCTCGATCATGTCAGGCGCCGTGGCCCGGATGGTCGCCCGACCACTGGTGTTGCCCCGGGGGACCGCCCCTTGGCAACGTGGCCTGACCATGTGGTCGGTCCGCTTCGCCCTGACCCTCGCCGCCGGGCTGGTCGCGGCCGGCCTGGTACTCCTGGGCCTCGGACCGAGGGTCGGCCCCGACGGGCGCTGCCGGCTCCGGGCCGTGGCGCCCTACCTGCTGGTCGCCGGCGGGGTGATCGGGCTCTACGCCCTCTGGCAGTTCGCCCTCGACCTCCTCATCGTCCACACCGCCGGCGCGCTGCGGCGGGGCCGGGCCATCGTCCACATCGAACAGGCCGTCCACGTCCCGTCGGAAGCGTCCTTCCAGCGCCTGGCTCTCCATGCCCCCTGGCTGGTCCAGGCGGCCAACCGCTACTACGCCTGGGTCGACTTCCCCGGGTTGTGCGCCGCCCTGACCTGGTTGTTCTGGCGCCACCGGGACCGCTTCGCCCACTACCTGGTCACCCTGATCGCCGTCACGGGGATCTGTGCCTTCATCCAGGCCATCCCCGTGGCGCCGCCCCGGCTCACCCCCGGCTTCGGGTTCGTCGACACCGCGGCCCGGTTCCACCAGTTCGTCTACCCGCCAGGGGCCAGCGACCCGGGGGTCCTCACCACCATGCCGTCGGTCCATGTGGCCTGGGCCGCCCTCGTGGCGGTCATGATCTGCGGGGCGGGAGCCAGCCGGTGGCGGTGGGCGTTCATCGCCCACCCGGTCCTCACCATGGCCGTGGTGGTCGTGACTGGCAACCACTTCTGGGCCGACGGCATCGTGGCCCTGGCCATCCTGGGCGCGACGATGGCCGTCCAGTCCGGGGTCATCCGTCACCTGCGGAGGAGCCGAGGATCGGCTTTGAGCCGACAGGGGTACGATGCCACGGCAAACAACCATGCAACGATCTCCTGAGGGGGAGTAGTGGCCGAGTCCATCACCATCACCGACAACCGCAACGGCGAGACTGTGGAAATCCCGATCGACGATGGCGGCGTGTCAGCGGATGCGTTCCGCAAGCTCCTCCCGAACGTCTGGTTCCACGATCCGGCGTTCCTGACCACCGCCGTGGCCTCCAGCGCCATCACCTACCTCGACGGCGAGGCCGGGATCCTGCGCTACCGCGGCTACCCCATCGAGCAGTTGGCCGAGCAGTCCAGCTACACCGAGGTCGCCTACCTCCTCCTCTATGGCGAGCTCCCCACCGCCGACGAGCTGGACACGTGGACCGAGGAGCTCAGGACCCACACCTACATCCACGAGAACTTCCGCAAGCGCTTCTACGAGGGGTTCCACTACGACGCTCACCCCATGGGGATGCTGGTATCGGGCATGGCCGCCCTGTCGACGTTCTACCCCGAGGCCAAGGACGTCACCGACCCCGACATACGGCACCGCCAGATCGTGCGCCTGATCGCCAAGGCCCCCACCATTGCGGCCGGGGCCCACCGCTACAGCCTGGGGATGCCCTTCGTGTACCCCGACAACTCACTGGGGTTCTGCGAGAACTTCCTGGCCATGATGTGGAAGATCGCCGAACCCCGTTACGAGGTCGATCCGGTGCTCTCGAGGGCCCTCGAGGTCCTCTTCATCCTCCACGCCGACCACGAACAAAATTGCGGGACCCTGGCCATGCGCACCATCGGGTCCTCCCACGCCGACCCGTACTCGGCGGCCGCCGGCGCGGCCAGCGCCCTCTACGGCCCCCGCCACGGCGGAGCCAACGAAGCGGTGCTGCGCATGCTGAATGAGATCGGCTCCATCGACAACGTCGATGCGTTCATCGCCGACGTCAAGGAGGGCAAGGGCAAGCTGCAGGGCTTCGGCCACCGGGTGTACAAGAACTACGACCCCCGGGCCAAGATCATCAAGACGGTGGCCGACGAGGTGTTCGAGGTCACCGGGAAGAACCCGCTGCTCGACATCGCCCTCAAACTCGAAGAGGTGGCGCTCTCCGACGACTACTTCGTGTCCCGGAAGCTGTACCCCAACGTCGACTTCTACTCGGGTCTCATCTACCAGGCCATGGGCTTCCCGACCGAGATGTTCACCGTCCTGTTCGCCATCCCCCGGACCGCAGGGTGGCTGGCCCACTGGCAGGAGATGCTCGAGCAGGACTCAAAGATCTACCGGCCCCGGCAACTGTGGACGGGAGCCGCCGAGCGCGACTACCTGGCGGTCGAGAAGCGCTGAGAAACTGGCGATGGCCACGCGGACGCCGGGCCATCGTGGCCATCTTGGACCGTGGCGGAAGATGGCGCTCCTAGGAGGGGTGATGCTGGGGATGTCGGGCTGTGGCCAGTCGTCGGTATCAAGCCCGCAGGCGCCCAGCCCCTCCGACACGGCACCGCCGCCGACCGCCACCGCCGACAACGGCGCCCCCAGCCTGGGTCAGGGGCAGGCCACGCTGACAGGGACGGTCGAGGGACCCCAGGGACCGGTGCCAGGCGCCACCGTCGAGATCGACCGCATGGTGAGCGGCGTGGCGACCCGGGCCTCGATCACCAGCGGCCCGGGCGGCTCCTGGGCGGTGCGGGGGGTGCCCGGAGGCAGCTACAGCGTCCGGACGTGGCTGCCGCCGACCATGGCTCAGACGACGCCGACGACGTTCTTCTTGGCCGGGCAGGGCAACCGGGCCCTCACCCTGCAGCTGACGAGCTTCTCGACCCCCCTGGTGCAGTCGGCGATCGCTCCCGACCCGCCGGTGAGCGGGGAGCCGGCCCAGGTCGTCGTCCAGGTCACCTCGCGCGTGGTGCAGGCCGACGGATCCGTGGTCAATCAGCCGGCGGCGGGGTTGTCGGTCCAGCTGCAAGGCCAGGGGGCATGGCAGATCCCCTCCCCCAATCCGACCGTCACGGACGCCCTGGGACAGGCGACGTGGACACCGACCTGTGACCAAGCGGGAGACCAGCCCCTCGAGGCCGGCGTTGGCGGCCAGCCCGTGCCCCTCAACCTGTCCCAGTGCGTGGCCCCACCGGAGCCAACGACGACGACCACGCCCCTGCCGTTCGGAGGGTCTCCCTACCCGACGACTCCGTACCCGACCACTCCCTACCCCACCAGTCCCTACCCCACGGCTCCCTATCCGTCGGTTCCCTCCCCAACCGGGGGGCCGTGAGCAGTCATGTTCGGTGTCCTGCGCTGGGTGGTCGTCGTCGTGGTCTGCGTCGTCTGCGCCCCGATCCTGATGGCGGGGACGGCCCTCGTCGCCCTCACCAACCTGCCGGTGCCGGCCACCCTCCCCCAGCCGGTTCGCTCCAGCTTCGGCGCCCAGGCCAGCGACGTCTATGACGCCACGGGGCAGGTGATCGGGGAGTTTCGCGCCGCCGCCGGCAGCAACGTCCCCGTCAACGAGGCCGCCATCCCGGCGGTCCTCAAGGACGCGGTGGTCGCCTCCGAGGACCGCAACTTCTACCACGAGGGCCCGGTGTCGACCAGGGGTATCGTGCGTGCCGCGTGGGCGGACCTGTCGTCGGGCCGGACGGTGCAGGGCGGCTCCACCATCGCCGAGCAGTACGTGAAGATCGTCTACACCAACGGGTCCCGCACCCTCAAGCGCAAGCTCCAGGAGACGGTGGTGGCCCGGACCCTGGCCCAGCAGCTCACCAAGACCGAGATCCTCCACCGCTACCTGTCGATCGTGTACTTCGGTCAGGGGGCCTACGGTGTCGGCGCCGCGGCCCAGGCCTACTTCCGTACCCCGGTGAGCAACCTGGACGCGTCCCAGGCGGCCACCCTGGCCGGGGTGTTGCCCGCCCCCAGCCAGTACGACCCGCTCTTCGACCTCCAGGCCGGCGAGGATCGCCGCGAAACCGTCCTCGGCCTCATGCGCCAGCAGGGATACCTGAGCCCGGGCCAGTACCAAACGGCGATGGCCGAGCGGCTGGTCCAGGCCCCGGAGGGAGCGAAGCCCAACCCGGCCGTGACCCTCGTCTACCCGCCCCAGCTGCCACCGAGCAGATACCGGTACTTCCTCGACTACGTGCGCCAGTACCTCGAGCAGCGCATCGGCTACGACGAGCTGTACAACGGTGGTCTGCGCATCCAGACCACCCTCGACCCCAAGGACCAGGCCGCGGGGGAGGCGGCGGTGGCCACCCAGCTGAGCGGCACCAAGCCGCCGCTGCAGATGGCTCTGGCGTCGGTAGCGCCCGACACCGGTTACGTGTCGTCGCTCGTCGGCGGCCGCGGCTACGACGTGTCCCAGGTCGACATCGCCCTGGGCGGCTGCCCCCAGCCTGCGCCCCCACCGGTCACCGTCGTCGTGCCGTCCACCTGCCAGACGAACCCCAAGTCGATCGTCCAGGGCGGCGGTTCGGGCCGCCTGGCGGGCTCCTCGTTCAAGCCCTTCGTGCTGGCCACCGCCCTGGCCCAGGGGATAGGGCCGCAGACCGCCTACTACGGGCCGGCCTCGACCACCGTCCCCGGCTGCGGCGGGGTGTGCGTGATCCGCAACGACGGGGGCGAATCGGGCAACTTCACCCTGACCACCGCCACCTGGCAGTCCATCGACACCGTCTACACCCAGGTCATCCAACAGGTCGGCGTCAAGGCGGTGGCGGAGATGGCCAAGAACCTGGGCGTGTCGTCGGCCTACGACGAGAGCGACTTCGGGGTGTCCTACGCCCTGGGGGCCAACCCGGTGTCGCCCCTGGAGATGGCGTCGGCCTATGCCACCTTCGCCAACCACGGCCTGCGCATGGACCCGTCGCCGGTGGTGCGGGCCGTCGACGCGGCCAAGAACGTGGTCTACGACGACGCCCACCCGAAGGGGACCCGTGTGCTCACCCCGGCGGTGGCCGACACGGTGACCAACGTCCTCCAAGGGGTGATCCAGCACGGCACGGGCAACCCCACCGCCATCATCGGCCGGCCCGCGGCCGGCAAGACGGGAACGGCCAACGGGCCCACCGACGCCTGGTTCGTCGGCTACACCCCCCAGCTGTCGGCCGCGTCCTGGATGGGTTACGGCAACAACGACAACACCCCGATGCTCAACGTCAAGGGGGTGCAGGTCTACGGGGCGACTTATCCGGCCATGGCCTGGCACAACTTCATGATCGCGGCGCTCGCCGGGTCCCCGGCGACTGCGTTCGTCAACCCTGCGCCCCTCAACGTCCCCGCGGCCCAACCCGCCGGCCTGCAACCGGGGCCGTCCATGGCGCCGGTGTCGGTCGGGGGCAACCAGCCCGTCCTGCCGCCCGATCCGGCCCCGCCCACGGCGTTGGCGCCGTCGACGTCTGTGGCGTCGGCGCTGTACCCGCCGACATCGGGGGCGCCGGGCCTATACCCGCCGACCAGCCCGCCGCCCAACTTCGGCACCACCAGCCCGTCGAGCCCGCCGGGGACGTAGCCGGTGCCGTAGCTGGCCGTCCGGGCCTCGGCGGCCCGGGGGAGGCGGGGCCGGGCCGTCTGCGGCGGGCGGTGTTCAGAGGGCCGTGACGGCGAAGGAGCTCTCCAGCGGGAGCTTCCACGAGGTCCCGACGGGCCCGTGGGTGGAGGTCTGCTCGGCGAACAGGGGGCCGGTGAGCCCGCCGTAGAACACCCAGTGGCTGTCGGTGCTCCAGATAGCCGACCCGGCGACGCGAAGCAGTGGCCCGACGACCGACACGGTGGCGGTGCTCGTGCGGATCAGGGCCAGATGGATCCTTGCCGGATTCGAAGGAGCAGCGTCGTAGACAAAGGCGGCCAACAGCGATCCATCCGGAGAAAAACGACCCCCATCGGCGAACCCCGTGAAACCGTCCGGTGCCCTGACCAACCGGTCGGTGTTGCCGGCCGTGTCGATCAGATGGAGCCCGCAGCCGTATCCCGGCTTCGGTGGGCAACTGAGCCCGGCGACCCAGTTCTGGTGGGTTCCGACCACGGCCGTGAGGGATCCGAGTGTCAGGCTCGAATGGGCCTCGATGAGCTGGAACCGCGGCGGCCGGGACTGGGTGGGGTTGGAGAGGACCAGGAGGCCGTCGGTAAGCCGGGCCACGGCGGTGGAGCCGAGGGGAAGTTGGGTGGAGGAGGTCCCCGGCTGGGGAATGGTGCCGTCGGCTGCCATGTACTCCACGAAGGTGGGCTCGCCGTTGCCGCCGACTTGGAGACCGACCGCACCACCGTCGGCGGGGAAGATGGATGTGGCGGCACCGATGTGCTGGGGCGGCCCACCTGACGCAGAGACCCGGTAGGCCTGGTTGTCGTGGACGAACACCGCCAGACCGTCTCCGGTGTCCAGGGGCTGGAAGGGGTAGCCGGTGGCGGCGAGCCCGGGGAAGTCGTTGATCGTGGTGCCGTCGGCGCGGACGATGGCGGTGCGGCCCCGGTCGGCGACGAACAGCAACTGTGATCGCAGGGAGGCCGGCAGGTGACCGTTCGCCGGGCTGTGGTTATGGTTGCGGTTGTCGTTGTTTGCGGTGAGCCCCCATGCGGTGGCGCCGGCCAGGACCGTTACGGCAACTACGGTCACCCCCATCCCTCGCAGCGCCCGACGGCTCGGACGTCCACGAACAGGCCTGAGCCGGTCGGGCGGTTTGGCTGGTGTTGGCCCGCTCGGAGGCGCCGCCGGCCCGGGGGTCCGGGTCGTCGAGCCCGTCGCCGGTTCGGCCGCCGGGGTTGCGGGGCCGGTCGCGGGGCCCGTTGCGACTATCGGTCCGCTTGCGGCTATCGGTTCGGCGTCGTCGAGTGCCCGCCCGCAGATCGGGCACCACCCGGCCCATTCGGACACCTCCGACCGGCACCCCACGCAACGCAGCTCCACAAGAGCTCAACCGTAGGCTCCCCAACTCCCCAACTCACCAACTCCCCAACTCCCCGGCTCCGGGACCATGGGCTCTGTGGCTCCCCTGACTGCAGGCCGTGGCTGAGATCGCCCGACACCGGCGAACCTCCCGCGACGTGCGCCCTCGACGCCGGGCCTTCCCTGCCTCTGCTCGTTCTGATACGCGAAAAAGCGCATCCTTGCTCCTTTTCACCAATCAGAACGGGGAGATCGGCATTGCCGGCGGGCGCTCCCCGACCCGATCCGGCCCCGGGCCTCGGAGCGGACCCGGCCGACCCCCGCACCCGACCCGACCCTCCGCCCCGGGCCTCGGAGCGGACCGAGCGTGGCGCCACTCAGGGGAAGGAACCGCCAGGGCAGACCAGCACCTGGCCACACGCCGTCTGGATCGGCACGCTGGAATGGGCGCCGGAGGTGGCGGCCGGTTGCGGGGGCACATAGGTCGATGAGGTCACCCCCAGGGCGTCGCCGTTGGTGTCGATCAGCGGCCCTCCCCGGGAAGCGTTGTCCTGGGGGGCGGCGTCATCGAGCGTGCCGGCCGCCACCGCCGTCAGCTTGCCGGGGGTGATGGCGCCGGTCGGGCCGCCCGCCGCCGACACCTCGTAGATCTGCTGCCCCAGGACCGGAGGAACGCCGCTGGTGCCGCGGAGGACGGGCTCGTTGCCCTTGTCCATCACCAGCAGGGCCAGGTCGTGGGCCGTGTCCCAGGTGCGTAGCGACACCACCTGATCGGCGCCGTCGCCCTGGTGGATCTGCACCGGGGGCGCCGTTTGGTAGGTGGCGGCGGCCACGACCGTGTAGGAGGTCAGCAAGAGCGTCTGGGTGGAGGTGGAGACCACAGCAAAGGCGGAGCCCACCGAGGGATTGCCGTTGCCGTCGAGGGTGGTGACCGCCCACACGGCGCCATGGACCTGGGCCAACAGGGCGGCCTGGTTGGCGGCCGCGCCCCCACCCGCACCGCTCGGGCCGGGGGTGGGGGCACCGGGGTTGGCGGGCTGCAAGCCGGAGGTGGCGGTATGGATGTAATGGGCCGTCCACAGGAACGAGCCCAGCACCGCAGCGCCGAGGACCACGACCGTCACCAGAGCCGGCACGATGAGCCGCCGCCGCCGGTTCGGTTTGCGCCGCTCCGGCTTCTCCACCGAGAGGGCGCTGCCGGCGGGCAAAGGCATACTCCTCTCGATGTTACCGGGCCGGTCCGACTCGGCCCCGGCCGCCCATCACGGACGTTTGGGGAATGTCCTCGTCCCCGCAGGTGAGCGCCCCGCCGGGGCTTCGGTCTCTTGGCCCGGTGATCGCTGCCGCCGGCGACCGGGGGTGACGGGGACCATGGGCCGGCGCCCTACCAGCTGACATGCTTGGAGCCAACCGCCCGCGCTGTCGACTCCGGGCGGTGCGGGGTGGCGCACCGCCCGGGTGGCTCCTAGCGTCGCCATCACCGACAATGAGAGGATGATCTATGACTGTTGATCGAGGACTGCTGGCACTGCTCGAGGCTAAGCCCGGCAAGGGTGACGAACTGGGCGCCTTCTTGAAGCAGGGGCGGGAACTAGCCGCCGCCGAGCAGGGCACGGTGACCTGGTACGCCTTCAAGCTCAGCGACACCACCTACTGGATCTTCGACGCCTTCTAGGACGAGGACGGCCGTCAGGCTCACCTGAACGGACAGATCCCCGCCGCCCTCGGCGAGGTCGGCCCGGACCTCCTGGCCAGCGCCCCCGACATTCGCACCGCGGACATCCTGGCGGTGAAGTAACCCCGGGCCCGCCCGGCGGTCATGGTGCAGGCTTGAGCTTGCGCCAGCCGCCGGCTCGGTTGTTGGCGATGATCTGTTTGCCAGGCGAGGGATTCGTGGAGCCAGGCGGCCTTCTATGACCGTAAGCCGACCGACGGTGTCGCCCGCTGCGACCTTGACCAGCATCGTCGGTTTCGCTCACGCCCGGAAGGTGGAGCGGTGCTGGTAGAGGTCCCGCAGCAGGCCGACCTCAGCGGCGTGGTGGACGACCTCGTCGAGGACATGGAGCGCGAGGTCCGTGGTCGAGGCCTCAGCGAACGGGCCCCAGCTCGGGCCGAGAGGTTGTGTCCAGCCGTCGTGGTCGAGTCCGACCATTCCCCGCCGCCAGGTTTCATAGTTGGCCTGCAGGAAGCCGGGCAGGGCCTCGACCGTGGTGGCGAGCTCGACGGCGTTCGGTGTGAGGCTCCCCTCGCCGAAGCGTCGATCGGCGAAGCCTCCCAGACCCAGACCGGCGAGATGAGCGATTCTCCACGCGATGGTGGCAACAGGGACCGGCTCGGGAGCCGGGCCACCACCGCCACCGCCGTCAAGAGACCACCGGCCGTTGCTGTCGGGCCTCATCGACCAGCAGCCCGCTACGGGCTCCCAGAAGTACTCCTCGTCGGTCAGCCCGACCAACCGGTCCGTGAAACGGCGCCACACATAGTCGAAGGTCGCCAACAGCGCGGCCCCGGTATCAGCCACCGCCACATCCGAGCACGACGGTCATGGTGCCCCTCTCGGAGGTCGACTTCAAGCCGTGGCCAAGCATCAGCTCCCGGAAGTAGCCGTGGAGGGCGGCGGCCGCCGTGTCGGCTCGAGTCTTGCCAAGCCGGCAACTCGTAGGGGAGACGAGCTGTTGGTCCGTTCGGTTGCGACATGGTTCCCGACCTGGCGCCACCACTCAGAGGCGGGTGGCGTGGATGAGCCGGACGGTGAGCGCCCCATCTGCGAGCAGGTCGACGAAGCGCCCCTCGGCGGCCTGACTGTCCTCGAGCGTCTTCGCTCCGGCGTGGCGGTCGGCGAGGGCGTGCTTGACCTGATCGGTGGACGCCTGCCAGTCGGACGGTGGCGAGCCGAGCTGGTCGGCGCCGATGTCCTCGACGATCTCGAAGCCGGCGCCGGAGAGGGCGGCGGCGAGCTCAGCGAAGGTGAGGAAGTCATTGCCCGCCGGGGGATCGTCGAGACGGTCGACCGTCCTCAGGTACTCGTGCAAACCGAGGTGGCCTCCGGGGGCCATCACCCGGTGCAGCTCCGAGAGGGTGAGCACCTTGTCGTCCACCGTGGAGAGCACGGCCAGAGCCCAGGTGGCCTCGAAGGTCCCGGCGGCGAAGGGGAGCTGGTCCGACACGGCCACCGACGCCAGATCGAAGAGGGTCCTGGCACCCCGGGCAGCATCGATCATGGGCTCGGCGACGATCGGGTCACACCCCTGCCGCTGCCGGAGCCAGGCCGCGGGCCCGCCGATACCGCCGCCCAGGTCGAGGAAGCGGGTGGCCTGGTTGACCTCGAGTGCATCCGCCAGCCAGTCGAGGGCGGCCGGGTCGCCGCTGCCTCGACAGGCCCCGGGAATGGCGTCGTCCGGCGCCAGCTCGGCCAGGATCTCCACCGTCCATGCCGCTTCGGTGTCGAACTCCTCGGCGGCGGTGTCGGCGTCGTCGGTCATGTCCGGACCCGCCCACCCGTCTGACGGATCCGCCGGCCCAGGTTGGCCATGAGTTCGGCCGAGTCGACCTCGGAGGCCTTCGACGCGGAGCCGGAGAGGTTCACGCCGGCGACACCATCGATGGCCATCATGGCAGCTGCCTCGGCCACGGCGACCGTGATCCCACCGGTGGCGCCCTCGGGATCGTGGCCAGCCGCGTCCACGGCAGTTGGATCGAGGACCAGCCCGGGAAGGGACGCCAGGGTCTGCACCGAGGCCCGATCCGAGAGGAACGGGATGCACGGAACGAAGGGAATGTCGGCGCCGAACTCCCGAGCCCGGGCTACGAAACGGGTGACGGGAGCGGGACCGCCGGCGTGGTTGACGAGGCACAGCTGGGCGCCAGCCCGGACCTTCTCGGCCAGGCGGGCCGCCCGCAGGTGGGTGGGGGGAGCGGCTGGAGCGGCGGCGACAGACACCGTGAGGCCGTAGCCGCGGGCCAGATCGACCAGGCGGAGGGCGTCGAGGTCGAACACTTTGGTCTCGCCCTGGCCGCCGGCGACGCCCTGCCAGTCGCCCGTAACGCAGTGGACCCCGGCCACGCCGATCTCGGCCAGGGCCGCGCACTCCGCGGCCAGTGCCACCCGATTGCGGTCCCGGCACGACAGGGTGACCCACGGGGAGATCCCCTCGGCGAGGATGGCGGCGGCGACGAAGGCGGGGGGGAAGTCGTTCCTCGTTCCGCCGTGATCTCCGACCAGGACTGCATCGCACGTTCCTTGCAGGCGGCGAATGACGTCGCGCAGGGACCCGAGATGGCGGGGCCGCACGTGCAGGTCGGTGATGACGAACGGTCGCCCGCTGTCCACGCCCACGGCCGTCGCGGCCGGCGGGTTGGCCTCCTCCGGCCAGCGGATGAGGGGGCTTTCGAGGAACACGCAGGGCTGGCCATCGACGACCTCGCAGTCGCCGTTGGCGCGCACGCCGCCGCACGGACCGAAGATCATCTGCTTGGGGCAATCGGGGGGTGGTGTCAGGGGCCGACCTGATAGCCGTCCGATGCCATACGCCGCTCCCCCTCACGGTCGCCGTCCCTCGACGACCTACCGGACCCCTACCCGTTTCGGCCGGGGTCTATCAGCGGCCGAAGGAGCCTCACGCGGGCAGGAGGTTTGCTCACGGGGCGGACGTCATACGCCGCATCCACTCGGCCACCAACGGATCGGTGATCTGGTAGTTGTTCCTCGCCTCACGCGGCAACAGGCCCCGCTCGGCGCCAAATCGTTTGGGTGCGGCTCCGCTGGAGTGACGTCGTAGGGCCAATACTCTCTCCCGCCTGAGGAGGTCCGAGGTGCAGGGATCCAACACTTGGCATAGCAGTCAGGCTTACCTGTCTGTAGTGATAACTAGCTA